>JAIBJN010000002.1 GCA_020029595.1 Actinomycetota bacterium | reverse complement strand
CGGCGTCATGTACGTCGGCGACAACGACTCCACGAACTTCCCGCTCACCATCCCCGCGCGGAATGCGAACAACGAGTTCGCCGGCGACCGTATCTGGCGTAACACGGGCATCCCGGTCAACGCGACCACCAACATCGGGGCGAACGTGGTCGGCTGGGAGTGGGACGCGGTCCCGACGCAGGCGCAATACACCTCGCGCCAGCCCGTCGGCGTCAAGCGCCTTTCGAACACGAACGTTCAGACCGCGAACGACAACAGCTGGCTGCTCGACGAGGGGCGCCAGAGGTCGACGTTCCCGCCGACGGGCCAGCCCGGCACGGTCAACGCCGTCAAGTACACCGCGCCGAGCGGAGCGCTCGTGTTCTCGCCCGGGACGATCCAGTGGTCGTGGGCCCTCTCCAACGAGGAGGACATCCGGATCAAGCAGGCGACGTACAACCTCTTCTCCGACATGGGCGTGCAGCCGAATACCCCCGCGGAGGTCACGCTCGATCCCGCCGGCTCCAACCAGCCTCCCATCGCTGCCTTCACGGCGACGCCGGAGCGCCCCCGGTTCAACGAGGTCGTCACGTTCGACGGCTCCGCCTCGACGGACGCCGACGGCACGATCGCCAAGTACGAGTGGGACCTCGACGGCGACGGCGCCTTCGAGACCGACTCGGGCACGAACCCGATCGTCATGCGGACCTACACGGCCGAGGCAGTGTTCGACGTCCGCCTGCGGGTCACCGACAACGACGGCGGAACGGACTTGACCGTGCGCACGATCACCGTCATCGGCAACGAGGCGCCAACGGCGTCGTTCACCGCGACGCCGAATCCCGCCATCGTCGGGCAGACGGTGCAGTTCAACGGCTCGGGCTCGAGCGATCCCGACGGCACGATCGTCAGGTACGAGTGGGACATCGACGGCAACGGGACCTACGAGACCGACACGGGGGCGAGTCCCACGACGTCGAGCTCCTACACCTCGACGGGCACCCTCAACGTGGGCCTGCGCGTCACCGACAGCGGGGACAACGGGGGGAAGACGGCGACGGCGACGCTGCCGGTCACGGTCAACAACGGGGGAGTCAGCTCCTACGGCGACGCGGTGCTCGACACGCAGGGACTCGTCCACTACTGGCGCATGGGTGAGACTCTCGGGCCCACCTTCGCCGACAGCAAGGGCACGACGTCCGCCACGGCGAGCGGGGGCGTGACCTTCAACACTCCGGGCGGGGTGGCCGGCGACCCGAACGGCTCCGCCCGCTTCGACGGCGCAACCGGATTCGCCCGAGCCGACGTCGACCTCTCGGGCACGAGCGTCCTCACGGTGGAGTTCTGGCTCCAGTGGGACGCCTGGGCCGACGACGACAGCCTGGCGATGGAGCTCACCGACAACTTCAACCAGAACGGCGGTGGCTTCCTGATCGACCCGAACGCGCCCCAGCAGGGCGGCAGGTTCGGCGTCGCGATCGGAAACAGCGGCTCTCGCAACAACGCGTTCTTCACGCGGCCCAGTGCGGGCGCCTGGCACCACTACGCGTTCGTGCTCGACTCGACGGCGGCCGCCGCGTCGCAGATCACGCCGTACGTGGACGGCCAGCCGGTCCCGTACACGAAGCTGGACAGCGGCACCGGAGCCGGACCGTTCGCCAACGCCGTGCTGAACTTCATGTCGCGGGCCGGCGCGAGCCTCTTCGGCCGCGGCTATCTCGACGAGGTGGCGATCTACGACCGCGCCCTCTCTGCGGCCACGATCGCGGAGCACCACGCAAGCTTCGGCACGAACCGGCGGCCGGTCGCACGGTTCACGATGACGCCGAACCCCGCGGGTGTGGGCGTCGGAGTGACGTTCGACGCGTCTACCTCGAGCGACCCGGACGGCACGATCGCGAGGTACGAGTGGGACCTCGACGGCAACGGATCGTTCGAGCTCGACTCGGGCGCCGACCCGACCGTCACGCGCGGCTTCGCGGCCGAGGGCGGCGTGGACGTGCGGCTGCGAGTCACCGACGACCTGACGGGCACCGACACGGAGGTGCACACCCTGCTCGTCGGCAACCAGCCGCCGACCGCGTCGTTCACCGCGTCCCCGAACCCGGCCATCGTCGACCTGGCCGTCCAGTTCAACGCGTCCGCGTCGAGCGACGTGGACAACGCGATCGTCAAGTACGAGTGGGACCTCGACGGCAACGGGACCTACGAGCTGGATACCGGAACGACGGCGACGACGTCGAAGACGTACGCCTCGGTCGCCACCGTCAACGTCGGGTTGCGGGTCACGGATGCCGGCGGAAAGACAGGCGTGGCCACCCTTCCGCTCGGCGTCAACGCCGGCGGCGTGAGCGCGCACGGCGACACGATCCTCGACACGGCGGGGCTCGTGAGCTACTGGCGGATGGGCGAGGCGACGGGCCCGACCCTCGCAGACAGCAAGGGAACGAGCCACGCCACGGCGGCGGGTGGCGCGACAGGCGCCCCGGTGTTCGGGGTCGCCGGCGGAGTCGCTGGCGATGCCAATACGGCGGTGCGGTTCGACGGCGTGGACGACTTCGCGAGCGCTCCGGTCAACCTCTCGGGCACGAGCGCCGTCACCGTGGAATTCTGGCTCAAGTGGACTCGCTACCGGGACGAGGATCAACTCGCGCTCGAGTTCACGAACAACTTCAACGGGAACGACGGGGGCTTCCTCGTCGACCCCGACGCCCCGCAGCTCGGCGGGACATTCGGCGTGGGAATCGGGCGCTTCGGCACGCGCAACAACGCGTTCTTCACCAGGCCGAGCACGGGCACCTGGCATCACTACGCGTTCGTGCTCGATGCCGAGGCGCCGGCGGCCACGCAGATCACCCCGTACGTGGATGGGCAGGCGGTGTCCTACACGAAGCGTGACTCGGGGACGGGAGGCGGCGCGTTCGCGAACGCGACGCTCTACCTCATGTCCCGTGCCGGCACCGGCCTCTTCGGGGGCGGAGACCTGGACGAGGTGGCGATCTTCAACCAGGCGCTGGACGCGGCCACGATCGCGGACCACTACGCCTCGTCGGGCACCAACCGCAGGCCGATCGCGAGCTTCACCATGTCGCGGACCCAGGTGAGGCCCAACCGCAACGTCAGGTTCGACGCCGGCGCTTCCTTCGATCCCGACGGGTCGATCGTGAAGTTCCAGTGGGATCTCGACGGCAATGGCAGCTTCGAGACCGACTCGGGCACGAACCGCATCGTCAATCGCTCCTACTCGACAGCTCAGGTCGTCAACGTGCGCCTCCGAGTTCTGGACAACTCGAACGGCACCGACATCCAAACGCAGACCCTCGTTGTCGGCAATGCGGCACCGACTGCGGACCTCACGATCACGCCGAATCCGGCCGTCCTGAACCAGACGGTGCAGTTCGACGCCTCGAGCTCCACCGACGTCGACGGGACGATCGTCGGATACCAATGGGACCTCGACGGCAACGGCACCTACGAGGTCAACACGGGCGCGACGCCGACGACGACCAGGGCCTATACGAGCGCCGCGACGATCGCCGTCGGTCTTCGGGTCACGGACGACGACGGCCTGACTGCCACGAAGACGCAGTCGCTCAGCGTCAAGTCTGCCTCCTACGAGGCCTCCGTCCTCGCGACCGCCGGGCTCGTGAGCTACTGGCGCATGGAGGAGACAGGCGGGACGACCTTCGCCGACAGCAGGGGCTCGAGTCCCGCGACGGCCGGTGGTGGCGTGACCTTTGGTGTCCCCGGCGGGCTGGCCGGTCCAGTCAACGTCGCCGCGCGTTACGACGGAAGCGACGACTTTGCCCAGGCGAACGTGAACCTGTCCGCGACGAGCGCGATCACCGTCGAGTTCTGGCTCAAGTGGGACGCCTTCGCCGACGACGACGACCTGGCGCTCGAGCTGACGCAGAACTTCAACCAGAACGACGGCGGCTTCATCGTCGTTCCGAACAGCTCCGACGGCGACTTCAGCGTGGGAATCGGTCGCGACCTTTCCCGCAACACGGCGAGGTTCACGCGCCCGAGCGCCGGCGCCTGGCACCACTACGCGTTCGTGCTCGACGCCACCGCTCCGTCCGCCACGCAGATCACGCCGTACGTCGACGGGCAGCCGATCGCGTACGCGAAGAGCGCCAGCGGGACCGGCGCCGGACCGTTCGCCAACGCGGCCCTGTACTTCATGTCGCGCGGCGGCAGCGCGCTCTTCGGCGCCGGCGTCCTGGACGAGCTGGCTGTCTACGATCGCGCCCTCGGCGCCGCGACGATCTCCGAGCACTACATCAACGGCACTCCGTAGTCCACATGGGCCGATACAGCCACCCGCTCCCCGCGCGGCTGCTGCGGGCGCCCGCCGCGCCGATGCGCAGGCGGGAGGCGCGCGCAGGCATGGCGATGTCGCTCGCGACCTTCTCCATGGCCGCGGCTTCGGCGATCCAGGCAGTCCTGTACCTGAGCGAGTTCGGCGTCACCGGCCGCACCGACGGGTTCTTCGTCGCCTTCGCCCTCTACACGACGTTCGGCGTCTTCAGCCAGAGCCTGCGCCTCACCTCGGTGCCGCTGCTCGTGGAGCCCGGCGCCCGCCTGAGCGTGCGGGAGTTTGCGGCCGGGCTGGGGCTCCTCGCCGTTCCCGTCCTCGTTGCCACGGGGCCGCTCGCGGGCCCCCTCGCCCAGCTGCTCGCCCCCGGGCTCGCGCCCGAGGACCGGGTCGTCACCGAGACCGCGCTGCCGGTTCTCGGCGCCGCGACGGTCCTCCAGCTCTGGGCGGCGGGGGGTGCCACGGTCCTGGCCATCAGAGGGCGGTTCACGACCGTCGCGGCGAGCTACGTCGCCGGCGCGCTGGCGGGACTCCTCACGTACCTCGCCGTCATGTCGAGCGCGGGCGAGCTCACCCTGGGCTGGTCGATGCTCGCCATGGCGGTGGTCACCTCGGGCTGGATGCTCGCCGGTCTGCGCGCTGCCGGTGGGCTGGGCCCCCGAACCGGCGCCTTTCGCCTGCGGTCGCTCGTTGCCAGGTCGGGCCTCCTCCTGGGCCGCACGGCGGTCTACCTCGCGTTCAGCGCCCTCTTTGTCGTGACGCTCGCCTACGTCAGCCACTCGGCGCCCGGCGACGCTACGGTGCTGTCCTACGCCTACCTCTTCGCGAGCTACCTCGTCGCCGGCACGGGGGTGGCGCTCGGGATGTCGCGTATCCCCGACATGACGCGCGAGGCGCGGGCCGCGCGACGCGCGGTCGTGGCCGCGACCGTTCCAGTCGGCTTCCGGTATGCGATGCTGCTCGTGGCGCCCGCCCTGGCCGCTCTCGTGACGGCCGGCGCGCCGCTCATCCATGAGCTCTTCCCGGCCAGCCTCGACGCCCAAGGGGTGGAGACGCTGCGCACGTTCACAGTCCTGCTGGTTTCATGGACGGTCTTCGCGCTGCTGGTGAACCTGCTCCTCCCGTTCATGTTCGCCCTGGGGCGCGCTCGCCTGGTCAACGTGCTGGCGCTACCGCTGCTCGTCGTCCACGTCGCGGCGACGGTCGTCGCGAGCAAGGTGTTCGGGGTGGAGGGGACGATCGCGGTGTTGGCCGTTGCGCCGGCGCTCTTCGCCGTCGTCCTCGTGCGGACGGGTGCGGGCCCGGGGGCAAGCGGGCTCGCGCGGGAGCTCGCCGGCGACGCGCTCCGCTTCCTCGCGCTCGCGGCCGCGGCCTTCGGGGCCGGGGCGGCCGTCGGAGAGTTGCTCGCCGACGGACTGCCCGCGACCCTCGTGGCCGGTGCGGTGGGCACCGTGCTGTACTGCGGCGGCGTCGTGCTCGTCGCCCGCCACCAGGTCGGGGTCCTGGTGGGCGCGCTGCGGCCGGCGCGATCGTGAGCGTCGACCCGCGGAGCGCGACGTGCCCCGAGCGCGCGCGGGCCGGACACCTTCACCTCACGCAGGACGCCGCAGCTCTCGTTGTCCTCGGGCTGGTCTTCATGCTGATGGTGGGGCTGACCTGGCGCAAGTGGGGGAACCCCGAGATCGACGCCGGCGCCGAGCTCACGACCGCGGACCTCGTCGCCCACGGTGACGTGCCCTACCGAGACGTACGCTACTTCTACGGGCCGCTGGGGCTCTACGGGCTGGCCGGCGCCTTCCGCCTCTTCGGCCCGAGCTTCACCGTTGCGTTCGTGTTCGGGCTCGTGCAGGCCGCCGCGATCCTCGGAGTCTTCTACGCCCTGGCGCGGCACTGGCTGCGGCCCGTGGCGGCGGGCCTGGCGACGGCGGTCCTGCTGGCGATCGGGTTCTCCGGTACGGCGTTCAACTTCGTCCTCCCGCACACGAACTCGGCAACGATCGGACTCCTCTTCCTGCTGCTGCAGCTGCTCGCGCTTACGCGGGGTCGCCTGTGGCTCGCCGGGGTGGCCATCGGCCTGGTTGCGCTCACACGGCCCGAGTTCGCCGCCGTCGCAGTCGCGGCGTCGGTCGCGTATGCGATCGGGGCCTGGCGCGACGCAGGGCGCCGGGCGGCGAGCGCTGCGGCGGTTCGGCTTGCTCTCCCGGCCGTCGCGATCGCCGGAGCGATCCTCGGAGTCTTCGCCGCCCAGGCGGGCGCGAATCGGCTCTTCACCGAGAACCTGTGGCCGGTCGACTTCATCCGCCAGGCGGGCTTCCGCTCCCAGGAGCACTGGATGCCGTTTTCCCTCGAGAGCCTCGCCGGCCTGGTGGGGCGCGGGGCGGTCTACGGGCTCGTACTCACGGGCCTGGTCGCGGGCGTCGTTGGCTGGCGCGAGTCCGGGCGCGGCGGTCTGCATCGCCTGCTCGCCGCAGCCGCTCCCCCGGCGGCCGCGGTCGCGGCCCTGCTCGCGCTGGACATCTGTGTCCGCGTGGTCGGGGCGTTCCCCGACCAGCGCGCGGCGATCGAGCAGGAAGTCCATCACCTGACGATCGGGATGAGCTGGCTGCCCTTCCTGGCCGCCGCCGTCGCCGCGTGGGCGGGCACGCGCTTCGTCCGTCGGCGCCCCCCGCCGTTTTCGGATTCCTGGGCGGTCGACCTCGCGCTTCTCGCCGCGACCACCGCCCTCGGTCTCCGCGCCTACAACGCGTTCACCGGCGAGGGCTCGTACGCGCCGTACTACGCGGCACCGCTCGTACTTCTCGCCGGCCTCCTCCACCAGCGCGTCGCGGACCGCTGGCCCGCTGCGCGGTCGGCCGTGCTCGCCGCGCTCGGCGCCGTCGCCTTGGGATTGGCGCTGTATGCGCTCGTCGGTCTCTACGCCGACCGCACGACGCCGGTCCGTACCGCGCGGGGCACGTACATCGCCGACGAGCGCTCGGCCCCGGCGATCCAGGCTGCCGTGGACGTCGTGGGGGAGACGACGGGACCGGGAGACGCGATCCTGGCGGCGCCCTCGGACGGGGGTCTCTACTTCATGACCGCTCGCCGGCCCGCGCTCCCGGAGCTCATGTTGCTCCCGGGTCTGCTCGACTCTCCCGCGGACGAGCTCGCCGCAGTCCGTGCGCTGCAGCGGGAGCACGTCGGCCTTGCGGTCGTCGGCGCGCGGGACTTCACTCCGTTCGGCTCCCGCACCTTCGGCGTGGACTACAACCGCAGGCTCGGCGCGTGGCTGCGGGAGGAGGCCGCGAGCACGCTCGTCTTGGGCGATCTCGGCGCTCCTGCCGCAGGAACGTATCCGTCACGGGGATTTGAGGTTCTCGCGCTGCTTCCGCCCGTTGCCGCGCGGCTCCCTGCGGCGGCGGCCTTACAGGACGCTAACACGGTGCACACAGCGCCCAAACCGGCGATGCGTACCATCGAGCGGCCGTCCGGCCTGCGGCTGATCAGCCAGGCTGCCGTCGTCCCGCGATCACCGTCCGCGATCATCTTTACGCCCCTGCACCGCACTGCTGCAAAGGCGGCTCCGAGCCGTCAGGCCGGGCGCGCCCTCGTTGCCGCCACCGTGGCCGCGGCCGCGCTCGTGTCCTCGGAAGGTCGAGTGGAGGCCGCGCCTCGGCCGATCGTCGTCGACTCGGTCAGCGAGCTGCAGGCGGCAGTGCGGAGAGCGCCGAACGGAGGGACGGTCTACGTGCGAGGCGGCAGCTACGGCTCTGCTCTTCTCAGCGGGAGCCGAACCGGCTGGGTTACGATCAGACCTTCTTCAGGCGCGAGCGTCTTCTTCGCCGACCTCAACTTCTCCCCGACGGCCTCCTACATGCGCGTGAGGCGGGTGCGCGTGAACGGCCAGGTCGACCTCGCGCCCGAGGGCGCCCATCACATCCAGATCCTGGATTCCAATCTTCGCGGCGTGTCGGCGAAGTGGGGGACGCACCACCTTCTGATCGAGCACAACTCGATCCACGACTGCGACAACTGTGTCGAGCTTGTTTCGACCGCGGCAAACGTCCCGGGAGCGCCCGACCCGAACGCGACGGACCTGCCGCCCGTCCGCTACGTGACGATCCGCGGCAATCGCATCGCTCGGCCCAGCACGGACGCCCTGTTCCTGACCAACTTCCGCCAGGTGGTCGTCGAGGGGAACGAGATCACCGGCGTGATCGAGAACGGCTCCCACAACGACACCCTCCAGACGGTGTGGGGCGGGGACGGGCTCGTCTTCCGCGGGAACTACGTCCACGACAACCGCGGCCAGGGGTTCTTCATCAAGGACGGCCGCGTCAGCGACGTCGTGGTGGCGAACAACCTCTTCGTGCGCGTCAGCGGCCCGTTCTGGCAGATCCAGCTGTACCGGACGATCGGCGCCGTGATCGCGCGCAATACCGTTTGGAACGTCCAGGCCCCCGTCGTCCTGCAGGAGAACGACAACCGCGGTCTCATCGTCCGCAACAACGTCTTCAACGGCATGGTCGTGGAGGCGGGCTACGAGTCCGACTACCGCGACCCAGCGGTGCTCAACCAGTATCGAAACGTGATCACGGGTGGGTGGAACTGGGGCGCGCAGTCGCGCGACAGGTCGGTGCGGCCGCAGTTTCGTGCCCCGGCCCGAAACGACTTCCGACTCACCAAGACCCAGGTCTCCAGGCTCGGCTTTGGGGCCGGCGTTACCTGGCGGCGGGCCGGGCGGGTCTTCGGGCCGCGATAGACGCAGCGCCCGCTACGGCGCGAGAGCGACGTCGAGAATCCGCTTGAAGCGACGCTCCCACGCGTTCTCCGCGATGAAGCGTCGTCGCTCCCCCTCCGCCGCGGGGCCGAGGTCGAGCGCGCGCTCGACGGCCGGAAGAAGGTCGCCCCCCGCGGGAGCGAGGGCGACTCGCGGGCTCACCCCGAGGATCGGCGGCAGGTCAACCGCTGCGACCGGCCGGCCCGCGGCCAGGTACTCGTAGAGCTTCAGCGGGCTCATCGCCTCGGTCATGGCGGTCCGGACATGGGGAATGAGGCACGCGTCGGCGGCGGCGACGAGACCGGCAAGCTCACACCTGTCCACGGGCGGGAAGAGCCGGACGTTGGGCAAGCCAAGCAGCGGTGCCAGGTGGCTCTCGTCCTGAACCGGCCCGACGAGGCTGACCGAGGCCTCTGGACGCGCGTCGGCCACCCGGGCCACCTGCGCGACGTCCAGGCGACCGTCGAGAGCTCCCGTGTAGAGGAGCCGCGGCCGGGACAGCTCGGCGAACCAGGGCGGCGCCGGCCTCGGACGAAGCCACTCCGAGGCTTCGACACCGTTGGGTACGACGGCCTGAGGGCCGGTGGGAGCTACGCGGCGAAGCACGGCCTCCGACACGGCAACGACGCGGTGTCCCGACGAACGGATGCGTGCGAACCCTTCGCCGTACGAGGGCCACCAGCGGCGATGCGGCTGCGACGCCGCCCAGTCGTCCCAGGCGTAGTAGGTCACCGCGCCGGCCCACTCGAAGCGTCCGAACCCCGCCAGGAGCGGGTGCGTCGTGATGATCGCCGGCCGCTCGAGTCCGAGCGCCTCGGCCGCCTGGCGGACGCTCCGGTCGTACGCGGCGAACGAGCGCTCGATTGCCCGCACGCTCGTCGGGTCGAAGCGGCGGAGCCTCAGCGGCTGGTGGAGCCCCACGGTCTCTGAGGTGGGAAACGGCGCCTCGCGCGACCCGAGGAGCGTGCGGGCGGTCTTCACCGGCAGGCTGCGGTAGGGGTCGCAGACAAGCAGGCGCCGGACGCGCTCGGAGGAGGGGAGGGCGGCCGCCAGCCGATCCTCGGGCATGCAGAGGCCTCGGCCGACGGCCCCGCTCCAGGTGGTGAACGACAGCGCAAACACGACATCGCGTGGCTCCACCCTGGGCTCGGATTCGAGCGCGACCGCGATCGCCATCACCAGAAGAACGTCGGGCCGGTCGCTTCGCTTCTGCGAGAGCGGAAGTCTGCTCGACTCCGCTTCGTTCGTCTTTCGAGACGGTGAGCGGCCGCCGGGCCCCTCCACACTGATGACCGACCAGCTCAGTCAAGCGCCCTCGGAGTCGCTGCGCGACGCGACGTTCAGAGGTGTGCGCTGGGTCGCTCTGGCCCGCGTCGCCGCCGAGATCTTTGCGTTCGCCGCGGCGGTCGCCCTCGCCCGGATGGTGTCGCCCGCGGAATTCGGGCGCGCGGCCGTCCCGCTGGCCATCGTGCCCTTGGCCGTGATCCTCACCTTCGAGGGATGCGCCTCGGCGCTCGTGCAGCGGAAGAGCGTCACCCAGACCGACCGCGACAGCGCCGTGGTGATGAGCCTGGTCGCCGGGCTGCTCCTGAGCACCCTCACCTTCGCGCTCGCCCGACCCCTCGGGGAGCCGCTCTTCGGAGAGCGCGTGGCCGGGCTCATCGCGCTCGTCTCGCCCGTGTTCCTGCTCGCAAGCGTCGGCGCGGTGCCTCGCGCGACGATGTGGCGGCGCCTCGATTTCCGCCGGGTGAGCGTCGTGGAGGTGCTCTCTCTCGCCGTGGGCGCGGCTCTCTCGATCGCGCTCGCGCTGAGGGGCCTCGACGCCGAGGCACTCATCGGCGGTGCGCTCGCCGCGACCGCCACAAGCTCCCTCATGCTCTACGCGGCGGCGCCGTACGGCATGCGTCGGGGAAGCCGCCGTGCCGCCCGCGGCATTGCGGGCTTCGGTGTTCCGGCCGCGCTCGCCGGCCTCGTGCACGTTGCCTTCTCAACCGCCCCCTACGTGATCCTGGCGACCCGCGTAAGCCCGACCCAGACGGGGCTCTTCTGGCGGGCCTTCCAGCTCGGCATCGGCTACCAGGAGAAGATCAGCGGGATCATGCTTCGCCTCGCCTTCCCCATCTACTCGCGCACTGACACTCCCGCCGAGCTGCGGCGTTTCCACCAGCGCGCCACCCGGCTGCACGCGACGGCCGTCGTCCCGCTGCTCGCCCTCCTGATCGTGGTGGCACCCGTCCTGATCCCGTGGCTCTTCGGGTCGCCCTGGCGCGGCGCGGTCGTTCCGACCCAGATTCTCGCGGTGGCGGGCATGATCGCCGCCGTGCTAACCGGCTACCCGCAGGTCATGCTCGCGGTGGGCCGGCCGCGAACGCTGCTCCACTTCAATCTCGCCGTCCTCGTGGTGTACGTCTCCGTGGTGCTCGCCACGGCCGGTCGCGGTCTGACCGCCGTCTGCGTCGGCGTCGTCGGCGTGTACGTCCTGATCCTCGTCGGGGTCTACGGCCTGCTGCTCGGGCCCCACGTCGGCGTTCCGATGCGCCGGTTGCTCACCGATCTCGCCCCGGCGGTGGTCGGAAGCGCGGCGCTCCTCGCCGCCGGCTTTCCGCTCCGAGAGCTCCTGACCTCGGCGGGCCTGCCGGCGCCGGTCACACTTGCCGGGGTCGGCCTCGTCGGGGCCTCCGCGTATCTGGTCACGATCAGGGCTCTGTTCGCTGCAGCCTGGTCGGATGTCGTGCTCCTCGCTCGGAACCTCGCGCCGGCGAGGTGGCGCGACCGCCCCTCCGGCACGCCGGAGTCGGTGCCGGCCCTCTCCTCGACGATGTCCTGATGTGCGGAATCGCCGGCCAGGTGCGCGCCGATCGGGCTCCGATCGACCCGGAGCTCGTCCCCCGCATGTGCGCGGCCCTGGAGCACCGCGGGCCCGACTCCCGCGGCCTCTTCGCCGACGACGGCATCGGGCTCGGGATTCAGCGGCTCCGGATCATCGATCTCGAGACGGGTGACCAGCCCATCCCCAACGAGGACGGGTCGGTCGTCGTCGTTCTCAACGGGGAGATCTACAACTACCGCGAGCTGCGTCGGGAGCTCGAGGCGCGGGGGCACCGCTTCGCCACGCAGGGAGACACGGAGACGATCGTCCACCTCTACGAGGAGCTCGGGCCCGCCTGCGTCCGCCGCCTGCACGGGATGTTCGCCTTCGCGCTCTGGGACGCGCGCCGGCGGCAGCTCCTGCTCGCGCGCGACCGGTTGGGTAAGAAACCGCTCTTCTACGCGCTCCGTGACGGACGGCTTACGTTCGCGTCCGAGGTGCGCGCGCTCCTCGAGGACGCGGAGGTCCCGCGGGACGCGGACTACGCGGCCATCGACCGCTACCTTGCCTACGGCTACGTCCCTGCCCCGCTCTCGGCGTTCCGGGCGGTTCGCAAGCTGCCGCCGGCGCACACGCTCCTCTGGCGCGACGGCCGAGTGGCCGTCGACCGGTACTGGGCCCTCGACTACGGCCGCAAGCTCGAGCCCCTTGCGACCGAGGAGCTGTGCGAGCGCATCCGCGACGCCCTCCGCGCCGCCACCCGCCGGCGCCTCGTCGCCGACGTCCCGCTCGGCGCCTTCCTCTCGGGCGGGATCGACTCCTCCGCGGTGGTCGCAGCCATGGCCGAGGCCTCCTCTGGGCCGGTCCGGACCTTCTCGATCGGCTTCGACCGCGAGGCCTTCGACGAGCTGCCCCACGCGCGCCGGATCGCCGAGCTGTTCGGCACGGACCACCACGAGTTCGTCGTGCGCCCGGACGCGATCGATGTTCTGCCGCGAATCGTCCGGCATCACGGCGAGCCGTTCGCCGACTCGTCCGCCATCCCGAGCTTCTACCTCGCCTCGCTGACCAGGCGCTATGTGACCGTGGCGCTCAACGGAGACGGGGGCGACGAGGCGTTCGGCGGCTACACCCGCTACGTGGCCAACGCGCTTGCCGACCGCCTCCAGGCGCTTCCGGGCTGGCTCAGGCGCGCGGGGGCGACCCTCGGCGAGCGGCTGCCGGCCACCGGCGAGATTTCCCACCCCGTCCAGCGCGCCAGGCGACTAGCGCGAACGCTCGCTCTCGACTCGGCGGGCAGGTACGCGCGCTACGTCCAGATCTTTGACGACGAGCAGCGCGCCGCGCTCTACTCGGACGCCCTCCTGGCCGAGGTGCGAGTCGAGGACGCCGTCGACGTCGTCCGCCACCCGTGGCAGGCAGCCACGGGTGGCGACGTGGTCGACCGGATGCTCGAGGTGGACACGTGCACGTACCTGCCCGACGACCTGATTGCCAAGATCGACATCGCCACGATGGCTCACTCGCTCGAGGCACGCTCGCCGCTCCTCGACCACGAGGTCATGGAGCTCGCGGCCGCCGTCCCGGCTGACCTGAAGGTACGGCGCTCGGAGAAGAAATGGATCTTCCGCCAGGCGCTGCGAGGCTGGCTCCCCGACGAAACCCTCGATCGCCCCAAGCAGGGCTTCTCGGTTCCGATCAGCGACTGGCTGCGACACGAGCTCTCCGGATGGGCGCGCGAGATATTGCTCGACGGGGAGGCCGTCGGCCGCGGCTGGTTCCGCCGGGAGTCCGTGGAGGCGATGCTCGCGCAGCACGCCGCAGGCGTCGATGCGGAGGCTCCCCGTCTCTGGTCTTTGCTGGTCCTCGAGCTCTGGCAGCGCGAGGTGGCAGCGAGTTCCGCGACGGCCTCGACGACCACGCTCGCGTCCGCCTAAAGAACCCCTTTCGAAAGCGAAGACCTCGGCTGCCGGACCGAATGGAGTTCTGAGGGCGCGGGATCAGCCGGGCGGTCTGGCAGGGGGCTGCGCTAGGCCGAGCACAACCGCGAGCGCCTTCGCCTCGGCGTGTGCGCGACCGCGTGCGGCCGGGCGGGTGAGCGCTGTGGGTGCAAGAGCGGCGACCCGCAGGGCGTGGCGCAGCGCCAGCGCTCCGCGGAAGGCTCCCCGCCGGGCCGGGCCGAAGTGCTTGCGGACGTACAGGAGCTTCGAGTGGCTGTTCTGCGCGTAGAGGTCCGGGCGCAGCATCCGACCCGTGTGGTGCACCGCTCGCATGAGCGGCAAGTGGCGCACGTCCCAGCCCGCGCCCCGGAGCCGGCGGCACCAATCGGTCTCCTCGGAGAAGAGAAAGAAGCGCTCGTCGAGCGGCCCGGCGTCGGCAATTGCCTCTCTGCGCACGAGCAGAAAGGAGCCGACGAGCCAGTCGGCGGAGACCTCGCGCTCGTAGGCGTCTGCGTCCCATTCCTCCTCCCGCAGGTGGCCGAGCCCCGGCAGGCGCGAGAGGAAGAGGGCCTCGCCGAGCTGTCGCGAGGGCGAAGGGAAGCGTCGGATCGTGCGCTGGAGGCGGCCGTCCGGCCAGAGCTGCACGATGCTTGCGGCCCCCACCTCGGGACGGTCGTCAACCGCCGCGACGAGCTCCTCCAACGTGCCCTCCAGGATCTCGATGTCGGGGTTGAGAAGCAGCACGTACCGCCCGCGCGCCTCCCGAAGCGCCACGTTGTTGGCGGCCGCGAACCCCACGTTGGGCAGGCGGGTGACGACCATCCGGGGGAACTCCCGCTCGACGGCGTCCGGGGTGCCGTCGGTCGATCCGCTGTCCACGACGAGCCACTCCGCCGAGACGCCGCCGGTCGCAGCTCGAGCAGACCGCAGCGTCGCCAGGGCGCGTTCGCGCCCTTCGTGAGTGACGACGACGATCGAGACGTCGGGTGCCGGAGTCATCGCGCTCAGGATGCGAGCGCCACCCGCTCGGCCGGCTCGGGCCGGAGCCCAGGTGCGTCACCGTCCACGAACAGCCGCTGCCAGCGCTCAAGCAGAAGGAGCGAGAAGAGGCACTGGCTCGCCTTCTTGTCGCGCGCCGCGGCCGAGGCGACAAGGCGGCTCACGGCCTCCGGACGGTACTGCCCCCGCGCCAGCGTCCGGCCGTCGAGGAGCGTCTCGCGTACGAGCGCCTCCCGGTGCACGGAGAGCCAGGTCCCGAGCGCCGCGTGGAAGAACCCGCGTTTGGGCTTGTCGATGATCGCGTCGTCGATGAGGCCCCGGCTGGCGCGGCGCAGGAGCTCCTTGCGGCGCAGGCGCCAGACGCGGCGGGAGTCGGGAAGGCGCGAGCAATAGGCGACGACGTCGTGGTCCATGAATGGCACCCGCACCTCGAGCGACGCCGCCATCGACATCTTGTCGAAGTAGAGGAGCATGTTGTCGACAAGGGCGAGCCGAGTGTCGAGGTGCAGCGTCTCGCCGAGGGGACTCTGCGCCACCGGAGGAATGTGCGAGCGGACGACTGCGGCGATCTCCTCCTCGGCAGCGGGCTCGAGGAACTCGGGGCTCAGCAGCGTGGCCCGCTCGTGCGGCTGGAGGACTCGGCTCATCGCGAGGAGACGGACGGCCGGGTCGTCGGTGGTCACGGCAAGGAGGCCTCGCCGGAAGGTGGAGCCGGGCGGGCCCAGGCACGCGAGCGCCCCCACCGCCCGCCGTACGGGGCCGGGGACGAGCCGCGCCCCCGCTGCCAGCGAGGCGATTTCGTGCTTGCGGTAGCCGCCGAGCAGCTCGTCAGCGCCCTGGCCGGAGAGCGCGACCGTAACGGACCGGCGCGCCAAGCGGCTGAGGAGGAGAAACCCAAGACAGGAGACGTCCGCGATCGGCTCCTCCAGATGCCACATCGCCTCGTCGAGAAGTTCGGGATGCCCTACGGCACTGGTCGTCATCTCGTGGTGCTCTGCGCCGATCCGGCGCGCCACCAGTCGGGCGTCGTCGAGCTCGTTGGCGTCCCCGTCCTCGATGAAGCCGATCGAGAAGGTCTCCACCCGACGGCTGGAGCGCTCGGCCATGAGCGTGGCGATCAGGCTCGAGTCCAGGCCGCCGGAGAGCATGACGCCGAGCGGCACGTCGGAGACCATCCGCGCCTTCACCGCCTCTCGCAGCAGCCCGAGCAGGGCCTCTTGGTCGTCCTCCCAGCCGGCCGAAGGAGTGGCCTCGCCGTCCCATGGCGTCCAGTACTCGCGCAGCTCGGCGACGCGGCCTCGTTCCCAGACGAGCAGGGAGGCGGGCGGCAGCTTGCGGACCCCGGCAAACAGCGTGCGCGGCCCGGGCACGAAACCATGGGCGAGGAAGAGCTCGGCGCCCAGGGGGTCGAGCCGCGGCTCGAGGAGGCCGCCGGCGAGCAGCGCCTTGACCTCCGAGGCGAACGCTAGGCCGCCCTGCGTCTCGGCGTAGTACATGGGCTTGACGCCCATGCGGTCGCGCGCAAGTACGAGCCGGCGGGCCCGCCGGTCCCAGAGCGCGATCGCGAACATCCCGCGCAAGTGACGCAGGAAGTCGACCCCGTGGTCCTCATACAGATGGACGAGCGTCTCGGAGTCCCCGCACGTCTCCAGCCGGTGCCCGCGTCGGCGCAGGTGCTCACGCAGTTCGGCGAAGTTGTAGATCTCCCCGTTGAAGACGGCCCGGACGGCACCGTCCTCGTTCGCGACGGGCTGGTGGCTTCCGGCGAGGTCGATGATGGAGAGCCGGCGCATCCCGAGCGCGACGCCGGGCTCGATCCAAGCTCCATCCTCGTCGGGCCCCCGGTGGATGATCGAGTCCGTCATCCTGGCGAGGGTCCCGCGGTCCAGCGGAGGCCGCGCCGGGTCGGCGGACGCGATGCCGCAAATCCCACACATTCCGGGAGACAAACGCGGCAGCGGGGCCGCCGCTTGCACGCGGAGCACTCCCCGCTCGCCCGAAAGTTCGCGCCGCCCCGGCGCGTTGCATGTGTGGTGAACGCCGGCGAACGCGTGCTCGTCATCTCCCCCGTGCGAAACGAGGCAGCGCACATCGAGCGGGTGGTCCGCGCGGTCGCCGCGCAAGAGCTTCGGCCCGCTCACTGGGTCGTGGTCGACGACGGCTCGCACGACGACACGCTCGCAATCCTGCGCCGACTCGCCCCCGAGGTTCCCTTCATGCGGGTCGTGGAGACTCGCGGCGGGGGCTCGGAGACGGCACGCGACCGGCTCGCGGGCGGCGCCGCGCCGAGGGCGTTCAACGTCGGCTTGGCGGCGGTCGGACGGTGCGACTTCACGCACATCATGAAGCTCGATGGGGATGTCGAGCTCCCCCCGCACTACCTCCGCGAGCTACTCGCCTGCTTCGCGGCCGACCCGCGGCTCGGGATCGCCTGCGGCGACCTCGCTGAAGCGCGGCGCGGCCGCTTTCGGCGCATCCCGATCCCGCCGCACCACGTCCATGGAGCGCTCAAGTGCTACACGCGCGTCTGCTTCGAGGCGATCGGGGGCCTTCAGGAGCGCCTCGGCTGGGACACGATCGATGAGACCTACGCGCGCATGAAGGATTTCCGGACGCGCAGCTTCCGGGAGCTCGTCGCCGTGCATCACCGGCGGCTCGGCAGTGCCGACGGGACGCTCCGCGGGCGCGCCCGTCACGGAGAGTGCGCGTACATTGCGCACTTCAGCCTCCCATGGGTTGCCCTTCGTTCCCTCAAGGCCGCCCGCAGCCGCCCCGTCGTGCTCTCGGGACTTGCGTTCTTCTACGGCTACGCGCGGGCGGCCGTGCGGCGAGCGGAGCGCGTACCCGACGCGGACTTCCGCCGCTTCGCCCGGTGGGAGCTGAGGCAGCGGATGCTCCGGACGATCGGCTTGGCGAGAGCGCGCGCCGACGCATGACGCCGGCGACAGCACGAGCGGGAGCTGGCACTTCACGCCGGACGCGCTGAGACGTATCGCCGCGGAAGCCGGCATCGACTCGGGGCACGTCGGAGTCGTGAGCCAGAGGGCGGTGCGACGCCATCGAGCTGACAGCCTCGGCGCACCTGACGCAGCCGTCAGCCCGTACGGGCATACTACGCGGCTTCCGCCCGCTCGACCGCCGTCTTCGAATGGGCCGTTTACCTCTCGTCCTCGCAGCCGCCGCCGCCATCGCCCTGGCCTCTCCTGGGCCGGCGGAGTCGAGCGTCTCCTCCCGCCGCGTGCCGTCTCCGACCGTCTTCCTCGCTCCGGGCGGTTCTGACGCGAGCCGCTGTTCTCGGACCGCCCCCTGCCGGTCGTTCAACCGCGCCTACCGGGTGGCCAGGCCGGGCCAGATCGTCCAGGTGGCGGGCGGAAGCTACGGAGCTCAGACGATCGCCGCCGACGCCTCCAAGAGGTCGCGAGCGGACGTGGTCTTTCGCCCGGCGCCCGGGGCGAGCGTGAACGTCGACTCCCTGGACGTTCACGCGGCTCACCTCGAGGTCCGCGGGATGCACTTCTCGCCACACTGGCGTACCTGGCGGGAGGCCAGCGACGTCACGTTCCGCAACGTCAGGGCGGCGAGGTTCGCGATCATGGGCTCGAGCAGCGTGCGGGTCATCGGCGGCAGCTACGGCCCGACGAACAACGCGTACTCCAGCATCCAGTCCGAGGGCGCGAACGACACGAAGGTGGCGAGGAATATCCTTCTCGACCGCGTCAGGATCCACGACTACCGCCAGACGGACGGAAGCTCGCACGTCGACTGCCTGCACGTCTTTGGAGCGAACGGACTCACTGTCCGCAGGAGCAGGTTCTCGAACTGCGAGTTCTTCGCCATTCTCTTCACCAAGATTCCCGGCAGCCCCGTCCCGACGCCGACGAACGTGACGATCGAGAACAACTTCCTCGACTGCTGCGGCCAGGGCTACTTCTCGATCTACCTGGGAGACCAGCACGGAGAACGGTGGGCGAACTTCCTCGTCCGCAACAACTCGACGAACAAGGCGATCGGAATCGGCCCGGACAACAGGACGGTCGCGGCGCTCCGCTTCTTCGGGAACATCGGTCCCTCCTTCCAGGGGTGCGGACGCGCGGGCGTCCGCGTCAACTACAACGTCTGGTACCAGGGCTCGAGGTGCGGCGCGAACGATCGCAGGGCCCCGAGCGGCTTCGTCGACCCGCAGGCGCAGAACTTCCACCTCCGCGCCGGCGCGGCGGCGATCGGCCGGGGCAACCCGAGCAGCTTCCCCGCCCGCGACATCGACGGGCAGCGCCGCCCCTTCGGACGTGCCCCGGATGCGGGCGCGGACGAGTGGCGGCGTTGACAGTGATCGTCGCCTAGCCCCGATCCAGCTATTACCGGGTTCGTACGAAGAGCCGATGGCGCCCGATGTGGGAGCCGCGCCCACCCCCGGGAAACGCAGGATCCTCCTCGCCGCACTTCTCAGCACGTTCGCTTTCGCCGTGCTCGCAGGCTCGGCCGAGGCTGCGAGCAGCCTCTACGTGTCCACGAGAGGTTCCGACCGCAGCGCATGCACGAGGCTGAAGCCATGTCGGACCTTCGACCGCGCCTACAGGCTCGCAAGGCCGGGCCAGACGGTGCTCCTCCGGCCCGGCGTCTACAGGAGCCAGGTCATCCGACTGGACCGCCGGAAGAAGTCCTTGCGCGACGTCGTCTTCCGCCCGGTCACGGGTGCCCGTGTCGTCGTGGTCGGGCGGCTCGACGTCCGCGCGCGCCACCTCGAGCTCCGAAGGCTCCGCGTTTCCGGCTGGAGGGCGCTCTCGACCGCGTCCGACCTGACGTTCCGCTCGGTCGCGACGGGCTACTTCCGGATCCACGGCGCGAACGGCGTGAGGGTCCTCGGCGGGAGCGTCGGGCCTTCCACGGACGTCCCGAGCCTCGTCACCGCGAGCGGCACTCGCGCGGCGAGGAGCGTCACTGTCGACGGAACCACGATCCACGGGTACCACGCGTCCGCCCAAGGCTCCAGGCTGAGCTGTCTGACGGTGACGGGCGTGAGCGGCCTCACGATCCGCAAGAGTCACCTCTATGACTGCGAGTTCGCCGGTCTCCTCTTCGAGAAGGGGGGCGCCGCCTCGCCGACGAACGTGACCGTCGAGAACAGCGAAATCGAGTGCTGCCGCTCCGGCTCCTACGCCGTCTACCTCGACGACCAGAGCGGCGCGAGCTGGAGAGGATTCCTCGTCCGCCACAACTCGACCAACGCCGCGTTCGGCATCGATCCGGCGAGCACGACGCTCGCCGACCTGCGCTTCTACTCGAACATCGCCACGAGCTTCACGGGCTGCGCCCGGACGGGCGTCACTGCCGACTACAACGTGTGGGAGAACGGGACGGAATGCGGCACCGCCGACGTCGTGGCGCCGAGCGGCTTCGTCGACCAAGAGGAGCAGAACTTCGAGCTCCTCCCTGGTGCCGCCGCGATCGACCTGGGCGCACCGCCGGGCTACCCGACGTCCGACATCACTGGCGAGACGCGCCCACTCGGCGGTGCGCCGGACGCCGGCGCCCGCGAGTCCAGGGCGACGGGCCTCGTCGCCGCCTACGGCTTCAACGACCCTGTCGGGCTTTCCATCCGGGACGCCTCCGGGCTCGGGAACAACGGGCTCGCCGCCGGCGCCTCGCCGACGACGGGAGGCCGCTTCGGCGGCGCCCTGGGGTTCGACGGCGTCGACGACTGGTTGAGCGTGGCCGACGCGGCGTCGCTCGACCTCTCGAGCGCCATGACCCTGGAGGCCTGGGTCCGGCCCACCGCACTCGGGACCTGGCGCACCGTGGTGTTGAAGGAGGGCCCGGGTTCGTTCACGTACGGCCTCTATGCCGACACGACCTCGAACCGGCCGAGTGGCCACGTCGTCATCGGGGGTGCCGACCTCGACGCGCGAGGGACGTCCCAGCTCCCTCTCAACGCGTGGACCCACCTCGCCACGACGTTCGACGGCTCCCACCTTCGTCTGTACGTCAACGGCGCCCAGGTCTCGAGTCGGGCGGTCTCGGGGAGCATGACCGACTCGGCCGGGCCGCTTCGCGTCGGCGGCAACGCCGTCTGGGGCGAGTGGTTCCGAGGCGAGATCGACGAGGTGCGCGTGTACCGCCGCGCCCTCTCGAACGGGGAGGTCGTGAAGGACATGAGTAGCCCCGTCCGTGAGCCGTCGGACACCAGCCCGCCCACGGCGCCTTCTGCGCTCCTGAACGGTGGCGAGACGGCCACGAGCATCTCCGTGTCCTGGGAGACGTCGACGGACGACGTCGGGGTAGCCGGCTACGGTCTCTACCGGGACGGGACTAGCGTCGCGAGCTCGTCGACGACGAGCTATACGTTCAGCGGACTCGCCTGCGAGACGACGTACACGCTGGCGGTCGACGCCTACGACTTGGCCGGAAACAGCTCGGCCAAGGCGACCCTGACCGCCACGACCGCGACGTGTCCCGTCGCGGACACGCAGGCACCGACGGCGCCGACAGGCCTCACGAGGACGGAATCGACGCAGACGAGCGTCTCCTTGTCGTGGAACCCGTCCTCCGACGACGCCGGCGTGACCGGCTACGACGTCTACCGCGACGGGTCCGGCGTCGGCTCGACCGCAGGGACGAGCTTCGCGGCTTCCGGGCTCGCGTGCGGCACCAACTACGCGTTCGCCGTCGAGGCGCGGGACGCCGCCGGCAATCGCTCTCCCCGGGCGACGCTCACAGCCTCCACCGAGGCCTGCTCGACCGGCAACGCAGACCTCCACCTCGCACCCGGCGGCTCGGACGCGAACCCGTGCTCCCAGGCCGCGCCCTGCCGCTCCCTCGAGCGCGCGTACCGCCTCGCCCGGCCCGGCGACGTCGTCGAGGTGGCCGGTGGAACGTATGGGACCCAACGCGTCACGTTCGACGCCTCCAAGACCTCGAGCGCGGACGTCGTCTTCAGGGCGGCGGCGGGGCAGACTCCCTCCTTCGCCTTCACCGAGTTCGAGTCGGGCCACATCACGATCGAGGGCCTTACCTTCCGCGACGAATGGCGGACGTGGGACGGAATCTCCGACTTCACCTTCAAGGACACGAAGGGCACGAACTTCATCGTCTTCGGGACACGCGACGTCAGCATCTCGGGCGGTGAGTACGGGCCCTCTCCGGACGCCTACTCCTTCGTCACGGCGCCCGCACCCGGCGCGACGGTGCCAACGAACATCGTCATTGACGGTGTCCGCTTCCACGATTACACGCGCTCCTCCGCGAGCGTTCACACCGAGTGTCTGCACGTCGTCTCCGTGCAAAACCTGACGATCCGCAACTCCCGGTTCGAGCGCTGCGCAGTCATGGGCCTCTTCCTCACGAGCAATCCGAACAGCTCCCAGCCGTTCCGCAACGTCGTGATCGAGAACAACTTCTTCGGGGAGACGATCTCGGGGGGCTACTACACGGTCTTCTTCGACCGGCGAGTGCGCTTCGAGGGCGTCCAGTTCCGGAACAACAGCCTCGCCCAGACGCCGATCTTCGAGAGCGGAACGAGCAACTACTCGAACTTCGTCGTGAGCAGCAACCTCGGCGAGCAGTTCAACTTCATGTGCAACTCGCAGGTGAGCTACTCCTACAACGTCTGGTATTCGTCCGGGACGAACGCCGCCAAGTGCGGTGGGACAGATCTCGCGCTGAACGGCACTCCCGACCCCGGCTGGGTGGACACCGTGGCGGTCGACCTGCATCTGAGGTCGGGCTCGCCGGCAATCGACCGAGGCGGTAGCGTCTGCCCGGCAACGGACATCGACGGGAACGCCCGCCCGCAGGGAGCCGCCTGCGACGCCGGCGCCGACGAGTAGGTCCCACGTCGAAATCGGCTCGGTCAGCGCGCCGACTCCGGGCGAGCACCGCCGTGAACGGCTCGACGATCAGCCTCCGCGGGAGGTCGGGTTGCTGTGCGGTCCGGCCCGGGCGGCGGCGACGAGGCCGAGAAGGAAGAAGAACGAGTAGGTGACGTGCGGAAACGCGAGAACGTCGAAGAGCGCCCCGCCGACGGCGAACGCGGCCACGGCCGCGATCGGGGCCGCGATCTGCCGCGCCGGCAGCGGACGCGCCCCCGGAACTGGACGTCTCGCGCTGGCCATCGCGGTGAGAAGAAGGAGCCCGTAGGCGGCCGTCCCCACGAACCCGACGGTGACGAGGAGCCCGAGGTACTGGTTATCGAGGATGCGGTATTTGTATGGCTCGTAGGAGCCGTAGCCCCGCCCGAGCGCCGGATGTCTCAGCAAGTCTGGGACGATGGCATCGTAGTCGTCGGAACGGTCACCGATCGACTTCGTGCTCGTGAGGCGGGTGGGCTCGAGCTGCTGGCGGAGGGACCCCATCGCGCCGGGCGCCACGAGGTGCAGAATGAGCATGAGCCCGATGCCCAGCGGGACTGCCCGCCGCACGGCCCGCGGACGGAGCGCGAGGACCGCGAGTGCGCCCACGCCGGCCGCGATCAGACCGGTCTTTCGCTGCGTCACGAAGACCCCGGCCAGGAGCACGCCCGTGAGGAGAAGCCAGCGGAGTCGGTACGAGTGTCTCGCTTCCTCGAGCATCGGCACGAGCGCGAACGGCAAGACGAGCGCGAGCATGAGCGCAAGCTCGAGCGGATGATCCATCGGCCCGTAGACCGTGGTTCGTCCCGTCGGGTCGATTTCGTGCAGGTCGGAGGGAGCGACCGTGTAGGCGAGGTTCGCGGCCAGGTCGTAGAAGGGGTTGACTTCGAACCGGTATTCGACGATCGCGGCTACCGACACGATCGTGGCCAGTCCGAGGACGAGGCCGACGAAGCGTGGGATCTCGGCCGGCCTGATGACCGAGCCCACGAGGATGAAGAACGCGGCGTAGGAAGCGAGGAGGACGAGCTTCTTGCTTGCCAACCCGAGCTCGCCGAGGTTGGCCAGGACGTCGGTGTTCAGGGCCACACTCGCGACCGCGCAGACGAAGAAGGCAGAGATCGCCGCGTGCAGGCGCGTGACCTGGACGCGCGGTCGCGCCGCACCCTGGACGACCGCCAAGGCTGCGAGCCAGAGACCGGCAATCGCAACGAGTGCGGGTCGGTCCGGGTTACCCACCCCCGGCAGGTAGATGGCCCGGAAGGGAAGGAGCCAGAGCATTGCCAGGAATCCCGCGAGGAGCCACGGCAGGACCCGGGTCGTATGCGGCCAGGCATCCTCGCCGGTATCTGTCGTTGCGATGAGGAACGTCCGTCGCGCCGACTCCCGGAGCCGCGACGGGGTACGCGCCGTCACGGCGCTCATCGCGCCGCTTCGCGAACGGGGGATTCCTCCTCGATGTGCTGCTTCCAGCGACCGGCTGTCCTCTCGTCGACGAGCCCCTCGCCGACGAGCCTGTCGATCGCCCCGAAGGCAAGCGAGTGGGAGGAGCCGTCGACCTCGACGCTCAACCGGCTGAAGGACTCGGTGACTTCGGGCTCGAGCCCATGGAGTTCATCGTCCTTCGTCTTCGGGCCCGGCGCGGCCGTCAGGCTCGTGTCGGGCTCCTCGTCGGCGACCGGCTCGGCCTGAGCTGCAAGGCGGTAGAACCCTTGCCGGAGCGCCACAGCAGCGAGGATGGCGGCGCAACCGGCGACCAGCGCCGCCAGGAACACCAAGAGCGAGATCACGGGATCGACGCCAGGGTTCACGGTGCCTCCCTCGGCCGGGCCCAGCTCGCGAATCTCCGTCTGATCCTCGTACGGGACGTTCTCGGCGTCTTCGAGCTCGCTCACGTATGAACCGATCCCCTCGACCGTCGCGTCGGCAAGCTTGATCGCTTCCTCGGCCGTCGGAGCCTGCGCGTAGACCGAGACGATCGGCAGTCCCAGCTGCGCGTCGAATACGAGCCGGTAGACGTCTCCCTCGCCTCGGACCTCGTTCGACCGCACGGGAGCTGGGCGCGGGATGTTCTGCGTTCCGCCCGCCGTCGTGTACGGCCCCTGCGCCACGATCCGGTCGGCGTCGATGCCGGCGATGCGAGCGATCTCCACCTTCACGGCGTTCGAGCGCATGAACTGCGCGTAGACCTGCGCGCGGGTCGCAAGCGCCTCCGTGTCCTGCGTCAGGTCGATCAAGGAGGAGCGTGGCGAGTCGATGAGGAACTGAGCCTGCGCGGCTCCGTAGGTGTGCGAGCGCTCCTCGATGCCGCCTGGCCCGATGCGGAGGATCGTCGACAGGCTGGCCAGCAAGGCCAGGAGGGCGACCAGGGCGAGCCAGACCTTGCGGTCCCAGAGAATCTTGAGGATCTGCGCCAGTTCCATGCGAATCAGGCGGGAGCCGTCAGGACAGATGCCGCTTCCCGAGGCACTAACGCCTTCCTTGCCGCTCGACCTTCATCTGCGATTGCGTGATTTCGGCGCGCCGCCGGCGTCCCGCGACCAGCTCGTCGACCAGGCCCAGGTAGCCCTGGCGCTGCTGGGGCCAACCGACTGCGGCGAGCCGCGCCGACGCCCTCAGGGCCCGCTCGCGCGCGGCGGCCGGGTCGGCGCAGACGCCCGCGATCGCTTCGGCCAGGGCGGCCGCCGAGCCGGGCTCGAAGAGCGTGACCTCGCCGCCGCCGAAATAGCGTTCGATGACGGGTAGGCGCGGTGCGACCGCTGGGAGCCCCATGTGAACGTACTCGAGCAGCTTGACGGGCAGGAGCAGCTCGGTGAACCGGTCGGGGCGCGTCGGTACCACGCCGAGGTGCGCGCGCTCGAGCTCGGCGGGGATCTGCTCGAACGGTACCGCGGCGGCTGCGACGTGAATCCGACCGGGCGCGCGCTCCTCGGCGAGTGCGGCCAGCCGGTCTCTGTTCGGCCCAGTCCCGCACACGCGCAGCGAGAGCCGCGGAAGGGTGTCGTACAGTCGACCGACGGCGTCCACGAGCAGCTCGACGCCGAACCGCGGCGCGAGCCCACCGTGATAGATCGCCTGGATCGCGCCGCCTGCAGGAATCGTCGCGGGCGGGCGGGGCGGGCCGAACACGCGCTCGTCGGGCGCATTCATGACGACGAGGGAACGCCGTCCGCCCGCGCCTCGCGATGCGAGTCGCTCTGCCGCCTCGGGTGTCACCGCCACGACCGCGTCGGCGAACGCTGCGCTCAGGCGCTCCTGGGCTGTGACAAGCCGGACGGCCAGCCCGTCCGGGCGCCTTCGGAACATCGTCGCGAAGAGCTCGGGAAAGGTGTCGTGGACGTTGAGGATCACCGGAGTCCCCCGAAGCTTGGGCCGGAGGGCGGTGAAGGCGAGAAAATCGGGCATGTTGTGCGCTTCGACGACGTCGAAGCGCCGCTCCGAGTCGAGCGCTGCCACGCGCGCGAGCGCCCTCGCGAAGAAGCGCAGGTAGCCCCAGACGTAGCTCGCGGCCCCGCCCTGCGCCTTGCCGCCGCCGACCCGGTGAATTCGGATCAGGCCCGCCCCTACGCGCCGCTCGCCCGGCGCCGACAGGCACACGAGATCGACCTCGTCCCCACGCTCGGCCAGGGCGCGGGCCTGCCGCTGGATTCGCGAGTCGATGTGGAAGTCGGAGTAGTGAACCATGCAGATGCGCAGCGCCCGGCCCGCCGCGGTCGCGGAATGGGGAGGAAGTGCGGTCTGGGCCCGGTGGTCCGCCGCCGCGGCCTGAGCCGTCACGCTGCAACCCTCTCGGCCAGCACCGGGGTCACCGGCTCGCCGCCCCCGCGCAGCGACGTCTCTGCCGCCTCGAGCACTGCGACGATCTCGAGCCCCAGGGCCGAGCTCGAGCGCGGCTCGCCGCCGGTCCTGACAGCGCGCGCAAAGTCCTCCAGCTCGAGGCTGAGCGGCTCGACGGCGTCGACTCGTGGAATCACGACGTCGCCTGTACGGTAGGTCAGCTGATACTCGCCGAAGCTGGCCGGAGCGGCCGCGAAGTCCATCCCGCGGTCGTAGACGCGCACGGGCTCGTCAGACGCGGTGTCGTCGTACTGGACCATCCGCCGGCTGCCCACGACGATCATCTGGCGGACCTTCCTCGGAGCCAGCCATGAGATCTGGATATTGGCCGTCGTTCCGCTTTCGAACGTGAGGGTGAGAAACGCCGTCTCCGCGACGCCGGTCCGGAACACGCTCTGCGCCGAGGCCGCAACCTGAACGACCCGCTCCTCCAGCCAGTAGAGGAGAATCGAGAGGTCGTGTGGGGCCAGGTCGCAGATGACTCCATCGAGCTGATACTTGCCCAGGTTCATCCGCGACGAGGTGATGAAGTAGACCTCGCCGAGCACCCCGTCTCTAATCAGCTGACGGACGGCATTCACCGAGGCGCTGTAGACGAACGTGTGCCCCGGCATGAGAACCAGTTCGCGGGCGCGCGCGAGCTCGATGAGCTCGCGGGCATTCTCGGCGGTCGTGGCGAGCGGCTTCTCCACGAGCACGTGCTTGCCCGCCTCCAGCGCCCGCCGCGCGTACGGGTAGTGCGTCTGCGGCGGGGTGGCGAGGAGGACGGCGTCCACGTCAGGCTCGAGTAGGAGACCGTCGAGCTCTCGCCACACGGTCAGGCCGGGATGTTTTTGGGCAAACGCGTCGGCCCGCCGGCGGTCGAGCTCGCACAGCCCGGCCAGCTCGAGCTCCGGCCGCTCGGCGACGTTGCGAGCGAGATTCGGTCCCCAGTAGCCGTACCCGACGACCGCTGTCCGCACGGGCGGCCGGTCCCCGTTCTCCGCCGGACGAGCATGGGCCCAGCCGTCGGCGCTTCCGTTGGCGTGCCCGTTGAGGTGGGCGCGATACGGCGGGAACGGCTCAGCCACCTACGCCACTCCCTTGCGCCGAACGACCACCGACACGGTCTTGAGCAGGATGAGGAGGTCGAGCCGTAGCGAGCCGCTCTCGACATACTCGATGTCGAAACGCACCATCTCCTCGTACGTGCGCTCGTTGCGGCCGCTCACCTGCCAGAGGCCTGTGATCCCGGGCCTCACCGCGAAGCGACGCAGGTACCACTGGGGATAGAACTCGGCCTCGTATGGAATCACGGGGCGCGGGCCCACCAGCGACATCTCGCCGCGGAGCACGTTCCAAAGCTGCGGAAGCTCGTCGAGGCTCCACGACCGCAGCACGCGCCCGACCCGAGTCACCCGATCGTCAACCGCAAGCTTGTAGAGGCCGTCGCGGCCCGCGGGCGAGGGGTCGGCTTCGATCAGGGAGCGGACGTAATCACGGTGGACCGCCCCGTCGGCGTCCGCCCGCATCGTCCTGAACTTCAGGACGGCGAATGTCTTCATGCCAAGGCCCAGTCGGCGCTGGCGGAAGAGGGCGGAGCCCGGTGAGTCGATCCGTACCGCCACCGCAGTGAGCGCCAGTACCGGAAGGAGCAGCAGCAAGAGCGTCGCGGCGACGACGATGTCCACCGCGCGCTGTGCCGTCGCCTGCGTGCGGGCGCGGACGGGGGTTCGCTCTACGAGGAGGTCGTGGGCCTCCACCCGGGCCTCCGTTTCGAATCGAACGACGCTACTGCCGCGGCGACGCGATCGATCTGGTCGTCACGCATCCCCGGCCACAAGGGGAGACTGCAGGTCGTCTGGGCGAGACGTTCGGCCACCGGCAGCGCGCCGCGACGCAGGCGGAGGTGCCGGTAGGCCTCGGCAAGATGGATCGGAACGGGATAGTGCGCCGCGGTGGCGATGCCGCCTTCCCCTAGGTGCGCTCGGAGAGCATCGCGCGCCGTCGAGAAGACGGGAAAGAGGTGGTAGACGTGGTCGCCGTGGGGGTCGGGCTTCGGAGGGAGCCCGACACCGGTCCCGGCAAGCGCGCTCCGAAGCCTGGCGGCGAGCGCCCTCCGTTCTGCGTTCCACCCGTCCAGCCGGCACAGCTTCAGCCGCAGCACCGCCGCCTGAAGCGCGTCGAGCCGGGCGGTCGAGCCGCAGACATGATGGTGGTAGCGAGGCTGTTCGCCGTGGGAGCGGAGCAGCCGGACGCGCTCGGCGAGCTCCGGCCGGCTCGTGACCACCGCACCGCCGTCGCCCCAGCCTCCCAGGTTCTTCGTCGGATAGAAGCTGAAGCAGCCGATGTCGGCCACCGCGCCGGCCCGTCGTCCGCGGTAGTGAGCGCCGTGGGCCTGGCAAGCGTCCTCGACGACCGCGATGTCGTGGCTACGGGCGACCTCGGTGAGCGGATCGAGGTCCACCGTGCACCCGTAGAGGTGGACCGGGATCACCGCGCGCGTGCGCGGCGTGATCGCCGCGGCCAAGATGTCTGCGGTGAGCAGGTGCGAGGCGGGATCGACGTCGACCAAGCGCGGCCTTGCGCCGGCCAGCGTCACCGCCTCAGCGGTCGCGATGAACGAGTTCGCGGGGACGATCACCTCGTCGCCCGGGCTGATTCCGAGCGCCCGAAGGGCGAGCGCGAGCGCGTCCGTCCCGGAGGAGACGCCCACGGCATGCTCGGTGCCGCAATAGGCCGCGAACTCGCGTTCGAACGCATCGACCTCCTCTCCGAGAGTGAAGGCCCCGCTCTCCGCGACCCGCGCGACGGCCGCCAGGAGCTCGTGAAGGAGCTCAGAGTCGGCGTGATCGAGGCGTGCGAAGGGAATCTCGGCGTCCGCAGGGGCCGGCGCCGGCGCTTCGAGGCGGAGGTCAGCCACGTGGAGGGACGGCGAGAAGGCCGTCCGCGTCACCGGGTCACCCCCTGCGCAGTGACCGGACCGGACTCCATCTGCTCGAGGCGCGCCCGCAATGCGCCGCGGGCGCGATGATGGAGGCCGTGAATCGAGCTCTCGGTCCGATCCATCCGCTCGGCGATCTCGCCCGGGGAGAGGCCTACGAGATGGCGCAAGACGACGACGTTGCGCTGGTCATCTGAAAGCTCGGCCAGGGCGCTGCGCAGACAGCTCGAGCGGTCGCCCCGGCCTTCGTCCGCGGGCTCATCGGCTTTTCGCACCTCCTCGCAGGGAATCGCGTTGCACGCGCGCAGGTAGTCGATCGCGGCGTTGTGCGCGAGCCGCAGCATCCACCGCGAGAAAGGCACCGCGAGGGGCTCGTACCGGTCGATGACTGTGATGAGCTTTGCGAAGACGTGCTGGGTGATGTCCTCGGCCTCGTAGTCGTCGTGAACGATGCTTCGCACGTAGCCGTAGACGTTGTTCGCGTAGCGGAGGTAGAGGTACCGAATCGCCTCGCGGTCGCCGGCCTTCGCCCGGGCCACCGCCTGCGCGACCGCCCGCTCCTCCTCGGGCGAGTTGGTGATCGTCCGGTTGCGCCTCAGCCGCGTCCCGCTGCTTGCCACGAGCTTGTCCGCCCGCGTTCGCATGTCGCTCCCCATCTCGCCCTCCTGTCGGTGGGCGCTCGCCCGAGCGCCGAGCGCGTGGCCCGGCGAATGGCGCGCGCCGCCCGCGCCTTGTCCTCTACGGGAGGAGAACGAGGCGAGAAGCGGTCTTCGGAGTCGAGAAAAAGTCGGTCCGAGAAAAGTCCGACTGACGGCGGCGGGCCGGGTCAACTCACGGAGATGCGCGCGTCGTCGCCGAGACAGAGGTGAACGGCTTGCGGGAGGCGAAACTCGCGCGCTACGCGGGCGCGGGCGCCCACGACGCTGTGCTCGAGCCGCCAACCGACGTCGCGAATGGTCGCGTCCTGCAGGATCACCGAGTGCTCGAGCTCGGCGTTCTCGATCACGCAGCCGGGACCGATCGCCGTGTAGGGCCCCACGTACGCGTGGCGGATCGTGGCGTTCGCACCGATCACGCAGGGGCCGCGGAGCAGCGAGTCCTCCACGCGACTCGAGGGATGGATTGCGACTCGGCCTTCGAGGCGCGTTCGTACGAGCGAGTCGGGGTGCCAGTCCGCGCTGAGGTCCTCGAGAGCGAAGCGATTGCCGTCGAGAACGCTCTCGGCGCTCTCGTGCAGGCGCCACCCGTGCGTGAGGACGCGCTGCTCGACCTCCCAGCCGGAGCCTCCGGCCTGCGCCAACGGGCCGGCGAGCCTGCGCTTTCCTCCCCCGGTTCGGTTCAGGGTGCAGAGAGCATCCAGCATGGGCGAGGAGAGCAGCTCGATGCCCAGGGGTTCCGGGCGGCTGTGGCGCGCCCACGCGGAGAGGTGACGGGACGGGTCCTCCTGCCTCAAGCCCGGCTCGAGGAAGAGCACCGCGGCATCCGCCTGGCCGGCGAGGAAGCGCGGCAGCTCGTGGGACAGGAGATCGCCGGCGAGCGCGTCACCGCGATGGACGACGAGCGGGGCGTCCCCGGTCATCCGGCGGGCGGCGTCGAGCGCGGCCACCTCGCCGCCGGAACGGGGCGCGTCGATGACGTGTACCGCGCTCCGAGACCTCGAGTTCGTCAGGGCTCCTCGCACCCTGGATCCGCTCGAGGAGTCGGCGACCACGACGATCTCCGCCACCCCGGCGGCCCGCAGGGCCCCAAGGGCGTGGTCGAGCAGGGGGCGATTGGCGACCGGCATGAGCTGCGGCGGCCAGACCGCGGGGCTCGGGCCCACGGCGCGTCGGCGATTGAGGACGAGGACGACCCCGCAAGGGCGCGTCATGTCCCATGAACGGCAGTGGCGCGGCCACGCTTCCGAACGGTCCCGATGTCGTCGACCGGTTCCTAGCGCCGCACGAGCTCGCGGGCGGGGTTTCCGGCGACGACCTGGCCGGCCGGAACGTCTCGTGTGACGACTGCACCGGCGCCCACCAGGGCGCCTTCGCCGATTCGCACGCCGCCGAGGATCACCGCGCCCGAGCCGAGGGACGCGCGCCGTTCGACGGTCGTCGCGAGTACGGTCCAGTCGCTGTTCGTCTGGAGGAGCCCCTCGTCGATCGTCGCCCGGGGGAACTTGTCGTTCACGAACACGACGCCGTGACCGACGAAGACCTCGTCCTCGATGTCGACGCCCTCGCACAGGAAGGCGTGGCTCTGGATCTTGCACTGCGCCCCGATGACCACGCCACCCTGGATCTCGACGAAGGGGCCGATGCGCGTGTGCGCACCTATCCGACATCCGTAGAGGTTCGTGAAGGGATGCACGATCACGCCCTCCCCGAACGTCACGTCCCGAATGAGGCGATGCGGGGCGTCGTTCGCCGGTTCGGTGGACAGCGGCGCGTCCGCGCTCGATCCCGCCCTCACGGGGCCTCGATGAAGGAGCACGTCGCCCCGACCCCTATGCGGTCGCCGGCACGGCCGGTGCCTGCAGGAGACCGCGGAGCTGGGCCCAGCGGCTCGCCTCTGTCCGGTTGGACACGTTGAGCTTCCGGTAGATGTTCGACAAGTGGAACTTCACCGTCTGCTCGGTGACCCACAGCATCCGGGCAAGCTCGGCGTTCGAATGCCCCTCGGCGACCAGCCGAAGGATCTCCAGCTCCCGTCGCGTCAGCCCCGGCGAGTCCGTCGGGCGAGCCGCGGGCGCTCGGGCAGGCCGGGCGCCGGCCAGGTAGATGGAGTGCTCGAACGCCTGCCGGACGGCGGACGTGAGGTCATCGGGGTGTGCCGTCTTGAGAACGTAGGCGACGGCGCCCGCAGCGAACGCCGCCTCGATGAGCTGGGGATCGTCGTACATGGAGAGGACGATCACCTTCAGCTCCGGGTGCAGCTCGCGCGCCCGGCAGATGAGGCCGACGCCGTCGACGTCCGCCTCGGGCGTCTTGATGCCTGTGATGAGGAGGTTGGGAGACCGTGCCTCGATGACGGCCAGGGCTGCGGAAGAGGAGTTGGTCTTCGCGACCACGTCGACGCCGACTCGCTCGACGACCTGCGCCAATGTCTCCAACCACAGCGGGTACTGGTCCAGGAGGACGGCAGTGCGTTTGTCCAGGTGAGTGTTCACCGAAAGGGCCGCCTTTCGATCGAGAGCCGCAAAACGCTGCTTCTATCGCATCGAAGCAGGAACCGCAAGTGTGGGACCTAGCCGAAAGTGTGGAAAACGTCCTCACCCCGCGAGAATCCCTCGAATGGGGGCTCGTGGAGATCTGTGGAGAAGCTGGGGAAACCCGGTGGAGAACTCTCAGTGGTCCCGCCAGCCCGCCGTCGCCCCCTCATCTCGATGTGCAGGCGCGGGCCTGGCCCCGAACGCGTGGCCGTCGCGCTCGTGCGGCTCCGGCGGGGGCACCCCTCCGTTCGGCGTCGACTCGGTCGGGAGCAGGCCGTGGAGCTGCGCCCACCGACCTGCCTCGGTCCGGTTCGAGAGATCGAGCTTGCGGTAGACGTTGGAGAGGTGGTACTTGACGGTCTGCTCCGTCACCCACAGCATCCGCGCGAGCTGTGCGTTCGAGTGCCCCTCCGCCACCAGGGTGAGGATCTCGAGCTCACGGCGGGTGAGCCCCCACGTCTCGGCGACGGACTCGGGGGCCAGCTGCCGCCTCCCGTTGCGTCGGCGGGCGAGGTAAACGGAGTGATCGAATGCCTGCCGGATCGCAGAGGCGAGGTCGTCGGCGTGTGCGGACTTGAGCACGTAGGCCTGCGCGCCGGCCGCGAGCGCCGCGTCGACGTGCTGCGGATCGGCGTGCGCGGAGTGCACGACCACCTTGAGTTCTGGCGCGCGCTGCCGTGCGAGACCGACGTATTCGATCCCGTCTAGCTCTCGATCGCCCATCCCGATGCCCAGCACGAGCAGGCTGGGCCTGTGCTCCTCGATGAGAGCGAGGGCGCGGTCGGGAGAGGTTGCCTTGCCCTCGACTTCGACTCCGATGCGCTCGAGAACCTGCTCCACGACGTCCAGCCAGATGGGATGCCGGTCCAGCAGAACTGCGGTGCGATGCTCAGAAAGACTCATCGAAAGGGCCGCCTTTCGATCGAACTGCACGAAGGAACTGGACCATAGCTCACCTTTGGTCGTGTGGATAGCCCGGCACCACCCCTCCAACGTGAGAGCAACGCCTGCGGCAGGTTCGCATCCCCTTGACGGGGGACAGTGAGCCGCGGAGGGCGCACTAGACTCCCTTCCGTGGACCGCGAGCCCCTTGGCGTCCTGGGTGCGGGGTGGGTCGGCCTCGTCACGGCCGCCTGCTTCGCCGAGCTCGGCCACCGCGTGACGGTCAGGGACGTCGTGCCGGAGCGTGTGGCGGCCCTCGCGGCCGGGGAGGTTCCGATCCACGAGCCCGGTCTCGGCGAGATGCTCGCCCGGAACCGCGATCGGCTCCGCTTCACGCTCGAGATGCGCGACGTCGTCGAGTCGGCCGGCCTCGCCTTCGTCTGCGTCGGGACGCCCTCTGCGTACTCCGGCGACGCCGACCTCTCCGCGGTTTGGCAGGTCGTCGACGAGCTCTCCGGCCTCGACGAGCGGATCGTGCTCGTCATGAAGAGCACAGTCCCCGTGCGGACCGGCGAGCGAGTGCGGGCGCGCCTCGACGCGCGCGGCCTTCCCTTCGTGGGCTACGTCTCGAACCCGGAGTTCCTCGCGGAGGGGACGGCCCTGGCGAACTTCAGAGAGCCGGCCCGCGTCGTCGTCGGGGCCTTCGTGGATGCCGACGGCGACCGCGTGGCGGCCCTGTACGAGCCGCTCGGAGCGCCGATCGTGCGCACCGACGTCGCCTCCGCGGAGATGATCAAGCTCGCCTCGAACGCGGCGCTTGCGACGAGGATCAGCTTCATCAACGAGATTGCGAACGTCTGCGAGCTCGTCGGGGCAGACATCGAGGAGGTGGCGCGCGGGGTCGGGCTGGACGACCGCGTCGGGCCGCACTTCCTGAAAGCGGGCATCGGCTACGGGGGCTCGTGCTTTCCCAAGGACGCCTCGGCTCTCAAGCAGCTCGCGGCGAACTCCGGGTACCACTTCCAGCTCCTCACGGCGGTGATCGAGGTCAACGAGCTCCAGAAGCGGCGCATCGTGCAGAAGCTCCAGGCCCACCTCGGTGACCTGCGGGGCCGGACCGTGGCGCTCCTGGGCCTCGCCTTCAAGCCGGGCACGAACGACATGCGGGAGGCGCCGAGTCTCGTGCTCGTGCCCCGCCTCCTCACTGAGGGCGCGGTCGTGCGCGCCTGGGATCCCGTCGCGCTCGAGGAAGCCCGAGAGCTCCTCGGAGGGGTGGAGTTCGCCGAGACCCTCCTCGAGGCCGTCGACGGCGCCGACGCCGCAGTCGTCGTGACCGAGTGGCCCGAGCTCGGCCGGTTGGCCTCGCCTGAGGTGCGGCAGGCTATGCGGACGCCTCTCATCGTGGACGGGCGGAACCTACTCGACCCGGCAACCGCCCGCGCGGCCGGCTTCACGTACGAGGGCATCGGCCGGCCCTCGGCGGTCGTTTGGCAACTGCCGGAGGCCGAGGAGCCCGCGCCGGAGTTACCCGCCTAGCTGTACCGACTACAGACCTAGGGCCCGCGCCTGGCTCAGCGCGCGGGCGCGCCGGACTCCAGCGAGGCCATCGTTCGCCTCAAGCCTTCCTCGAGCTCGACCTCGGGCTCCCAGCCGAGAACCTGGCGTGCGCGGGTGATGTCCGGCTGGCGGACCTGCGGATCGTCGACGGGCAGAGCCTGGAAGACGAGCTCGCTCTTCGAGCCAGAGACGCGGATGACCGCCTCGGCGAGCTCGAGAAGGGTCATCTCCCGAGGGTTCCCGAGGTTGACGGGCAGGTGCTCGCCGCTCGTGGCGAGGAGGTGGAGCCCGCGGACAAGGTCGTCCACGAAGCAGAAGGAACGGGTCTGCGATCCGTCTCCGAAGATCGTGACCGGCTCGCCCTCACGCGCCTGGCGGACGAACGTCGGGATCGCGCGCCCGTCGTGTGGCCGCATGCGCGGGCCGTACGTGTTGAAGATCCGCGCGATACACGTGTTGACACCCTGCTGGCGGTGGTAGGCCATCGTCAGCGCCTCGGCGTAGCGCTTCGCCTCGTCGTAGACGCCGCGCGGGCCGATGGAGTTCACGTGCCCCCAGTACGTCTCGGGCTGGGGGTGCACCTGGGGGTCCCCGTACACCTCGCTCGTGGAGGCGAGCAGGAAGCGCGCGCGCTTGAACTTCGCGAGCCCGAGCGCGTGGTGCGTGCCGTAGGAGCCCACCTTGAGCGTGTGCAGGGGCAGCCGGGCATAGTCGATCGGGCTCGCGGGGCTCGCGAGATGGAAGACGTAGTCGATCGGCTGCTCGATGAAGAGTGGCTCTGTGAGGTCGTGGTTCACGAAGTCGAAGGCGTCGTCACGGATGTGCTCGATGTTCTGGAGATTTCCCGTGTCGAGGTTGTCAAGGCAGATGACGCGGTCGCCCTGCGCAAGTAGGTAGTCGCAGAGGTGGGAGCCGAGGAAGCCGGCCCCGCCGGTTACGAGAGCCGTGCCCACCCGCTCATCTTAGGGCCGAGCGGCCCGTGGTCACCCGGCCAAAGGACTAGGGCTCATGCCACGCCAGCCGAAAGCAGGCTCGTCCCGCGCATCGAGGCGGGAACGTCGAGTCCCATGAGCTCGAGCACCGTGGGGGCGACGTCTAGGAGGCGGGCGCCCTCACGCGGGCCGGGGTGAACCCCCGGGGCGACGAGCACGAAGAGGCCCTCCTGTGCGTGGTTCGCATCGTCCGGGCCGGTGTCGTTCTCGAACGTGTGGACGCCCTCGCGGCCGCCCACTGTGCCCACGGAGCGCCAGTAGAGGTCTCCGAAGTGGACGATGAGATCGGGCGGGACGCCGTTCGCCTGTTCGTAGACCTGCTCGGGGAGGTAGACGCGCGTGTCGAGCGGATCCCCGTTCTCGTCGGGGATGGCGGCGAGCCGCTCCGCGAGGCCGCCGCGGACGCGCTCGTAGTCTTCGGGCGAAACGATCCCTTCAGGCTCCCGGCCGGCGACGTTCAGGAAGATGCGGGAGTAGTAGCCGCCCTCGCCCCAGGCAACCGTCCGCGACCAGTCGATCCCGGCCTCGCGGAGAGGAACGGCCTCCTCGGGGTCGCGGAGCGTGGCGAGGAGGCCCTCGCGTCTCAGCCACTCGTTGACGCGGATTCCGCCGTCCATCCGCTTGCCGCCGTGGTCGGAGACGACCAACACGGCCGTCTTCTCGTCGGCGTGCGCAAGCAGGCGGCCCATGAGCCGGTCGAGGTGCTTGTGGTAGTCCAGGATCGCGCTCTGGAAAGGGTTGTCGGGCTCGTGCTTCCGATGCTCCGGGTCCATCAGCTTCCAGAAGCCGTGGTACATCCGGTCCGGGCCCATCTCCACCATGGCGAAGAGCTCCCACGGCTTCGTCTCGAGGAGGTGCTCGGCGAGCCGGAAGCGCCGATCCGTCATCTCGTAGACCTGCCGCAGGAGGTAGTCCTTGTCGTCCGTGCGGAAGTCGCGGACGTCGAAGAGGTACTCCCCGACGACCTCCTCGACCTCCCGCTTGAGGATGGGAGGGAACGTGAACTGGCTCTCGGTGGACGGCGTCAGGAAGCAGCTCACCATCACCCCGTTCAGCGGTCGAGGCGGGTAGGTGCCCGGGACGCCGAGGACGATCGACGGCTTGCCCGCTCTTGTCGCGAGATCCCAGAGGCGCGGCTCGCGGATCGCGGTCGAGTTGGCGATGAAGAGCCCGTCGTAGGAGTGGTCGGAGCGGTTGCGGAAACCGTAGACGCCCAGGTCGCCGGGAGTGCGGCTCGACATCATGCAGGACCAGGCCGGCACGGTGATGGGCGGGATCACGGAGGTGAGCCGCCCGTGGGCGCCCTTGTCCATGAGCCCGGAGAGGACCGGGAGCTCGTGGCGCCAGCGCTCCAGGACCAGCGACGGCTCCGCGCAGTCGAGCCCGAGGATCATCACCTTGGTCATCGGCCGAGCCGCTCCCGGTAGAGGCCCTCGAGGTCGTGCTCGCAGCGCGTCCGGAACGTGGTCACGGGACGCTCAGTCTTCCAGGTACCCGAGCGCCCGGAGCCGGCCGCGGATGGCCGCGACTTCCTCGGTGGTGAGTCGGTCGTGGTCCGGAGTCGGCGTCTGGCTCGCCGCGAGGTCCCGGAGGACGTAGACGCAGAACTCGGTCACCGAATGGAATCCCGTCCCCTCGATCACCTGGCGGAGGCGCTCGTAGAGGGGGCGCGGGATCTTGAGGGTGACGTCGTCGATTCTCTCGGCTCTCCGCCGTGCCATGACACTTCAGGAGGAGTGTTAACGGAGTGTACTGCCCGCCGGCATCGAAGGTCTGGACCGTTGCCGCCTGTAGACGATCTTGGAGCCTAGATCTCGACGACCAGGCCGTCGCGGGCCACGGGCACGCCGTCGGGAGCGGGCAGCTCGATCGGCCGGTGCGTAAGGAGGATCGGGCCGTCCGCGGCGGCGAGCGCCTCCTCCGCCGAGAGGTGCCCCCGCAATGGTCCGTCGTTCGCCGCGTCGGCGAGCGTCGCCTCGCAGAGGAAGAGGTCGGCGCCGCGGGCGAGCCCGGCAAGCTCCTCTGTCGGAGCCGAGTCGCCCGAGTAGGCGAGCGTCCTCCCGTCGTGCGTCACGCGGAAGCCGTGGGACGTGAGCGCGTAGTGCGGGAGCCGGCACGCCTCCACGTCGAAGCCCGCGGTGTGAAACACGACGCCCGGCTCGAACTCGTGGAGCTCGAAGGCGTTCTCGAACATGTCCTGGTTTCCCCAGCGCGCCGCGAACTCGGCGAGCTCGTGCTTCCCGCCGGGCGGAAGCCAGAGCGCGCAGTCGATGCGGTGCTTCGGGGGGCCGTAGGCGTTCAGCCACGCCCAGGAGACCAGGTCGCCCCAGTGGTCGAGGTGGAAGTGGGTGATCGCGATCGCGCCCGGGTAGAGCCCGAGCTCGCGGAGGCGCCCGAGCACGCCCGGGCCGCAGTCGAGGAGGAGCGCTCCCTCGCCCTCCACGAGGTAGCCGGACTGTGCGCTTCCCGGGTTCGGCCAGGCGGGGGAGGAGCCGATGACGGTCAGGCGCACCTCCATATACTGGCGCAGTATGGCCAGGAAGATCCGGGTCGTGATCGCAAAGCCTGGACTCGACGGTCACGACCGGGGGGCGAAGATCATCGCGCGAGCGTTGCGGGACGCCGGCATGGAGGTCATCTACACGGGCCTGCACCAGACGCCGGAGCAGATCGTCGAGACCGCAATCCAGGAGGACGCCGACGCCGTCGGCATCTCGATCCTCTCCGGCGCGCACATGACGCTCGTGCCGCGGATCCTCGACGGCCTCCGCGAGAACGGGGTCGAGGACGTGCTCGTCGTCGTCGGCGGGACGATCCCGCGCGAGGACGTCGCAGCGCTCAAGGAGCAGGGCGTCGCCGAGGTCTTCACGCCGGGCTCGCCCGTCTCCGAGATCGTCGAGTTCCTGCGGACGCACGTCCCCGTCGAGGCGTCGTAGTGGCCATAGACGTGGAGCGCAATGACGGCGCAGCCGTCGTCACCGTGAACCGCCCCGAGGCGATGAACGCCCTCGACGTCGAGCACGCCGAGGCGCTGCGCGACCGCCTCGCGGAGCTGGCCCAGGATGCGGACGCGCGCGTCGTCGTCCTTACCGGGGCGGGCGAGAAAGCCTTCATCGCCGGCGCGGACATCAAGTACATGCAGAGCCTCGGCGTCCTCGAGGCGCGCCGTTGGGGGGAGCTCGGGCACGCCTGCGGCGAGCTGCTCGAGACGATGCCGAAGCCGACGATCGCCGCGATCAACGGCTTCGCCCTCGGCGGCGGTTGCGAGCTCGCGCTCGCCTGCGACCTGCGCCTCGCGTCCGCGAACGCCCGGCTCGGGCAGCCGGAGATCAACCTCGGCATCCTTCCCGGCTGGGGCGGGTCGCTCAGGCTCGCGCGCACGACGACCCTCGGCTTCGCCAAGGAGCTCGTCCTCACCGGCCGGCAGGTGGACGCGGCCGAGGCGCTCGACCGTGGCCTCGTGAACGCCGTCTGCGAGCCGGGCGATCTCCGTGAGAGGACGCTCGAGCTCTGCCGGGCTCTGACGGCGAAGAGCCCGCTCGCCCTCGCCTACGCGAAGGAGGCCGTCAACCTCTCGCTCCAGGGGGAGCACGGCGCGAATCTCGCCGCGGAGGCGCGACTCTTCGCAATGCTCTTCGCGAGCGAGGACCAGCAGGAGGGCATGGCAGCGTTCGCGGAGAAGCGCCAGCCCGAGTTCCGCGGGCGGTAGCCGCGCCGATGGTCACGCGGGTCGAGCGACTCTCTCCCGCCTACGAGCGGATTCAGCGGCTGATCTCCGACGACGTTGCCGTCATCCTCGACGGCGGGAACGCGACCGAGCTCGGACGCGAGCACGCAGGCCAGCTCCGCGACTCGGACCGCGGCCTCTGGGGTACGGGGGCGCTCTACGACGTCCCGTACTCGGTGCTCGACGTCCACCGCCGCTACGTTGACGCCGGCTGCGACGTCATCTCCACGAACACCTGGGCGATTCTCGCCGGGGCGGAGCTCGAGGCCGCCGGACTCGTCGGGCGCGGCGCCACGACGCACTGGATGGACATCGCGCGGCTCGGGATCCGCCTGGCGCGGCAGGCGGTCGAGGAGGCCGGGCGGACGGAGACGTGCGCGGTCGCGTTCAGCGTCAACGGGGACATCGACAGCCCCGCGCGACACTCGACGCTCGAGCTCCTCCTGCGCGTCCTCGAGGAGGAGCCGCCCGACATCGTGCTCATGGAGACCATGTCGCTCGTCCGGGAGGGCCTCACCGTCCCGAGCGTCGAGCTCGTGATCGGGACCGGGCTTCCCGTCTGGCTCTCCTTTCGCCGCTGCCGCCACGGCGTCTGCGGCGTCTACGGCCAGCATTGGGGAGGGCCGGAGGGGGACGTCTTCGGCCGTGCCGCGCGCACTTTCGAGGAGGTGGGCGCGAGCGCGCTCCTCATCAACTGCCTCCCGCCCGACCACGTTCCCGGGATGCTCCCCTGGCTCCGAGACTTCGTCGACCTCCCCCTCGGCGTCTATCCGAATCTCGGCTACTACTCGGACGCGGGCTGGCGCTTCGACACGCGCGTCGGCCCGGCCGAGTACGCGGAGCTGGCGCTGCAGTGGCGGGAGGAGGGGGCCCAGATCGTCGGCGGCTGCTGCGGCACCTCGCCGGAACACCTCGCCGCCGCCCGCCGCGCGCTCGAGGGCACGAAGCCCGGCCGGCCCCGGAGCGGTCCTCCCGCGGCGCCGCCCGCGCCGGCCGAGCCGGCCTCGCCCCCGAAGCCCTGGCTCGACGAGGACGGACGGCTGCTCTACCCGCTGCCGTTCCCGGACATCGTCTGCGAGCCGGGCGTCTTCGTCCCCACGGTCGGCAGCCTCCTCCTCTGGAAGCACCTCTGGCGGGGACGAATCGGTGCGGGCAAGCGCTGTCTCGACGTCGGCTGCGGCACTGGGCTCCTGGCCGTCCAGCTCGCGCTCGACGGCGCCGAGCACGTCCACGCGATCGACATCCAGCGGCGAGCCGTGGCGAACGCTCTCGCGAACGCCTTCCGCAACGGCGTCTCCGAGCGCGTCACCGGCGCCGAGGTCGACCTCTATACGTACGAGCCCGAGGAGCGCTACGACGTCGTCGTCGCGAGCCTCTACCAGATGCCGGTCGATCCCTTCGAGGAGTCGACCGGCCACCGCCCGGTCGACTTCTGGGGCCGGAACCTCCTCGACCACTTGCTGGGGCTCCTCCCGCGGCTTCTGACCGAGGACGGGCGGGCCTACGTCATGCAGCTCTCGATCCTCAGCCAGCTCCGGACGGCCGAGCTCGTCGAGTCGCTCGGTCTCGACGCAAGCGTGGCCGAGTTCGGATTCTTCCCCCTCTCCGACCTCTTCCTCGAGAACCGCGACCAGATCGCCCGGGTCGAGCAGCTCTCCGACGCCTGGCATCTCGAGCTCGGGGAGGAGGACGTGATGGCCGCCTACGTCCTCGAGCTCTCGCTCCGGCCGGAGCCGTCTCCGTGACGGCCGCTGCTACCCTGGTTCCAGCGGGAGCCCCTGTCGGGGGCTGAGAGGCGGCCACGAGGCTGCGACCGCCACCACCTGATCTGGGTCATGCCAGCGAAGGGACTCGATTGAACACTCACGATCCACTCGTCATCGCCGGGCGCGAGTTTCGCTCGCGGCTCCTGACGGGTACCGGCAAATACGACACCTTCGAGACGATGCGGGAGGCGCTCGCCGCCTCGGGCTCGCAGATCGTCACCGTCGCGGTGCGCCGGATCGACTTCGACGCCCCGGGCGAGGACATCACGGCCTTCCTCCCGGAGGACGTCCTGCTCCTCCCGAACACCTCGGGCTGCGAGACGGCCGAGGAGGCGGTGCGGTCAGCGCGGCTGGCCAGGGCGGGCGGCCTTCCGGACTGGGTCAAGCTCGAGGTGATCCCGGACCCCCGCTACCTGCTGCCGGACCCGGTCGAGACGCTCCGGGCCGCGGCGCAGCTCGTGGAGGAGGACTTCACGGTCCTCCCCTACGTGCTCCCCGACCCCGTGCTCCAGAAGAAGCTCGAGGAGGTCGGGTGCGCGACGGTGATGCCGCTGGCCGCGCCGATCGGGAGCGGCCGCGGGCTCAAGCTCCGCGATGCGATCCGCATCATGGTCGAGCAGGCCGAGGTCCCGCTCGTCGTGGACGCCGGGCTCGGCGCGCCCTCACACGCGGCGGAGGCGATGGAGATGGGCGCCGACGCCGTCCTCGTGAACACGGCCATCGCGCGCGCGGGCGACCCCGTGGCGATGGCGCGGGCCTTCCGGCTCGCGGTCGAGGCGGGGCGGGAAGCCCACAGGGCGGGGATCATGGAGGAGGGCTCTGACGCGGCGGCCTCCAGCCCGGTCGCGGGGGCGATCCACGGGGCGTGAGCGGGCACGTCGTCGTCAACGGCCGCGAGCAGCCCGTGGGGAGAGGGGAGACGCTGGCGGCGCTCCTCGAGCGGCTCGGGGTCGGCGCACGCTACGCGCTCGTCGAGCGGAACGGCGAGCCTGTGGAGCGCGCGCGCTACGCGGAGGTGAGGCTCGAGGATGGCGACAGCCTCGTCGTCGCCCGGCCCGTCGCCGGCGGCTGAGCCGGCCCGCTCGGCCCGCCTCTTCCTCATCACCGGCTCGCGGCCGGACCTGCCCGCGTTCCTCGAGGCGGCCGTGCGCGGCGGCGTCGACATGGTGCAGCTGCGGGAGAAGGAGCTCTCCGACGGGAGGCTCTTGACGGCGCTCGAGGAGGCGCGCGAGCTCACGCGGCGGCTGGGCGTCCCCCTCGTCGTCAATGACCGCCCCGACCTCGCCGTCCTCGTCGGCGCGGACTTCGTCCACGTCGGCCAGGACGACCTTCCGGTCGAGGCGGTGCGTCGCTTCGGCCTCCCGGTCGGCCTCTCGACGCACTCCCCGGACGAGCTCCTTCGCGCCGAGGCCGACTACATCGGCGTCGGGCCCGTCCACGCGACGCCGACGAAGCCGGGGCGCCCCGCGGTCGGCCTCGACCTCGTCCGCTACGCGGCGGCGCACGCGCGGGTTCCCTGGTTCGCGGTCGGCGGGATCGACGGGACGAACGTCGCCGATGTCGTCGCCGCGGGGGCACGGCGGATCGCGGTCGTGCGCGCGATCGGCGACGCGGGCGATCCCGAGCGGGTGGCGCGAGCGCTCCGCGCCGCCCTCGGGGCCTGAGCCCACCTGGCGGCTCGGCGTCAGGACCGCTGTCAGTCCGACAGGAGAAGGATGTCGCGGATCGTATGGAGGCCGGGCGCCGCCCGTGCGGAGAGAAGATCCTGCGGGAACTCGTTCGCCCAGACGATCACCCGACTCCCCGGCGTGAACCTGTCGATCGTCGTTGGCTCGGAGAGCGTCCCCGGGACGGAACGGCGGAGGGCGGCATCCACGGGCACCGAGAGCGTGACGTCGCGCTTCGGCTTCACGATCCAGCCATTCGAGAGGCGGAGCTGGGTGACGCGGATCCGGATCCGCTGGGGGTCGAGGTCGAGGAACGCGGCCACGACCGTCCCGTGGACGCGCATGCGAAGGGTCTCGACCGCTGCGGCCGGCCGCGGGTAGAGGTGCCTGTACGCGGCGCGCAGGCGCCTGTACGGCGAGGCGGCCGCTCCGCCGTTCGGGTGCAGCTCGAAGTGGAGGTGGGAGACGATTCCGTTCGCGTCCCCCGAGTCGCCGACGTAGGCGATGAGCTGGCCGGCCTGCACCTGCTGGTTCGAGACCAGGCCCGGCGCGTAGGCGATGCCGTTCTTACAGCCGCCGGCGTTGTCGTTGCGAAGCGTCCGGTCGTTGTTCAGGTGGACGTACATGTACTCCGTCCCGCTCCGCCCGTGGAGGTAGAGCATGCACCCGGCCGTCCGAGAGGACGTCCACTTGACCACGCGGCCGGCCTCGACGGCGACGACGGGGGAGCGTTTCGCCGCCACCAGGTCGTTGCCTTGGTGCCGGCCGCTCCCACGGGGAGCGCCGAAGTCGTCGAAGTAGAACGTGTCGGCGACGACCGGGAAAACGAGCCTCGGCACGGCGGCGCTCGCCGTCCCCGAGAGGCCCCACGCGGCGAGGAGGACGAGAAGGGCTGCGGCTGTCGTCCGGTGGCGGCTCATGTTCGAGCGGTCCGACGCTCCGGTGCGGCGCCTGGAAGGCGCGGAGACTAACAGGCCTTCGGCAGGAAGGTGCAAAGACTTGAGCCGGAGGCGGCTTGGGGCACTCGATAGGATCCGGCACCGGTGAGGCTCGCCGTCTGCGTCAAGGAGGTGCCGGAGGCGTCCGCGCGCACGCGGATCGACCCGGGCACCCTCAGGCTCGACCGCGGCGGCGCCGCTACGCTGAACCCGTTCGACGCGCACGCCCTCGAGGAGGCGCTTCGGATCAAGGAGCGGACGGGAGAGGGCGAGGTGGTCGCCGTCATGATGGCGCCGCTGCCCGCGGCCGATTCGCTGCGCAAGGCGCTCGCGATCGGGGCTGACCGCGCCGTCCATGTCGCCGACGACGCGCTGGCAGGCTCCGACCTCGTGGCGACCGCCCGCACACTGGCGAAGGCCGTCGAGCGCGAGGAGCCCGATCTGATCCTCCTCGGCCAGCAGGGAGGCGACTCCGACGGTGCCGTCCTCTGGTCGGCCCTCGCCGACCTCCTCCGCCTACCTGTCGTCTCGCAGGCGGCGAGCCTCGAGCTCGCCGAGGGCAAGGTCGCCGTGAAGCGCCAGACCGAGTACGGCTACGACCTCATCGAGGCCCCGCTTCCGTGCATCGTGGCCGTGTCCGATGCGATCAACGAGCCGCGCTACCCCTCGCTCAAGGGGATCATGGGCGCGAAGAAGAAGCCGCACGAGACGCTCAACGCCGCCGACCTCGGCCTCGGCGCCGACGAGATCGGGGAGGCCGGCTCCCGCACCGAGGTCTACGCGCTCGCCGACCCGCCCTCGCGCGGCGACTCCGTCCGGATCGAGGGAGACGGCGCCGCGGCGGAGAAGGTCGTCGAGTACCTCACGGAGAGGAAGCTGATCTGAGAGTGGCTCGCTGATGCCGACGCTCGTCTACCTGGAGGACCACGAGGGTGAGCTCGTCAAGGGCTCGCTCGGCGTCCTCACGAAGGCCGCGCAGCTCGGCGGCGACGTCGCCGCCGTCGTCTGCGGGTCGGGGGTGCAGGGACTCGCCGCGCAGGCGGGGCGCTATGGGGCGGCGCGGGTCTACGTCGCCGACGACCCTGCGCTCGTTGCGCCGCTCCCGCAGCCGCGCGTCGACGTCCTCGAGGCGCTCGTTCGAGAGCGCGGCTTCGACACCGTGCTCTTCGGAGCCTCCGTGCTCGCGACGGACGTCGCCGCTGGCCTCGCGGCCCGTCTCCCTGCCGGACTCAACTGGGACCTGGTCGATCTCGAGGTTCGTGACGGGAAGCTCGTCGGGAGGCGGCCCGCGCTCCAGGATTCCGTCTACGCCGACGTCGGCTGGAAGGGGGAGCCGCGGCTCGCGCTCGTCCGCTCCGGGACCTTCGAGCCGGTCGAGGGCGGCGGTGAGGCCGAGGTGGAGGAGCTCGCCGTCCAGACTCAGGACTTCTCGCGGCAGGCCGTCATGCTCGAGCGCGCGCACGCGGAGAGCGAGGGGCCCTCGATCGAGGACGCTGACGTCATCGTCGCCGGTGGGCGCGGGCTCGGGTCGCCCGACAAGTTCGGGCTCCTCGAGGAGCTGGCGCAGGCGCTCGGCGGCGCCGTCGCCGCGACGCGTGCGGTCGTCGACGCGGGCTGGTACCCGTACGCGACGCAGGTCGGGCAGACCGGGAAGACGGTGTCGCCGAAGCTCTACTTCGCGTGCGGGATCTCGGGCGCGATCCAGCACAAGGTCGGCATGCAGGCCTCCGGGACGATCGTCGCCATCAACAAGGATCCGAACGCCCCCATCTTCGAGTACGCCGACGTCGGCGTCGTCGGCGACCTCCACCAGATCGTCCCCAAGCTGACCGAGCTCGTCCGAGAGCGTCGCACGTGACCCGCCCGGCCGACTTCCCGCCGCCCTTCGACTGGCGCGAGTTCGTCGCCGAGCCGACCGACCCGCCCGACGAGCGCATCGACGTCGGCGTCCTCGTCGTCGGCGCCGGTCCCGCGGGCCTGTCCGCGGCGATCCGCCTGGGCCAGCTCCTCGAGGAGCAGCCCGACGTCCGCGAGCGCCTCGGCGACGTCCCGGTCGCGGTTGTGGAGAAGGGTCGGGCGCCGGGCGCGCACCTGCTCTCGGGCGCCGTGATCAACCCGCGCGCCTTCCGCGAGCTCTTCCCGGGCCTCCACACGGAGGAGATGCCCTTCCGAGGAGCGGTCGTGCGCGAGGGCGTGTACTTCCTGACGCCCAAGCGGCACCTGCGCGTCCCGGCGCCCCCGACGATGTGGAACCACAATCACTACGTCGCCTCCATCTCCGAGGTCGGGCGCTGGCTCGCCGAGCGCGCCGAGGAGGTGGGCGTCACGATCGTCCCGGAGACGAGCGCGCGCACGCTCCTCGTCGGCGGGGGTCGCGTCCTCGGAGTCCGTACGGGCGACCGGGGTCGCGGGAAGGACGGGGAGGAGCTTCCCACCTTCGAGCCCGGCTCGGACCTGCGCGCGCGCGTGACCATCCTCGCCGAGGGAACGCAGGGCCACCTCGCCGGCGTGGCCTCCGCGCGCTTCGGGCTCGCCTCGCGCCCGCAGGTGTACGCGCTCGGCGTCAAGGAGGTCTGGGAGGTCCCGCGCCCGCCCAACAGGATCATGCACACGATGGGCTGGCCTCTGCGGGGGGGAAAGCAGTACCGCGAATTCGGCGGGAGCTTCATCTACCCGCTGGGCGAGGACAAGGTGGCGCTCGGGATGGTCGTCGGGCTCGACTACACGGATGCCACGCTCTCCGTGCACGACCTCCTCCAGGAGCTCAAGACCCACCCGTTCGTCCACGGGATCCTGGCCGGAGGCACGCGCGTCGCCTGGGGTGCCAAGACGATCCCCGAAGGGGGCCTCCAGGCGCTCCCCGACCGCCTCTCCTTCCCCGGCGGGATGATCGTCGGCGACTCGGCGGGCTTCGTGAACGTGCCCGCCCTCAAGGGTGTTCACTACGCCATGAAGTCGGGGATCCTCGCGGCGGAGACGGCCTTCGAGGCGGTGCGCCCCGGGCAGACGGCGTGGGGGCCGGGCTCGCTCGAGGGCTACGACGAGGGGGTGCGCGGGAGCTACATCTGGACCGATCTGCATCGGATGCGGAACCTGCGCCCGGCCTTCAAACACGGCTTCACTCGCGGAGCGCTCCTCGCCGGGCTCTCTCTCAACACGCTCGGCAAGCTCCCGCCCGGAACGATGGAGCTCGAGCGCGACACCGACATCTCCGTGACCGTCGGCGACCGCGCGCGGGCCTATCCCACCGCCGACGGCGAGCTCGTCTTCGACAAGCTCTCGAGCGTCTACCTCTCCGGGAACCGGACGCGCGACGACGCGCCGAGCCATATCCGCGTCGACCGGAAGGTCCGGCGCGAGGTCGCCGAGGCCTGGCGGCACATGTGCCCGGCGCAGGTCTACGAGCTCGCCGGCGAGGCGAGCCCGGCCGGGAACGTCGTCGACGTCGAGGTGACGGCCTCGAACTGCGTCCAGTGCGGCGCGATCTCGGCGAAGGGCGGCCGGCTGACGCCGCCCGAGGGCGGGGACGGCCCCGAATACGCCCTGATGTAGAAGCGGCCGCGGCCGTGATCGCCGGCCGCCTGCACCGGACGCCACTCCTGTCGTCTGAGACGCTCGGGCGGGCCTTCGGCGGTCGCGCCTTCCTGAAGGCGGAGCTCCTGCAGAAGACCGGGAGCTTCAAGCCGCGCGGCGTCCTCACGAAGCTCGCCGATCTCACCAACGAGGAAAAGGCGCGCGGCGTCATCTCGATTTCCGCGGGTAACCACGCGCAGGCGCTCGCGTGGGGCTGTGCCCGCGAGGGCATCGACTGCCTCCTCGTCACGTGGAAGGGGGCCAGCGAGCTCAAGGTCGCCGCGACAAAGGCGTACGGGGCGGTGGTCGATCAGACCGCGGCGGACCACCTTGAAGCCTTCGCCCGCATCGAGGAGCTTCGGCGCGAGACCGGCCGGACGCTCGTCCACCCGTTCGACGACCCGCTCGTCGTCGCCGGCCAGGGGACCGTCGGACTCGAGATCCTCGAAGATCTCCCAGACGTGGACGTCGTCGTCGTACCAGTAGGCGGCGGCGGCCTCGTCTCAGGAATCGCTACCGCGCTTCCCGACAGGAGAATCGTGGCCGTGGAGCCCGAGGGTTCGGCCGCCCTTCATGTTGCGCTCGAAGCTCGGGAACCCGTGCCCCTCCGGCCCGAATCGCTCGCCGACGCGCTGAACGCTCCTTTCGCCGGTCGGATTGCGATCGAGGTCTGCGCCCGGCTCGGGGTCGAGTCCGTTCTCGTCACCGAGGACGCGATCGCGGAAGGCTTCCGCTTCCTCTACGAGCGCGCCAAGCTCGCCGCGGAGCCGGGAGCGGCGGCCGGAGTAGCGGCGCTCCTGGCCGGGAAGGTGCCCCGCGTGGAGGGTGCGACCGTCGCCGTTGTCGTCTCCGGCGGCAACGTAGACGGCCAAACGGCCTCTGGTATCCTCAAGCCGATTTCCCGCTAGGCCGACTATGAAGATGGATATCCACCCCGACTACGTCCTTGCCACTGTTCGCTGCTCCTGCGGCAACGAATTCCAGACGCGCTCCACGAAGCCCGAGCTCCATGTCGAGATCTGCTCCGAATGTCATCCGTTCTACACCGGGAAGCAGAAGCTCGTCGACACGGGCGGCCGCGTGGAGCGGTTCCAGCGGCGCCTGGAGAAGGCCGGCGCCGCCGGGCGCGGCGAACACTAAGGAGCGCTCGCAGTCGTGAGCGCGCCGATCGGCGGCCAGGCGGTGCTGGAGGGCGTGATGATGCGCGGCCCCTCCGCGTGGTCGGTCGCCGTGCGCAAGCCCGACGGCGAGATCGCCGAGGTCAACAGGCCGATCTCGTCGTTCCTGCTCAGGCATCGGTGGGCGCGCATCCCCGTCGTCCGCGGCATCTTCGCGCTCGGTGAGTCTCTCGCGATCGGCTTCCGCGCGCTCGCCATCTCGGCCAACTACGCGGCGCAGGAGGAGGGCGAGGAGGATGAGGAAGTGAAGACCGAGCTCTCGCGGGGGCAGCTCCTGTTCGCCTTCGCCCTCGCGATCGGCTTCGCGCTCCTCCTCTTCAAGGTCTCGCCGGCGCTGATCACGAGCTGGCTGCCTATCGAGTCGACGGGCTGGTTCGTCGTCGTCGAGGGTCTCGTTCGCGTGACGATCTTCGTCCTCTACCTGGTGATCGTGGGCTTCATGCCGGATCTCAAGCGCGTGTTCCAGTACCACGCGGCCGAGCACAAGGCAATCAACGCCTACGAGGCGGGCGATCAGCTCGAGCCCGAGGCGGTCCAGCGCCACAGCCTCATCCACGTCCGCTGCGGGACGGCGTTCCTTCTCTACGTGATGGTGATCGCCATCTTCGTCTTCGCCTTCGTCGGCCAGCCGGGGTGGTTCTGGCTGATCGCCTCCCGCATCCTCCTGCTCCCGGTGATCGCGGGGATTGCCTACGAGGTGATCCGCTTCGCCGGGAAGCATCCCCAAAACCCGATCCTGCGCACAATCCTCGCGCCCGGGCTGTGGCTCCAGCGCCTCACGACCCGGGACCCCTCGCTCGACCAGATCGAGGTCTCGATCCGCGCGCTCCGCGAGGTGCTCCGCCTGGAGGGCCGCCTCACGCCGGAGGAGCGCAAGGTCGAGGTCATGGCCTAGAGCCGGACCCGGTGGGCGCGCTCGAGCGGGCGTGGAGCACGTGTTCTAGGGGCTTTCAGGGCTATTCTGAACCCGTCATGACGGCGCAGATGGACAACCTGGTCGACGAGCTGGAGCGCTCCTACGCCGAGGCGCAGGAGCGCATGAACGACCCTGCGCTCTACGCCGACCGCCACGCGGCCGCCGAGGCCGGGCGCCGGCTGAAGGAGCTCGAGGGCCCGCACAAGCTCGCGCTCGAGTGGCAGGAGGCGCGCGAGGATGCCGACGCCGCGCGCTCCGACCCCGACCTGCGCGAGCTCCTGCCGGAGATCGAGGCGCGGCTCGAGCGACTCGAGGAGGACCTGAAGCTCGCGCTCGTCGAGCGCGACCCGAACGATGTCAAGGACGTCGTCGTCGAGATCCGGCAGGGCGCGGGCGGCGACGAGGCCGCGCTCTGGGCGGGGGACGTCTTTCGTATGCTCACGCGCTATGCCGAGCGACGCGGCTTCAAATGGGAGCTGCTCGGCTCCGGCCCGAACGACGGCGGCGGCTACAAGGACGTGACGTTCGGCGTCAAGGGGGACGGCGCATACTCGGTCTTCAAGTGGGAGGGGGGCACGCACCGGGTGCAGCGGGTTCCGGAGACGGAGTCGCAGGGACGGATCCACACGTCCACGTCCACGATCGCGGTCATGCCCGAGGCCGAGGAGGTCGACGTCGAGCTCGATCAGGCGGACCTGAAGATCGACGTGTACCGCTCGACGGGGCCGGGCGGACAGAGCGTCAACACGACCGACTCGGCGGTGCGCATCACGCACCTGCCGACGGGGATCGTCGTGGCGATGCAGGACGAGAAGTCCCAGCTCCAGAACAAGCAGAAGGCGATGCGCGTGCTGAGGGCCCGGCTGCTCGAGGCGGAGCTGCGGCGCCAGCAGGAGGAGCTCTCGGCCCAGCGGCGCTCGCAGATCGGGAGCGGCGACCGCGCGGAGAAGATCCGCACGTACAACTTTCCCGAGAACCGGGTCACCGACCATCGCATCAAGCTCACGCTCCACCGGCTGGACGCCGTCTTGGACGGCGAGCTCGGGGAGCTCACCGAGGCGCTCGCGGCGGAGGAGCGCCGGCGCGCGCTCGAAGCGGCCGCGACCGTGTGAAGCCCCTCGACGCGGTGCACGTCGTCGCGCGGACGCTCGACGAGGCCGGCGTGCCGTCGCCGCGGGTCGACGCGGAGCTGCTCGTCGCGCACGTGCTTGGCAAGACGCGGTCGCGGCTGTACGCGTCGGACCGCGCCATGGCGGACGGGGAGCTGGCGCGCCTGGGGGCGCTCGTCGAGCGTCGGCGGGCGCGGGAGCCGCTTGCCTACGTCCTCGGGGAGTGGGGGTTCCGGCGGCTCACGCTGGCGGTCGACCGCCGCGCGCTCGTCCCGCGCCCCGAGACCGAGGTCGTGGTCGAGCGCTGCCTTCTGCACCTGCGCGAGCTCGACGCTCCTCGCGTCCTCGACGTCGGGACCGGCTCGGGAGCTATCGCCCTTGCGATCGCCGACGAGCACCACGGAGCTCGTATCGTCGCCGTCGACCGTTCCGAGGGCGCCCTTGCCCTCGCGCGGGAGAACCTCTCACGCGTCGACGTGAACGGCCGGGTGGAGCTCAGGCACGGCGACCTTCTTGCCGGACTCCCCGGGCCGTTCGACCTCGTCGTCTCCAATCCGCCCTACGTGCCGGTGGCCGAGTACGACTCGCTCCAGCCCGAGATCCGGCTCTACGAGCCGTACGAGGCCGTCGTCGGGGACGGGGTGTGGGAACGGATTGCCCGCGACGCGCTCGTGGTCCTCCCTGGCGGCGGCCGGCTCGTCCTCGAGTGCGGCGACGGCCAGGCCGCGGCGGTTGCCTCGGGCCTCCGCTCCCTCGGCTACGACGACGTCCTCTGCACGCCCGACCTCGCGGGCCGCGACCGGGTCGTCGACGCTCGCTGGAGGGGACAGGCGTGAGCGACGAAGCCGTCGCGGCGCTGCGCGCCGGGCAGCTGATCCTTGTCCCGACCGACACGGTCTACGGGCTCTGTGCAGACGCCTACCGCGAGGGTCCCTGCCGGCGGCTCTTCGCTGTCAAGCAGCGGCCCGAGACGATGCCGGTGCAGCTGCTCGCCGCCGACCTGGACACGATTCTCGACGCTGTGCCGGAGGCCCGCGGCCGCGGCGCGGTCCTCGCGCGCGCTCTGTTGCCGGGCCCGTACACGCTGATCCTCCCGAACCCGGCGCGGCGCTTCCGTTGGCTTTCCGGGACGAGACCGGAGACAATCGGCGTCCGCGTGCCAAACCTGCCGCCGCCTTCGCTGGAGGTCGTCCGGCGGGTGGGAGCCGTCGCGGCGACGAGCGCGAACTGCCACGGCGAGCCCGACCCCGCCCGGCTCGAAGATGTCCCCCGGGAGATACTCGACGCCTGCGGCGCCGTCGTGGACGCGGGCGAGCTGCCGGGGAGGCCGTCCACGGTGCTCGACATCAGCGGACCGGAGCCGGTCGTCCTCCGCGAGGGCGCCGTGCCCGCCGAGGAGGCGCTGGCGCGCGTCCGGGACGCGCTCTCCGTCAGCTCCGGGGGCTAGACTCCGCGGCGTGGAGCCAATCTCGACACGGCGAAAGGCGCTCGTCACGGGCGGCGCCGGCTTCATCGGCTCGCATCTCTGCGAGGCTCTGCTGAACGACGGCTGGGAGGTCTACGCGCTCGATGACCTCTCCACCGGCTCGCTCGACAACGTGGCGCACCTGCGGGAGCGCTGGGACTTCCACCTGGTGGTCGACTCCGTGCTCTCGCCCACCGTCGTCAACGAGTTGGTCTACAAGTGCGACGTCGTCTACCACCTGGCCGCAGCGGTCGGCGTGCGCCTGATCGTGGAGCAGCCTGTTCACACGCTCCTCACGAACGTCCGCGGAACGGAGGTCATCCTCGAGCACGCGCACCGGTTCGGGAAGCGCCTGCTCCTCGCCTCGACCTCCGAGGTGTACGGCGACCACCGCGACCAGACGCCTCTTCCCGAGGACGCCCGCCGGGTCTACGGGCCGACGACGGCGCGCCGCTGGGCCTACGCCGACTCGAAGGCGATGGACGAGCTCCTAGCGCTCGCCTATCACCAGGAGCGCGGCCTCGACTGCGTGATCGTCCGCCTCTTCAACACCGTCGGCCCGCGCCAGAGCGGCCAGTACGGCATGGTCATCCCGCGCTTCGTCGAGCGCGCTCTGGCCGGCGAGCCACTCGAGATCCACGGGGACGGCACCCAGACGCGCTGCTTCTGCCACGTCGCGGACACCGTGCGCGCGCTCTCCGCCCTGATGGAGAGCCCGGAGACGAGCGCGGAGATCTACAACGTCGGCTCGCAGCAGTCGATCAGCATCCTCGACCTTGCGCAACGCGTGATCGAGATGACGCGCTCGGAGTCGGAGCTCGCGTTCGTCCCCTACGAGGAGGTCTACGGCCTCGGAATCGAGGACATGTACCACCGCGTCCCGGCCACGGAGAAGATCGCCGCCGCCATCGGCTGGCAGGCGACGCTCGATCTCGACGTCGTCCTCGCCGACGTGATCAAGCACCAGCGCACGGCCGGCCCCGCGCCCGATCCGGCCGGGAACGGCGCGCCTCAGCGCGAGTGGGAGACCCGCTCGGGCGCGAGCGCGCCCTCGACCGCGCGCACGGCGAGCGAGTAGGCGGCCAGGGCCGCCGCCACGGTCACGCCCCACTGCACGAAGGGCCACTGCGAGAACGGCAGCGCGAGCGCGAGCCCGATCGCAAGCGCGGGGACGATGAGCCCCGTCACGCCGAGCGCCGCCAGCCGGCCGAGCCCCCACGAGCGCCGGAAGTCCGCATACTCGCGCACGAGCGGCACGACCACGAGAGCCGCGACGGCCAGGATCCCCACAATCCCCACTCGCTGACGATTGCACGGACAGGCTTGCCCGTCCAGGGCCGCGGAGTAGAGTGGCACGGATGGCGATCGCGGTGGGATCCCTCGAGGAGCTGCAGCGGGCTGCGCTCGCGGACGTCGATCCCGACCTCGTCGAGCTGATCGGCCGCGAGCTCGAGCGCCAGCGCGGGACGATCGAGCTGATCGCGTCGGAGAACTTCACGTGGCCGTCGGTCTTCGAAGCGGTCGGGAGCGTGCCGACGAACAAGTACGCCGAGGGTTACCCCGGACGCCGCTACTACGGCGGCTGCGAGGTCGTCGACGAGATCGAGCAGCTCGCCATCGACCGGGCGAAGGCGCTCTTCGGCGCCGAGCACGCGAACGTGCAGCCCCACGCGGGAGCCCAGACGAACATGGCCGTCTACTTCAGCTGCCTCGACCCGGGCGACCCGATCCTCGCCATGCGGCTCGACCACGGCGGACACCTCACGCACGGCCTCAAGGTCAACTTCTCCGGGAAGCTCTACGACGTAGCCGGCTACGGCGTCGACCGCGAAACAAGCCTGATCGACTTCGACGAGGTGCTGCGGCTGGCGAAGGAGCACCGGCCGAAGCTGATCGTCTGCGGCGCGTCCGCCTACCCGCGCACGATCGACGTCGAGCGCTTCCGCGCCATCGCCGACGAGGTCGGCGCCCGCCTCCTCTGCGACATGGCCCACATCGCCGGGCTCGTTGCCGCAGGGCTCCACCCGAACCCGGTGCCGCACTGCGACTACGTCACATCCACGAGCCACAAGACCCTCGCCGGCCCGCGCGCGGGATTCATCCTCTGCAAGGAGGAGCACGCCGCCGCGGTCGACAAGGCGGTCTTCCCGGGGATGCAGGGCGGCCCGCTCCTGCACGTGATCGCCGCGAAGGCGACCTGCTTCAAGATCGCGGCCACCGACGCCTTCCGCGCCTACCAGGGCCAGATCCGCGCGAACGCCGACGCGCTCGCCGCCTCCCTGCTCGACGGCGGCTTCGACCTCCTCACCGGTGGTACAGACACCCACCTCGTCCAGGTCGACCTGCGCCGGAGCGAGTGGACCGGCCGCGCCGCAGAGGAGCGGCTGCACGAGGTGCGGATCACGGCGAACCGCAACACGGTGCCCTTCGACGAGCGGCCGCCGATGGAGGCCTCTGGCATCAGGCTCGGGACTCCGGCCGTGACCATGCGCGGCTTCGACGAGGGCGACCTGCGCGAGGTAGGTGAGATCATCGGCGGGGCGCTCGGGGGAAACGACCTCGACGGGTTGCGCGCGCGAAGCGAAGCCCTCTGCGAGCGGCGCCCGCTCTACCCCGGCTACCGCGGCTTCCCGGAGTACGTCACGTGAGTGTCACCGCGGCCCGCGTCACAGTCGTCGACCACCCCCTCGCCCAGCACAAGCTCGGGCTCATGCGAGACGCGGAGACGCCGACGCAGTTCTTCCGCCAGCTCGTCAACGAGCTCGCCGTCCTCCTGACCTACGAGGTGACGAAAGACCTGTCCGTCGAAGAAGTCGAGATCGCCACGCCGCTCGAGCGAATGACGGTGCCTCGGATCTCGGGGAAGAAGGTCGCCGTCGTTCCGATCCTGCGCGCGGGAATCGGGATGCTCGACGGCGTCCTCTCGCTGCTCACGGCCGCGCGGGTCGGGTTCATCGGCCTCTACCGCAACGAGGAGACGCTGCAGCCGGTCGAGTACTACGTGAAGCTGCCGGCCGACGTCGCCGAGCGGGACGTCATCCTCCTCGACCCGATGCTGGCCACGGGGAACTCGACCACCGCCGCTGTGGACATCCTCAAGCGGGCGGGTGCGCAGTCGGTGCGGATGATCGCCATCATCGCGGCACCCGAGGGCATCGAGCGCCTCCACGCCGCCCACTCGGACGTCCACGTCGTCGTCGCCTCGATCGACCGCGGGCTCGACGAGCGCGGCTACATCGTTCCTGGGCTCGGCGACGCAGGCGACCGCCTTTACGGCACGAAGTGAGCGGAAGCTAGTCCGATGTGGAACGTGTTCACCGCCCATCTCGACGTGCTCTGGGGCTTCCTCGTCGCCTTCGCCGTCGTGGTCGTCCTGACGCCGGCCGTAGGACGCGTGGCGCGCGTCCTCGGAGTCGTGGACGAGCCGGGGGAGGCCCGCCGCATGCACCGGCGTGCGGTGCCGCGGCTCGGCGGCCTCGCCATCTTCCTCGGGATCTTCATCTCGGGCCTCGCGTTCCTCGACCTCTCCGGCGCCTACCGCGGGATCCTGCTCGGCGCGGCCGTGGCGACGGCAGTCGGCATGGCCGACGACTTCCGCGGCCTGTCGTGGTGGGCCAAGCTCGGCGGGCAGGGTGCGGCGGCCGCCATCGCGATCCACTTCGGCGTCTACATCGACCGCTTCAGCCTCCCGCTCCTCGGGGTCCACGAGCTTCCCTTCTGGTTCTCCGTGCTCGTCACGGTCGTCTGGATCGTCGGAATGATGAACGTGATCAACCTCCTCGACGGCATGGACGGGCTCGCCGCGGGGATCAGCGCGATCGCGGGGGTGACGTTCGCCATCCTCGCCCTCGAGCTGGGGAGGCCGGAGGCCGCGGTGCTCTCGGCGATCGTCGCCGGCGCGTGCCTCGGGTTCTTGCGTCACAACTTCTACCCGGCCCGCATCTTCATGGGAGACTCGGGCTCTCATCTGCTCGGCTTCGTCCTCGCGGCGGTGGCCATCCAGGGCGCGTTGAAGACGGCCGCGACCGTGGCCCTCATCTTCCCGCTCATCGTCCTCGCAGTCCCGATCCTCGACACCTCCTTCGTGATTGCCAAACGCCTGAAGTACGGCAGGCCTCTGACCGAGCCGACGCCCTGGCACCTGTACCACCGCTTCCGCAACATCGGCTTCACGCAGCGCCGGGCCGCGCTCTACTTCTACGTCTGGGGCCTCGTGCTCGCCGGCGGCGCGCTGGCCACGCGCTTCGTGCCCTTCCGCAGCCACGGCGAGTGGCACCTGTGGCCGACCGCCCTCGTCGCCGGCATCGGCCTCGTCGTCCTGGCGACCTCGCTCTACATGGTGATCGTGCTCGAGATCCTCAAGCTCGGGCGCGTGCGCGCCTGGGCGGGGCGTTGGCGCGCCGACGAGGAGGAAGAGGAGGAGCGGCTCAAGAGCGCGTGAGCACATGATCGAGCCTCGCGAAGCGGAGCAGGCGGTCGCCCTTGTCGCCGAGCGGGCGCGCGAGTACCTCGCTGAGCTCGAGGAGCGTCCGGTCCGCTCGCCGACCGCAGAGGAGAGTGCCGCCAGGTTCGCCGGCCCGCTCCCCGAGGAGGGTGACGGGACCCTCTCCGCACTCACGACCTTGCTCGAGTATGGCCCCGACGCGGCAATCGCCTCGGGCGGGCCGCGCTTCTTCCACTTCGTCGTCGGCGGGGCCACGCCGGCGGCTCTCGGGGCCGACATGCTCGCCTCGACGCTCGATCAGATGGCCGGCGGGTGGGTCGCCTCGCCGCTCGCCGCGGAGCTCGAGGTCGTGAGCCTCGAGTGGCTGCAGGAGCTCTTCGGGCTCCCGGCGAGTTGGGGCGGCGTCCTCACGACGGGCGCGACGATGGCGAACTTCGTCGGCCTCGCCGCGGCGAGGAGCTGGTGGGGCGAGCAACACGGACGCGACGTCAACGAGGAGGGATTGGCCGGGCTCCCTCCGGCCCCCGTGTTCTCGAGCGGCTACATCCACGCGAGCGCGATCAAGGCGCTGGCCATGCTCGGGGTCGGACGCGAAGCGGTGCGGACGTTCAGCCGCGACACGGTCGGCAGGCTCGACGAGGACGCTCTCGAGGCCGCGCTGCGCGCGCTCGACGGCGCGCCGGCGATCCTGGTGGGGAACGCCGGGGAGGTGAACGCCGGTGACTTCGACCCGCTCGCGCGCATGGCCGACTTGGCGGACGAGCACGGCGCCTGGCTCCACGTCGACGGGGCGTTCGGACTCTTCGCCCGCGTCACGCCCCGTACGGCGCACCTCGCGGAGGGGGTCGAGCGGGCGCACTCCGCGATCTCGGACGGCCACAAGTGGCTCAACGTCCCGTATGACTGCGGCTTCGCCTTCGTCCGCGACGCCTCGCTGCTCGCCAAGACGTTCACGCCGACGGCCGCCTACCTGCCGCCGCCCGACGACGCACGGCCCAACTTCGGATTCCTCGGGCCGGAAATGTCGCGCCGGGGACGCGCGCTCGCGGTGTGGGCCACGCTGAGGGCGTACGGCCGCAGCGGCTACCGGGAGCTCGTGGAGCACCATCTCGACCTCGCCCAGCGGCTGGCCGCGCGTGTTGACGAAGCCCCCGACCTCGAGCGGCTGGCAGACGTGCCGCTCAACATCGTGTGCTTCCGCTACCGGCCGGACGGCGTCTCCGAGGCTGACCTCGACGAGCTCAACTCCCGCCTGGGAGACGACCTCCTCACCGACGGACGCGTCTACGTCGGGACCACGCTCTACGGCGGCACGATCGCCTTCCGGCCGGCGATCGTGAACTGGCGAACGCGCGAGGGCGACATCGATCTCCTCGTGGACGTCGTGCGGGAGCTCGGCGCCCGCCTGGCCGTCCGCACAAAGTAGCCTCTTTTCCGCACGAGAGCGGGGATCTCACTGTCACGAGCCCACCCGCCGGACTGATAGGCTGTGGGCGAATAAGATGCACTCCGACGTGGCCGCCACCGCTTGCGCTCGGAGCGCTCCTTGATGCCCGGCGCGCTCCTGACCCCGCGCCCCATGCCCGAGCGGCGGACGCCGGTCGTGCTGGGCGGAGCCGTCGTCGCACTCGCGCTCCCGATCTTCCTCCTCGCCGGCTGGGACGTGCAGGGCTGGGCGCTCGGGGCGCTCCTCTGGGCTGCGAGCCAGTGCGTCGGACTCCTCCTCGCCCGCGTCGGGATCGGCGAGCCGACGCTGCGCGGCTCGGGCATCGCGGCCTTCGGGATGATGGGCCGCGGGATCGCGCTCGTGCTCGTGCTCCTCGCCGTCGCGGTCGTCGACCCCTCGCTCGCGCTGGCGGGCGCGCTCGTGTACGCGGCGGCCTACAGCACGGAGCTCGTGGCGAGCCTCGCCCTCTACTTCTCGGGGAGCCCGCGGCGATGAGCGTCCTCTTCGCCGCCGCCGAGAGCGACTTCGACCCCCAGCACGAGTTCATCCTCGAGGAGTGGATCCCGCTTCACCTCGGGCCGCTCGACCTCTCGGTCAACAAGGCGGTGGCCTACATCTGGCTCGGCGGTCTCCTGACGATCCTGCTCGGGATCTGGCTCATGCGCTTCGGCCTCTCGCTGCGGCCGGACCGGCGCCAGACGACCGGAGAGGCGATCTACGAGGCCGTCCAGGAGCAGATCGCGGAGTCGAGCATCCCCTCGAAGGCGCTCCACATCTGGTTTCCGTACGTCGCCTCGCTCTTCCTCTTCATCTGGGTCCTGAACATCGTCGGGTTCGTCCCGCTCCCGATCTCGAACGACAAGTTCGACGCCTTCGGCGTCGAGCTTCCGACCCTGGGGATCTACGCGGCGACCGCGAACCTCAGCGTGACGCTCGCGCTCGCGCTTCTCACCTTTGGTGCGACCCACGTCGAGGGCATTCGTTACAACGGCGTCGTCCGCTACTTCAAGAGCTGGATCCCGGAGGGCGCGCCGAAGCCGCTCCTCGCCCTCATCGTCCCGCTCGAGGTCATCTCGCAGTTCATGCGCCTGATCTCGCTCTCGGTGCGACTCTTCGCCAACATGCTCGCGGGCCACATGCTGATCCTCGTCATGCTCGGGCTCATCTTCATCTTCTCGGCCTGGTGGCTGGTGCCCTTCTCGGTGGGCTTCGGTCTCGTCATCTATCTCTTCGAGGTCGGCATCGTCGTCACCATCCAGGCCTTCGTCTTCGCGCTGCTCTCGGGCATCTACATCGGCGCGGCCATCGAACCGGAACACTAAGTGGCTCACCCGACGACACACGCCGGTTTCTGGGCGGCTGCAAAGCTGTGCCAGGCGTCGTCCTCAGTCGCGCCCATGCTTCTCAGCATGGACGCTCCCTGCGTCCTAGCGTCGCTTGCTTTTCGCGCGCCAGAAATCCGGCAGTGTCGCCGGCTGAACCACTAAAGGAGGATTCCGTGGACATACTGCTCGCACAGACGACCGACGCGGGGCTTGCGGATCTGGGCAAGGCCATCGCCTTCGGCGTCGGGGTGGGCCTCGGTGCGGTCGGCGCCGGCATCGGCATCGGCAACATCTTCGGCTCCATGATCCAGGCGGTCGCGCGCCAGCCCGAGCTCCGCGGTGAGCTCACCGGCATCCAGTGGCTCGGGTTCGCGCTCACCGAGGCGGTCGTCTTCTACGCGCTCCTCGGCGGCCTGCTGGCCTTCGTGCTCGTCTAATGCGGGACGCGTTGCTGCAGGCCGTCCTCTTCGCCCAGGAGACGACGACGACGGCCGAGGAGGACGAGGGCTCGCTGATCGACGTCGTCCCGGGCCTCATGGTCTGGACCGTCGTCACGTTCCTCGTCGTCCTCTGGGTCCTCAGGCGCTTCGCCTTCCGCCGGATCCAGGCGATGATCGACCAGCGTCGCGACCGCATCCGCGAGGCGCTCGACGAGGCCGACAAGGCCCGCGCGGAGGCGCGCGAGCTGCGCGAGCTCGTCGCGCGGGAGCGCGAGGAGGCGAAGGCCGACCGCGAGCGGATCCTCGACGAATCGCGCCGCCAGGCGCAGCGCCAGCTCGACCAGGCGCGCGAGCAGGCGGACGCGGATCTCAAGGAGCGGCTGGAGAAGAACCGCGAGGAGCTCGAGGCCGAGAACGCCCGCCTCCGCGAGCAGATCCGCCGCGACGTCGTCGAGCTGACGCTGCTCGCCTCCGAGAAGGTCACCGGCAAGGTCCTGGACGACGACGACCAGCGCCGGCTGATCGACGAGACGATCGCCGAAGTCGACGTCAAGCGGATCGCGTCGGAGAACTAGCAGTGCCCCTCCAGGCAATACACGCCCGCTTCTGCCCCGCGATCACGCGGCGCCGGAGCCCACCCTCGCCCTTACCGAGGCGTCCAGCCTCGGCTGCGGACGAGTGCGAACTCCGGCTTGGTGCTCGCGACGCAGAAGCTGGGCAACATCACCTGAAGGGGCACTAGGCTTGGCAGTCGCCCACCGCGTGTACGCAGAGGCGCTCCTCCAGGCCGCCGGCGAGAGGGGTCGCCTCGCCGAGGTGCGCGAGGAGCTGGCGGACTTCGTCGCCGCCGTTCGTGAGTCGGATGAGCTGCGCTCGCTCCTTCGCAACCCACAGATCGAGGCGCACGTCAAGCGGGACGCCCTCGCGGCCGCGCTCGGGGATGCCGAGGAGCTCGTTCGCAACTTCCTCCTCCTCGTGGCCGAGAAGGGCCGCATCGCCGAGATCGAGGAGATCCAGGCCGAGTTCGAGCGGCTGATCGCGCAGGAGGCGCGCGTCCTCGAGCTCGAGCTGACGACGGCGGTCGAGCTCTCCGACCAGGAGGCCGCGCAGGTTGTCCACCAGATCGAGCAGGCCTCCGGCCGGCGCGTGGAGGCCACGCGCCGGGTCGACCCGGACCTGATCGGCGGCCTCGTCATCCAGGCAGGCTCGCAGCGCCTCGACGCGAGCGTGCGCGGCCGGCTCGACCAGCTACGCCAGGAACTGACAGCGAGGAGCTGACCCCTTGAAACTTCGTCCCGAAGAGATCACGTCGATCCTCAAGCAGCGCATCGAGGCCTACGACGTCGAGACCGACCTCGCGGAGGTCGGCACCGTCCTCCAGATCGGCGACGGCATCGCCCGCGTGTACGGGCTCGAGAGCTGCATGGCGATGGAGATGCTCGAGCTCGAGCACGACGTCACCGGCATCGCGCTCAACCTGGAGGACGACAACGTCGGCGTCGCGCTCTTCGGCGAGTGGCAGAAGGTCGGCGAGGGCGGGACCGTGAAGCGCACAGGCCGCGTCATGAGCGTCCCCGTCGGCGACGGGCTCGTCGGCCGCATCGTCAACCCGCTCGGCGAGCCGCTCGACGGCCAGGGGCCGCTCGCGTCGTCCGAGAGCCGCCTGCTCGAGTTCAAGGCGCCCGGCGTCGTCAGCCGCCAGCCGGTGAGCGAGCCCCTCCAGACCGGCATCAAGGCGATCGACGCCATGATCCCGATCGGCCGGGGCCAGCGGGAGCTCGTGATCGGCGACCGCTCGACGGGGAAGACCGCCATCCTCGTCGACACGATCCTGAACCAAAAAGGGCAGGACATGATCTGCATCTACGTCGCGATCGGGCAGAAGGCCTCGACCGTGGCCCAGGTGTACGAGCGCCTCAAGGAGGCGGGGGCGATGGACTACACGATCATCGTCACGGCCTCGGCGACGGAGGCGGCCCCGATCAAGTGGATGGCTCCCTACGCGGGCTGCGCGATGGGGGAGCACTTCCTCTACAACGGGAAGCACGCGGTCTGCATGTACGACGACCTCTCCAAGCACGCGGACGCGTACCGGCAGATGTCGCTCCTCCTGCGCCGCCCGCCGGGCCGCGAGGCCTTCCCCGGCGACGTCTTCTACCTCCACTCGCGCCTGCTCGAGCGCGCCTGCAAGCTCTCGGACGAGCTTGGCGGAGGCTCGCTGACGGCGCTGCCCGTGATCGAGACGCAGGCCGGCGACGTCGCCGCCTACATCCCCACGAACGTGATCTCGATCACCGACGGGCAGATCTTTCTCGAGTCCGACCTCTTCTACTCGGGCGTGCGCCCGGCGATCAACGTCGGCATCTCCGTCTCCCGCGTCGGCGGGAACGCGCAGACGAGGGCGATGAAGAAGGTCGCCGGCCGCCTGCGTCTCGATCTCGCGCAGTACCGCGAGCTGGAGGCGTTCGCGCAGTTCGGCTCCGAGCTCGACCCGCAGACGCAGCGGACGCTCGCGCGCGGGGAGCGCATGGTGGCGACGCTGAACCAGCCGCAGTACCAGCCGTGGCCCCTCGAGGAGCAGGTGATCGCGATCTTCGCCGGCATCCAGGGCTACCTCGACGACATCCCCCCGGCACAGGTCCCGCGCTTCCAGGAGGAGCTGCGCGAGTTCCTGCGCACGGAGGGCACGGTCTACGAAGGGATCCGGGACGGGAGAGACCTCCCGGACGAGGCCCAGCAGGCCGCGCGGGCGCAGATCGAGAAGTTCAAGGAGAGCTTCGCCGTACACGCCGAGACGGGAGTGGCGGGCGCCGTCGCGTAGCGCCGGCGCGGCTCCATGGCAACCGTCCAGGACATCAAGCGGCGGCTCCGCTCCGTCCGCAACACGCGCAAGATCACGAAGGCGATGGAGCTCGTCGCCGCGGCCAAGCTCCGGCGCGCGGAAGCGCGGATCGCGGCGCTGCGTCCCTATGCCGAGCGGATGCGCGAGCTCATGATCGGGACGGCCAGGGCGACGCCCTCGCGCGGCTTCCCGCTCCTCGAGGCGCGCGAGGATCTGCGCTCGGTGGCGATCCTGCCGCTCACGGGCGACCGCGGCCTCGCCGGGGCGTTCAACGCGCAGATCGTCCGGCGCGCCCTCCAGCTGGAGCGCGAGGTCAGGGCCGGTGGGGCCGACGTCCGCTGGGTCGTGGCCGGCAAGAAGGGCCGCTCGACCCTCCGCTTCCGGCGCTACGCGATCGAGCAGGCGTGGGTGGACTTCACCGACCGGCCGACCTACGCGGACGCGGTGGCGATCTCACACAAGCTCGCCGAGCTCTTCACGGGGCGCGAGGTCGACCGCGTCGTCATGGTCTACAACCACTACGTCTCGCCCCTCACGCAGACGGTCTCGGTCGAGGACGTCCTCCCGATCCCGCGCACGCTGCTCGAGGAGGAGGAGAAGAGCGCCTACGAGATCGCGCTCGAGGGCGATTTCATCTACGAGCCCGAGCCGGAGGAGATTCTCGCGCGCCTGCTCCCGACGTACCTCGAGACGACGGTCTACCGCGCGCTCCTCGAGTCGGCCGCCTCCGAGCACGGCGCCCGGATGACGGCCATGCGGAACGCCTCGAAGAACGCCGGCGAGCTCATCGACAGCCTCACGCTCGACATGAACCGCGCGCGCCAGTCGGAGATCACGCAGGAGATCCTCGAGGTCGTCGCGGGCGCGGACGCCCTCACCCAGTAGCCCGGGAGAGGACCTGCTTGTTGGTGTCGCCCCCTAACGGAAGGAGCGCAGCGGGCGTCTGTATTCGATGATGCGCGCGCTCGCCGTCGTCCTCGTCGTGCTGCTTCTCGTCGCGCTCGCGGCCGTGGTCGGCAGCCTGGGCCCGGGGGCCGAGGATGCCGAAGCCGCGCAGTGGACGTTCGCCGAGTCCATGTCCCAGCGGCGGAGCTACGTCGCCGCAGCCGAGATCGACGGACAGATCTACGCGGCGGGCGGCATGGTGGGGGAGACGGGGCGGCCCCTCGACCTGCTTGCGCGCTACGACCCCGCGACGGACAGCTGGACGACGCTGCCGCGCATGCCCGAGCCCGTGCGCGCCGGCGCCGCCGCCGCGGTCGACGGCGTCCTCTACGTCGTCGGCGGCACCACGGCCGAGGGGAACAGCCGCGCGCTCTACGCCTACGACCCCGCGACCGAGACGTGGACGGAGCGCGCGCCGCTCCCCGAGCCGCGCTTCAACCACGCTGCGGTCGCGTTCGGGGGGAAGGTCTACGTCCTCGGCGGCTACCACGAGGGCGAAGAGCGCCGCGAGGTCTTCGTCTACGACCCCGCGACGGACACGTGGACCGAGGGCGCGCCGCTGCCGTTCCCGAACCACGCCTTCGACGCCGTCGCCTTCCGCGACGAGATCTGGATGATCGGCGGCCGGCGCGGGGAGGAGATCCTGCGGGACGTGTGGATTCTCGATCCCGCGAGCGGGCGCTGGCGGCAAGGGCCCGAGATGCCGGAGCCGATGGAGCTCCTGGGCGCGGCGGTGGTCGGAGACGAGATCCACGCGATCTGGGAGAGCACGTATCAGATCTACGACGCGGACACCGGGAGCTGGAGCACAGGGCCGCGCTCGCTCGTCACGCGCCACGGCCTGCAGACGTTCTACGTCGACGGCGCCCTCTTCACGGTGGGCGGCTGCACGACGAAGCTCGTCGACAGCCAGGTCGTGGAGAGGCGCGTCCTCCCCTCGCGCTAACTTCAGCCGGCCAGGCGCGTCATAGCACCTAGTGGCCGCCCGGCCAGATCGTTGTGCGGCCGTTGACGTGACATAGAGGAGGGCAGCAGTGCGAAGAAACAGATGGCTTCTGCTCGTCGCGGCGCTCGTCGCGGTGCTGGCGTTCGGTGCCGCCGGCTGCGGCGGCGACGACGACGATGCCGCCGCCGAGGAGACCGGGGCGACGGACGGCGGCCAGCCGGCGGCCGAGCAGGTGTTCCGGATTGGCTGGGGCGCGGAGCCCCCGTCGCTCGACCCGGGCAAGGCCACGGACACGACGTCCTCGAACGTGCTCCTGGCGCTCATGGACCCGCTCGTGAGGCTCAATCCCGACACGCTCGCGGCCGAGCCGGCGCTCGCCGAGAGCTGGGAGGTCGACGGCAACACCGTCACGTTCAACCTGCGTGACGATGCCACGTGGACGAACGGCGATCCCGTCACCGCGAACGACTTCGTGTACTCGTGGAAGCGGACGCTGAGCCCGGAGCTGGCGGCCGATTACGCGTACCAGCTGTACGGGATCACGGGCGCGGCCGAGTACAACGGCTGCGAGAAGAACTGCGAGGCGCTGGCCGACGCGGTCGGCGTGACTGCCGTCGACGACTACACGCTCCAGGTTGAGCTGACGTCGCCGCAGCCGTGGTTCGTTCAGCAGGCCTCGCACCATTCGTTCCTGCCGGTCCACCAGGCGACCGTCGAGGAGTTCGGCGACAACTGGACGGACCCGGAGAACATCGTCACCAACGGCCCGTTCATGCTCGAGTCGTGGGACCATGACGCGTCGATCAACATGGTGAAGAACCCCAACTATCGCGACGCGGCCAACGTCAGCCTCGAGCGCATCGAGGGTCCGATCATCGTCGACGGCACGACCCGCGTGCAGTCCTTCGAGGCCGGCGAGATCGACGCCCTCGACGGGGCCGGCCTCCCGCCTGAGGAGATCGAGCGGCTGAAGACGGAACCGTACTACGAGCAGTATCCCGCGCTCGGGACGTACTACTACGGCTTCAACACCAAGAACATCAGCGACGTCAACGAGCGCAAGGCGCTCTCGCTCGCGATCAACCGGAAGATCATCACGGACGAGATCGACCGCACCGGTCGCGACCAGGCGACGGGCATGACCCCGAAGGGGATCGAAGGGTTCGACGTCATCAACCCGAACTCCCCGTGGCTGCCCCCCGAAGGCGACATGGAGGAGGCGCAGGCGCTCTACGCAGAGGTGCAGAACCCGCACTCGAAGATCAATCTCTTCCACAACGACGCGCCCGGCCACAAGGAGATCGCCGTGGCCGTGCAGGACATGTGGAAGGAGCTCGGCGTCGAGACGACGATCAAGGCGCAGGAGTGGGCCCAGTACCTCGAGTTCCTCGGGCCTCCCCCGAACAAGGCCGTCGACGTCTACCGCCTCGGGTGGATCTACGACTTCCCGGATGCGATCAACGGGCTCGAGCTCTTCACCTGTGACTCCGGCAACAACAACACCAACTGGTGCAACAAGGACTACGACGCCCTCGTCGAGCAGGCGAAGTCCGAAGCGGATGCCAATGCCCGCTGGGAGCTCTACCGGCAGATGGAGGGGATCATGTTCGACGAGGACGGCGAGGTGCCGCTCACGCCGATCATGTGGTACACGTACCCGAACCTCGAGAACGATGCGGTTCGGGACACGTTCTTCATCAGCCCGCTGGATCAGATCGACTTCACCAAGGTCGTCGTCCAGGGGAGCTAGC
>JAIBJN010000102.1 GCA_020029595.1 Actinomycetota bacterium | reverse complement strand
GGCGCTCGAGGTCGAGGAGGCCTCCGCGAGCGAGGAGATAGGCGCTCTGCGTGAAGGCTGCGAGCGTCTTGTGCGCGGAGGCGACGAAGCCGTCGGCGCCGGCTGCGAGCGCGTGCGGCGGCAGGTCCGGGTGGAAGCCGAGGTGCGCGCCCCAGGCCTGGTCGACGACGAGCGGGACGCCGGCGCGGTGGGCGATCTCCGCGATCGCGGCGACGTCGGAGAGGACGCCGACGAAGCTCGGCTCGACGAGGAAGACGCCGCACGCATCCGGAGCCTCCGCGAAGGCCGCAGCCACGCGTTCCGGCGGGAGCGCGAGTGGCAGCCCCGTCGCCCTGTCGACGTCCGGCCGCACCCAGACCGGCTCGAGCCCGGAGAGGACGAGCCCCGCGAGCACCGACTTGTGCAGGCTCCGCGAGACGACGACGCGATCGCCCGGCCGCCCGAGCGCGAGGGAGAGCGCCTGGTTCCCCTGCGTCGAGCCGTTGGCGCAGAAGCGGCAGAGATCCGCGCCCCACAGCTCGGCGGCGAGGCGCTCGGCCTGGCCGAGCACGCCCGAGCGCATGTGGAGGTCGTCGGCGCCGGAGGAGAGCGGCAGGTCGAGGCGCAAGAACTCGTCCACGAGATGCGGCGCCCGCTTGTGACCCGGCGTGGTGAAGGGTGTGATGCGGGCGTCGCCGAGGAAGGCGGCGGCGGCGTCCGCAAGCGGCGTGTCGGCCTGATCCACGGAGGCCGGTTCTATCCGATCCGCCGGTTCAGTGCGTGGATTCCGGGAGCGGAGTGGCCGCCGGGGCACCTCGCCGGAGCAGGCCGCGGCCGGGCTCCACGGCCGCTCCGCTCGCGCGGAGGATGAGCGCGACGGAGACCACGATCGCCGCGCCGGCGACGGCCATCTGAAGGGTGACTTGCTCGCCGAGGAGGGCCCAGCCGAGGGCGACCGCGACGATCGGGTTCGCGTAGGCGTACGTGGCGACGAGCGACGTCGGCGCCGCGCGTAGCAGCCAGACGTAGGCGCTGAAGCCGACGAGGCTCCCGACGACGACCAGGTAGCCCAGGGCAAGCAGCGACTCACGGGACCAGGTCGCCTCGCCGAGCTCCCCGCCGGCGATCGAGACGACGAGCAGCAAGGCGCCGCCGCACAGCGCGCCCAGCCCGGCCGAGACGAGCGGGCGCTTCGGGAGCGCCGCGCCCCGGGAGTAGAGCGAGCCCGCCGACCAGCAAAGGGCGCCGAAGATGATCACGAGGGCGCCGACGCGATCGATGGAGCCCTCTCCGAACGGGTCGAGGAGGAAGGCGACCCCGACGAAGCCGAGGGCGAAGCCGAGGTAGGCGGAGGAACGAAGCCGGCGGCCGAAGACCACGCGGTCGAGGAGCGCCATCCAGATCGGGATGCTCCCGACGAGGAGCGCGGCCACGCCGGCCGGCACGGTCTGCTGGGCCCACGCGAGGCTGCCGTGACCGAGGAGGAAGAGCAGGCCGCCGAAGACGAACCCGGCGACGATCTGCGAGCTGCCGATCCTGTCGCCCTCGCGGTCGCCGCGCGGGAGCGCCCACGCGAGGAGGGCGGCGCCGGCGACGAGGTGCCGGATCGCCATGGAGAGGAGCGGCGGCAGGTCGCGAACGGTGATCGCGAGCGCGATGAACGTCGAGCCCCAGACGACGTAGATCGTCGCCAGGGCGAGCCACACCCGTGGGCTGTACCGGGCCGCCACATCCGCAGCATGCCCGTCGCGGGACGATCAGCTCAAGTCGAGTTTCCGGGCGCTTCGATCAGCCACCCTGATCGCCGTCGAAGTCGGGTGGGGACACGACCCGTGAGCTACGCTTGCTCGGTGGAGAGGCTCGCCGACAGGCTGGGGCGGCCGATCCGGGACCTCCGGATCTCGATCACGGACCGCTGCAACTTCCGTTGCGTCTACTGCATGCCGAAAGAGGTCTTCGGACGCGACTACCCGTTCCTCCCCCGCGCCGAGCTCCTGACCTTCGAGGAGATCGAGCGCCTGGCCCGCATCTTCGCCGGTCTCGGGGTCGAGAAGATCCGCATCACGGGCGGGGAGCCGCTGGTGCGGCGCGACGTCGAGACGCTCGTGGCGATGCTCGCCCGCATCTCCGGGCTCGACCTCACCCTGACGACGAACGGCGCGCTCCTGGCCCAGAAGGCGCAGGGCCTCAAGGACGCGGGCCTCGACCGCATCACCGTCAGCCTCGACTCGCTCGACGACGAGGTCTTCCGTGCCATGAACGACGTCGACTTCCCGGTCGACCGCGTGCTCGCGGGGATCGACGCGGCGCTCGCCGCCGGCCTCGGGCCCGTGAAGGTCAACGTCGTCGTCAAGCGCGGCCTCAACGAGGACGGGGTCCTCCCCCTGGCACGCGCCTTCCGGGGCACCGGCGTCGTCGTGCGCTTCATCGAGTACATGGACGTCGGCCACACCAACGGCTGGCGGCTCGACGACGTCGTCCCGGCGCGCGAGATCGTCGCCGCCATCGACGCCGAGCACCCCCTGGAGCCGGTCGAGTCGGCGTACCGCGGCGAGGTCGCGAACCGCTGGCGCTACCGCGACGGGAGCGGCGAGATCGGCGTCATCGCCTCCGTCACGCAGCCCTTCTGCGGCGACTGCACGCGGGCCCGGCTCTCCGCGGACGGGCACCTCTACACGTGCCTCTTCGCCGTCCGCGGCCACGACCTCCGCGCGCTCGTCCGCGGCGGGGCCTCCGACGAGGAGCTGACGGCGGCGATCGGCGCGGTCTGGAACGCGCGCACGGACCGCTACTCGGAGCTCCGCTCCGCCGAGACAGCCGACCTGCCCAAGGTCGAGATGTCCTACATCGGCGGCTAGCGGGTTCCAACTCGTGCCGAACACCACTTGAAAACCGGGGGGAAACCGAACCGACACGGTCGCTAGACTCACGAGGTGACCGCCGTCAGCCGCCTTCTTCCGCGCGGCTGGAAGGATTTCGTCTTCCAGCTCTCGCTCTGGCTCGGGTTCGGGCTCGTCTACCAGGTCGCGCGCGGGATCGCGGATCGGAGCGCGCTCGAGGCGATCCAGAACGGGTTGACCGTGATCGACGCCGAGCGGGCGTTCAACGCCCTCGTCGAGGTCGACATCCAGCGGACCGTCCTGCACGCCGGCGACTACGGGCTCGAGGCCGTCAACCTCACGTACTGGCTCTCGCAGTTCCCGGTGCTCGGGCTGTCGCTCCTCTGGATCTACTTCTTCCGGAACGACGCCTTCGTCACCGTCCGGAACTGGGTCTTCGCCGCGAACCTGCTCGCGCTCGTCGGCTACGTGCTCATGCCGACGGCGCCGCCGCGCATGTTCCCGGAGCACGGCTTCGTCGACACGCTCGCCCAGTCCTCGGCGGTCAACCACGGCAGCGGCCTGATCGAGCTCGCCTCGAACCCGTTCGCGGCCATGCCGAGCGTCCACGCGGCCGACGCGCTCATCATCGGCTTCGCCATGGCCACGCTCGTGAAGAGTCGCTGGGCAGCCGTGCTCTGGACGTTCTGGCCGACCTGGGTCTGGTTCTCGGTGATGGCGACCGGGAACCACTTCTGGCTCGACATCGTGGCCGGAGTCGGCGTGGCTCTCGTGGGCGCGACGATCGTCTCGTGGGCGCAGGAAGGCCGTCCGGCCCTCTCCCCTGCGCTCTACCGCTGCGGTCACCGTCGGTGGTAGCCTCGCGGGCCACGTGAGTCACCCGCAGCAAGCAGAGCGCACCAAGCGGACGTACCAGGACGGGGCCCGCCGCATCGCGAGCAGGTCGATCGCCGGGCTCGAGCGGACGAGCCTGACGCCGGACGCCCTCACCGTCGCGGGCGTCGGCCTCTGCATCGCGGGCGCGGTCGCCGTCTACTTCGAGTACCTCTCCCACTGGTTCTTCATCCTCGGCGGCGCGCTCTTCGTCGTCGGGAGCGTGCTCGACATCCTCGACGGGGCGCTCGCGCGCCGGAGCGGGAAGGGAACGCCGTTCGGCGCCTTCCTCGACTCGACGGTCGACCGTGTCGGCGAAGCCTTCATGATCGCGGCGATCGGACTCGTCCTCATGCGCGAGGGGAGCGAGTGGGGCGTCGCGCTCGCCTTCGCGGCGATGGCCGGCTCCTTCCTCGTCAGCTACACGCGGGCGCGCGCGGAGGCGCTCGGGCTGAAGGGCGACGTCGGGATCGGGAGCCGTGCCGAGCGGGTCGTCGTCCTCTCTGTCGGCCTCGGGCTCGCGCCGCTCCACGAGCTCGTCCTCCCGGCGGCGATCGCGCTGCTCGCCCTCACCGCGTGGATCACGGTGCTGCAGCGAGTGCTATCAGTTCGCGCACAGCTCCGCTCTCCCTGATACTCTGCTAGCAGTCATATGGCTGCTAGCAGAACAAGCCTGCTCGTCCGGATGCCCGCCGAGGTGAAGCGGGCGCTCGCGCGCGAGGTCGGGCGGCGCGGCGGGACGATGAACGACGTCGCCGTCTCCATCCTCGCCGAGCACTTCGGCGTCGGGTTCGAGCCGAGCGGCCGCCGCGGCGGCGCTAGGCCCGGCGCGAGCGGCGCCGTCCTCCTGCGCATCCCCCGCGAGCTGAAGGCCGAGCTCAGGCGCGAGGCCGACCGTTCTGCTAGCAGCATCAATGCGATCGTCATCAGCGTGCTATCCGAACGGCTCGCCGGTCCGCTAGCAGAGAGAAAGGAACCCATGGCTCCGACGAACGGCAAGGCGAACGGCAAGGTGAGGTCCGAGGAGAAGGTCCGCGTCGCGATCATCGGCGTGGGCAACTGCGCCAACTCGCTCCTCCAGGGAGTCGAGTACTACAAGGACGCGGACCCGGAGAGCTTCGTCCCCGGGCTCATGCACGTCGACCTCGGCGGCTACCACGTGCGGGACATCGAGTTCACCGCCGCCTTCGACGTCACGAAGGACAAGGTCGGCAAGGACCTCGCCGACGCCATCTGGGCCCACCCGAACGACACCTACAGGTTCGCCGACGTCCCCAAGACGGGCGTCACGGTCTCCCGCGGGATGACGCACGACGGGCTCGGCAAGTACCTCTCCGAGATAGTCGAGAAGGCGCCCGGCGACACCGACGTCGTCGTCGAGATCCTCAAGGAGACGAACACAGACGTGGTCGTCAACTACCTCCCGGTCGGCTCCGAGGAGGCGACCAAGTGGTATGCGGAGCAGATCCTCAAGGCCGGGTGCGCGATGGTGAACTGCATGCCGGTCTTCATCGCCAAGGGCGGCTACTTCGGCAAGCAGTTCGAGCAGCACGGGCTCCCGATCATCGGCGACGACATCAAGTCGCAGGTCGGCGCGACGATCACCCACCGCGTCCTGACGACGCTCTTCCGCGAGCGCGGCGTCCACCTCGACCGAACGATGCAGCTGAACGTCGGCGGGAACTCGGACTTCCTCAACATGCTCGAGCGCGAGCGCCTCGAGTCGAAGAAGATCTCCAAGACGAACGCGGTGACGTCCATGCTCGACTACGACATGGGCGCCGGGAACGTCCACGTCGGCCCCTCGGACTACGTGCCGTGGCTCACGGACCGCAAGTGGGCCTACATCCGCATGGAGGGCACGTCCTTCGGCGACGTGCCGCTGAACGTCGAGCTCAAGCTCGAGGTGTGGGACTCCCCCAACTCGGCCGGCATCGTCATCGACGCCGTTCGCCTGGCGAAGCTCGCGCTTCTGAATGGAGTGTCCGGCGCCCTCGAGGGCCCGAGCGCCTACCTGATGAAATCGCCCCCGAAGCAGGTCCAGGACGACGAGGCGCGCGACCTGGTCGAGGCCTTCATCAAGCGCTACGCGCGCAAGGCGAACAAGACCGTCGCCAAGGCGTAGCTCGAACGTGCGAGGGGGCCGGCCGACGCCGGCCCCCTCGACCTCTACCAGGTGGCGATCACGCGGCAGGGGCCGCCGGAGCCCTCCTCCCAGGGGATGAGCCCGACATAGGCCGTCGCACCGCTCGGCGGGATCTTGTCGAGGTTGTTCAGGTTCTCGAGGCCGTAGCGGTCCGTGGCCAGGAAGTTGACGTGGACCGCGAACGTCGACGAGTTGCCCGGGTCGAGGCTCATCGTGTCGACCCCGATTCCGGTCACGTCCCTGTTCTGGTCGAGCCACATCGCGGCGTCGTTACTGAAGCCCGGAAAGTTGTAGCCCGGGAAGGCCGGCCCGCCCTTGAACTCGAGCGGATCGTCGACCTTGTCCGCCCAGCCGGAGTCCATCGCCACGATGGCGCCCTTCGGGATCCGGCCGTGCTTCCGCTCGAACCTCTTGAGGTCGTCGACCTCGACCATGGCGTTCGGATCGTCCTTCGCGCGCTTGGAGATGTCGACGACGACGATGGGCACGATCAGCTCCTGCGGCGTGATCTCGGGCGAGAGCCGCCCGCCCAGGACGAAGTGCCCGGGCGCGTCCATGTGCGTGCC
>JAIBJN010000101.1 GCA_020029595.1 Actinomycetota bacterium | reverse complement strand
GTGCGCCGACTGCGTTCGCGTAGGCGATCCAGCACGAGTTGTCTCGCGCCCGCGTCGCGAGCATCTGCTCGCGCTCGACGCCCTTGCCGAGATGGAACGGAGAGGCCGAGATGTTGGCGATGACGTGCGCGCCCGCCAGCGCGAGGTCAGTCGCCGGCGGGCCGGGCTGCCAGATGTCCTCGCAGACCGTCGGGCCGACGAGCGCGTCGCCGCAGCGGAGCAGGACGAGATCCCGGCCCGACTGGAAGTACCTGTCCTCGTCGAAGACGCCGTAGTTGGGGAGGAAGTGCTTGCGGTAGACGGCCTTGACGGCGCCGTCCACGCACACGCCGCAGGCGTTGAAGAGGTCGCGGTCGAGGTGCGGGAAGCCGACGAGTGCGGCGATCCCGGTCGTGGCCGCGGCGATCTCGTCGAGCGTCCTCGCAGCCGCTCGCAGGAAGTCTGGCCGGAGCAGGAGGTCCTCGGGCGGGTAGCCAGTGACGGCGAGCTCGGGGAAGAGCACCAGGTCGGCCCCGGCCGTCCGCGCCTCCTCGAGACGCGCGAGAATTCGGTCGCGGTTGCCGTCGAGGTCGCCGACGATGGTGTTGATCTGTGCGAGCGCGAGCCGCATCGCTCTCATTCTAGCGGTTTACGACTAGAGGGCGAAAACTCCTCGAGCCGCATTCGCTCCTATCCTGGCTAGGCTGGGCGCTCCTCGAGATACTTCCTGAGGCCGAGATAGGGCAGGACGAATGCCGCCAGGAGCGACCCTGCCCAGACGATCAAGGTCGCAGCGATCCACGTCCCGATCCCGTCGATGGAGAACCCGTCGGAGACCAGGTCGGTGATGATGAGCGAGACGAGCGTCGCGATCAGCGCCACCCCTCCGAGCGCGGACGAGCCCCTCCTCCGGAGCTGGCTCGCCAGGAACGGCAGCATCAGCGCGAACACGATGGTGAAGATGATCACCGCGATGATGAAAGACGCCACGTCGATGTCCATTCCGTCGAGGACGAGCGCCGCGACGATCAGGCCGACGGCGTTCGCGGCCACCGCCACGGCGGTGCGGACGATCAGACGGATCACGCGCGAGAGTACAACATAGCGAGGTGGACGCCGGGCCTGGCTAGTTGGCCGTTCCCACGCCGGCCGGCCGGAGCGCGGCCGCCGCCAGCTCGACGTCCTCGTCGTGGTTGTAGAGGTGGAACGAGAGGCGGACTGAGCCCGCCCGCAGAGCGCAGGCGACGCCCGCGACCCGCAGCCGCTCGGCAGCGGCGTCGGCGTCGTCGACGCGTAGCCGCACGATCGGGGACGCCGGCTCGGGCAGGCCGAGCTCTCCGGCCAGTGCCCGCGCGAGGCGGAGGTTGTGGGCGGCGATCCGCTCGACCCCGAGCGAGGCGAAGAGCTCGAGGCTCGGACGCCCGCCGGCGGCGGGGAACCAGGGGACGGACACGTCCAGCCGACGGGCGTCGTCGGTGAGCTCGGGCAAACCGTAGAAGTCCGCGTACGGATCCCTCCGCGACTTCCAGCCGGCGGTCCAGGGCTCGATCTCCGCGCGCCGGTCGGGGCGGACGTAGAGGAACGCGAGCCCGCGTGGGCAGAGGAGCCACTTGTACCCGTGCGCGACGAGGTAGTCGACGCCGTCGAGGTCGACGGGGAAGGTCCCGACCGCCTGGGTCGCATCCAGGAAGAGCCGCGCGCCTGTCTTCCGGAGCGCGTCGAGGTCGGCCACCCGACCGTCCGCAGACTGGACGAGGCTGACCGACACGAGCGCCGTTCGCTCGTCGACGCCCGCGGCAAGCCCCTCGAGCGGGAGGAGGCGGAGCTCGACGCCCCGCGTGGCGAGCCAGCTCCACGGGAGCATCGCCGAGGTGAAGTCGCGCTCGTAGAGGACGACGTTGTCGCCCGGCCCGGCCGGGAGGCTCGCCGCCACGAGGCCCGCCCCGACGGACGCCGCGGTCACGAGGGCAACGTCCTCCCCCCGCGCGCCGATGAGTCCTGCGAAGAGCGTGCGGCATCGTTCCGCGTCCTCCTCCCAGTCCCGCCAGCGCCGGCGCGTTCGCCAGCCCTCGAGCGCCTCGTCGAGCGCCGCGAGCGTCGAGCGCGGCGGCAGGCCGTAGGTCGCGGTGTCGAGGTAGCCGCGGGTCGGCGTCCCCTCGTACTCAGACGGCGCGAGCAATCGCCTCCAATGCCTCGGGATTCTCGACGGAGGAAAGGTCGCCCGGATCCTTGCCGAGGGCCGTCGCCTTGACGGCGCGCCGCACGATCTTCGCGCTCCGCGTCTTCGGGAGCCCGGGAACGAAGACGACGCGGTCCGGCCGGAACGCCCTGCCGAGCTCGGCGGCGGCGCGCTCGGACACCTCGGCGGCGAGCTCCTCGCTCGGCTCGTAACCGGGCGCGAGGACGCAGAAGACCCAGGCGACCTCGCCCTTGACCTCGTGCGGGACCCCGACGGCCGCCGCCTCGGCGACCGCGGCGTGCGCGACGGCGGCGGACTCGATCTCCGCGGGGCCGATGCGCTTGCCGGCGATGTTCAGCGTGTCGTCGGAGCGCCCGTGCAGGAACCAGTAGCCGTCCTCGTCCACGGAAGCCCAGTCCCCGTGCACCCAGACGCCCGGGAAACGGCGCCAGTAGGTGTCCAGGTAGCGCTCCGGGTCGCGCCAGAAGCCGCGAGTCATCCCGGGGAAGGGCCTGCGGCAGACCAGCTCGCCGACCTCGCCGGTGCCGACGAGCGAGCGGCCGTCCGCGTCGACGACGTCCATCGCCATGCCGAGCGCCGGGCCGCCGAGAGAGCACGCCTTGATCGGGATCGCCGGCGTGGGCGAGAGGAAGCAGGCGGCCACCTCGGTGCCGCCGGAGCAGTTGATGATCGGGCGGCGTCCTCCTCCGACGTGCTCGAAGAGCCACCTGTACGGGTCGGGGTTCCACGGCTCGCCGGTCGTGACGATCGTTCGCAGGGAGGACAGGTCTGTCTCGGGCACGCCGTGGTGGATGAGCGCCCGCACGAGCGTCGGCGAGAGACCGAGCACCGAGACGCGCTCGCGCTCGACGAGTCGCCAGAGCCGGTCCGCCGGCCGATCGGGCGCGCCTTCGGCGAAGACGAGCGTGCAGCCGAGGGCGCCGCCGCCGACGACTGTCCACGGGCCCATGATCCAGCCCATGTCCGTGGCGAAGTGAATCACGTCCTCCGGGTGTGCGTCCGCCTGGTAGGCGACCTCGCGCGCGATCGAGACGAGGAAGCCGCCCTGCACGTGGAGGATCCCCTTCGGCCGCCCGGTCGTGCCCGAGGTGTACGTGAGCAGGTAGGGATGCTCGGCGTCGACCTCCAGCGGCGGCAGCTCGCCCGGGCTCTCGTCAACGATCTCTCCCCAGCCCTCGTCGCGCGACCAGGTCACGACGTGCTCGACGGAGGCCGCCTCGCGCGCGGCCTCCTCGACGGTCTCGCGCATCGGGAGGCGGCTGCCGCGGCGCAGGGAGTAGTCGGCCGTGATCACGACCTTCGCCTCCGAGTCCCGAAGCCGCTCCTGAACGGCGGGTGCGGCGAAGCCCGAGAAGAGCGGCACCTGCACCGCCCCGATGTGCGCGCACGCGTGCGAGGCGACCGCGACCTCGGGGCACATTGGCAGGTAGACGGCGACTCGGTCGCCGGGCTCGACGCCGAGGCGCACGAGCCCCTCGGCGAGCCTGGTCACGTCCTGCGAGAGCTCGGCGAAGGTGGACTCTCGCCGCGACCCGTCCTCGCCCGCGAAGACGGCGGCGACCCTCTCGGGCGTCCTCTCGGCCCACCGGTGGACGCAGTTGCGTGCGATCGAGAGCGTCGCGCCGACGAACCAGGTCGTCCACTCTGGGCCGCGCGAGTCGTCGTAGACCCGCTCCCACGGCCGGGAGAACTCGACGCCCAGGTCCTCGATCGCCGCGGCCCAGAACCAGGCCGGATCGTCCTGCGAGCGGCGAACGAGCTCCCAGTAGCTCCCGAGCCCGTGCCTCCGCAGGAGGCGGACGACGTTCGCGCGCTCGAGCGTCTCCTCGTCCGGCGTCCAGACGACCTCGGCCATGGCGTCGCCAAGTCTACGAAGACGGGTTGTGGTGGATGCTCTTTGACAGTGAGTGAACGCTCACCCATAATGAGCGATCGCTCACTCATGATCGACGCGACCGAGACCAAGCCGCCCCTGCGGCGCCGCATCCTCGAAGCGGCCGACCGGCTCATCCGGGAGCACGGCCTCGCCGGCGCGACGACGCGCGAGATCGCGCGGGCCGCCGGCTGCGCGGAGGGCTCGATCTACGTCCACTTCGAGGACAAGATCGACCTCGTCATCGCGGTCATCGTCGAGCGCGAGCCGTCGTTTGCCGACCTGCTCGAGCTGCCCGTCAAGGCGGGCGCCGACACCGTCGAGGCGAACCTCGTGCCGTGGGTGGAGGAGCTCCTGAAGCTCCTGAGCGACAACCAGCCGATCTTCCTTGCGCTCCTGGGCGACCGGGCAGTGTTCGAACGCTTCAAGGCGCGGGTGCGGGAGCGGGAGACCGGTCCCGTCGCCGTCTTCCTGGCGGCCACGGCCTACGTGCGGGCCGAGCAGGAGCTCGGGCGCATCGACGGCGGGGTGCAGCCCGAGATCGTCGCCACGATCCTCGTCGGCGCTTCCCGGGACCAGGTCTTCGCGCGCGCCTTCGCCGCCAAGGAGTCGGCGCCGCCCCGAGCCTTCGCCGAGGAGCTCGTCGGTACGCTCGTCTCCGGCCTCGCGCCGAGCAGGATCGGTGAACAGGAAACCGCGAACGTCGAGGAGGAACTTTCGTGAAGGCACGCATCCTCGCCCAGGAGAACCGCAAGTGGTGGACGCTGGGAGCGGTCTCGTTCGGCCTCTTCATGATCATGCTCGACAACACGATCGTGAACGTCGCGCTCCCGTCGATCCAGCGCGACCTCGGGATCGGGATCTCCGAGCTCGAGTGGGTCGTGAACGGCTACGCGCTCACGTTCGCCGTGCTCATGCTCACCGGCGGGAAGCTGGCCGACCTCTACGGCCGTCGGCTGATCTTCATCGTCGGGCTGGCGATCTTCACCGCGGCGTCTCTCGCCTGCGGCCTGGCTCCGAGCGCGGATTGGCTCATCGCCGCCCGGATCGTGCAGGGCGCGGGCGCGGCGCTCATGAACCCGGCGACGCTCTCGATCATCACGGCGACCTTCCCTCCGCGCCAGCGCGGAATGGCGATCGGGATCTGGGCGGGCGTCTCGGCGATGGCGCTCGCGATCGGCCCGCTCGTCGGAGGCGTCATCTCCGAGCATCTCGACTGGGGCTGGATCTTCTTCATCAACGTGCCCGTCGGCATCGTCGCCATCGTGGTCGCCCGGCTCGTGATCGACGAGTCGCGGGACACCTCGGCGGAGCAGCGGCTCGACCTGCCGGGGCTCGTCACGTCGGCGGTCGGCCTCTTCGCCCTCACCTACGGGCTCATCGAGGCGAACACGTACGGCTGGACCTCGGCCCGCATCCTCTCGCTCTTCGCGCTCGCGGCTGTCGCCCTCGCCCTGTTCGTCGTCCTCGAGCTGCGCCAGCGCGTCCCGATGCTCGACCTCAGGCTGTTCAGGAACTCGACCTTCGCGGGGGCGAACGCGACGATGATGCTCATCGCGCTGGCCATGTTCGGCGTCTTCTTCTTCGTCTCGCTCTTCGTGCAGAACATCCTCGGTTACTCGCCCACGCAGGCGGGCGCGACCTTCCTGCCGATGACCGTGCTGATCATTCTCGTCGCCCCTCCCGCCGGAAAGTTCTCCGACCGCGTCGGCTCGCGCTGGCTCATGGGGGCGGGGATGATCTGCGTCGGGACCTCACTGCTCGTCTTCTCGAGGCTCAACGCGGGCTCGGACTTCTGGGACCTCCTCCCAGGCCTTCTCGTCGGCGGGATCGGCATGGGGCTCTCGATGACGCCGACGACCTCCGCCGCGATGGGCTCTGTCCCGGTCGACAAGGCCGGCGTCGGCTCGGCTGTCCTGAACAGCATGCGCCAGGTGGGCGGCTCGCTTGGGATCGCCGTGATGGGCGCCATCGTCGTCGCGCACGTCACAGTCCCTCCCGGGAGTCCACAGGCTGCGGCGCAGTTCGTGTCCGGTTTCCAGGACGCGCTTCTGGTGGCCGCGGGCATCGCATTCGCGGCGGCGATCGTCGCCGTGACGACGGTGCGCACGCACCGCCATGTCGAGGCCGGCGCCGTCCCGGAGGCGGCCCCGTCCAGGTAGGAGGTAAGTAGGCGGATCGTATGACCGCTTCACGAGCGGTCAACGCCACCGCTTCGGGGGATGGAGAAAATGGGCCGAAGCGCCGACGCTTCGGGCATGCCCCCCTTCTCCAAAGGCGACAACCCGGAGACTTCGGCTCTGCGGCCCAGCCGATGCCTCCGGGTTGGTGTCGCCGGGAATTGGCGCGCCTCCCGCACCCCTCTTGCCTGG
>JAIBJN010000042.1 GCA_020029595.1 Actinomycetota bacterium | reverse complement strand
GAGAGTGGCGCGCAGCCCGTGATCGTGCTCAACAAGAGCGACCTCGCCGAGGACCTCGACGCGGCCGTCGCCGACGTGGAGTCGGTCGCGTTCGGGGTGACGGTGCACGTCGTCAGCTGTCTGGAGGGAGGCGGCCTCGAGGAGCTCCTGCCGCACCTCGCCGGGAACCGGACGGCCGCGCTTCTCGGCTCCTCGGGCGTCGGCAAGTCCTCGCTCCTGAACCGTCTCCTCGGGTGGGAGCGGCAAGAGGTGCAGGCGGTGCGCGAGGACGGCAAGGGCCGTCACACGACCACGCACCGGGAGCTCGTGCCGCTGCCGCGGGGCGGGCTCGTCCTCGACACGCCGGGCATGCGCGAGCTCGGCCTCTGGGACGTGGCCACGGGCGTCGGCGAGACGTTCGCGGACGTCGCCGCGCTCGAGGCGGAGTGCCGCTTCCGGGACTGCGCGCACGAGACCGAGCCCGGGTGTGCCGTCCTGGCCGCGCTCGCGGACGGCCGCCTCGATGAAGAGCGGCTCGGAAGCTACCGCAAGCTCCTCCGAGAGCTGAGGCACGTCGAGCTGAAGGGCGACCTGCGGGCACGATCCGACGCGCGGCGCGAGCTTCGGCGCTTCAGCCGTTCGAGGAGGAAGACGGTCTACTAGAAGACCATGGAGTTCCGGCCGACACCCGAGACCGAGGGCGCGCTCCTGACGCGCGTGGGCATCCTGCGCCCGCTCAGGATCCGGGACTTCGCCTTGCTCTGGGCGGGGGCGACGGTCTCGCTCGCCGGCGACGGAGTCTACGTCGTCGCGCTCGCCTGGCAGGTGTACGCCCTCTCAGACTCGCCGACAGCGCTCTCGCTCGTTGGCGTCGCGTGGACGCTCCCCGTCGGGATTTTCGTCCTTCTCGGCGGGGTCGTCAGCGACCGTGTCGAGCGTCGACGGATCATGATCGGGGCTGACCTCGTGCGCGCTCTCGCCGCGTGCACGATCGGAGTCCTCTCGCTTACGGGTGGGATCGAGCTCTGGCACCTGATCGCCCTCGCCGCCGTCTTCGGCACGGGCGAGGCGTTCTTCGGGCCGGCGTTCACCGCGGTCGTGCCGCAGATCGTCCCCCGACACCTGCTCGTGCAGGCGAACTCGCTCGATCAGTTCATCCGGCCCTTCGCCTTCCTCCTCGTGGGCCCGGCGCTCGGGGGCTGGATCGTGGCGACCCTCGGACCGGGCGAAGCGTTTGTTCTGGATGCAGCCACGTTTCTCGTCTCGGCGACGGCCATCTCCCTCATGCGCCCGCGACCGCTCGAGCGTGTTGCCGACGGCGGCCGGTCGATGCTTCGCGAGCTGCGGGAGGGATTCACGTTCGTCCGCGCCCACGCCTGGCTGTGGGCGACGCTCCTCGGCGCCGCGGTCTTCCTGCTCGCCTACTGGGGCCCGGTCGAGGTGCTCATCCCCTTCCGCGTGCGGAACGAGCTCGGTGGGAGCGCGGGCGACTTCGGCCTCGTCCTCGCCTGCGGCGGGGTGGGGTCGCTTCTCGCAGCCTTCTTCCTCGGGCAGCGCGGGCTGCCCCGGAGGCACATCACGTTCATGTACTGCGCCTGGGCCGTTGGGTCCTTCGCGCTCGTCGGGTTCGGGCTCGCGGACACTGTGTGGCAGCTCCAGGCGATCAGCTTCGTCGAGGGGGCTCTCTTCACGAGCGGCATGGTGGTATGGGGGACACTGGTGCAGACGCTGGTGCCGACCACTCTCCTCGGGCGCGTCACCAGCCTCGACTGGTTCGTCTCCACCAGCCTCGTACCGATCTCCTTCGCGCTCACCGGTCCGATGTCTGCGTTGCTCGGCGCCCAGACGACGCTCGTGGCGGCAGGCGTGGCCGCCTCCGTCGTCACGATCCTCTTCCTCTTCATTCCGGGGGTTCGGGATCCCGAGCGGCGCGGTGCGCTCGAGGTCGCCGCCAGCGCCCCCAGCGAACGCTAGATGCTTTCGGGCATCTAGGGAGCCTGGCAGGGACCCGGCGCGGGTGTGGCGCCTGGGCCGGCGACGTGGCGGGCCGCCGTTCCGGATCCCGTCTGGAGGCAGTAGGACGCGGCGGTCGCGCCGACGAGCACGACGCCCGTTGGCACGGTCGCGCCGGCGTACGTCCCGTTCGTCAGAAAGAACGACTCCACGCTAGTCCGGGCCGCGAGGAGCGTTGCGTCAGCCGCCGCCAGCTCGGCCGCATCCAGGACGGCGCCGGCGCCGGACGGCGGCACGGCTTCGCGCGCCGACTGGGCGTAGAGGTAGCCGCCGACGGCGACCACCGCAAGCATGGAGATCAGGCCGAAGGTGCGAAGCACGCTTCCACTATCGGCCGACGTTCCCCTCGCCTTGAGAGCCGGGCGTCACCATCCAGCCATAAGCTATGCAAATGATCAGAATTAGCGAAGGAGTGGTATAGTCCGGCTGTGGCCGCCGACCGCCTCTCCGTCGACGTGCTCGTGGTCGGGAGCGGAGCCTCCGGACTCGCAGCCGCCGTCTCCGCCGAGCGCGCCGGTGCGCGCGTCGCTCTCGCCGCGAAGGGCTCGCTCCAGTCCTGCAACTCGGCCAAGGCGCAGGGCGGGATCCAGGCGGCCTTCGGCGAGGACGACTCACCGGAGGCTCACGCCGAGGACGTCTGGCGGAGCTCTCACGAGACGGCCGACATGCGGCTCGTCCACATCCTCACCTCCGAGGCGCCCAGCACGATTCAGTGGCTGGAGGAGTCGGGCGTCGAGTTCACGAGGTCGAACGGTGGCTACCGCCTGGCGCGCTGCGGCGGCGCGAGCCGCAAGCGCCTGCTCCAAGTCGGCGACCGCACGGGGCTCGCGATCACGAGCGCGCTCCGTGAGGCCGTGGAGAGATCGAGCGCGCTCACCCTCCCCAAATCGCCGCTCGCCGAGCTCGCGCGGACGGAGAGCGACTGGCGCGCCCGCTGCGGCGAGCGGGTCGTCGAGGCCGGGGCCGTCGTGCTCGCGGCCGGGGGTCGCTGCTTCCGGGAGGCGGAGGAGCGCGGCGAGCTCTCCACGAACCATCCTGGCGCGACGGGCGAGGTGACCCAGATCGCGCTCGCCCTCGGCGCCCAAGCGCGGGACCTCGACGCGCTCCAGTACCACCCGAACGGCGGCGCCTGGCCGGCGAGCATGCAGGGGTACTCCATCCCCGAGACCACCCGCGCCTACGGCGCCGTGCTCTTGAACGCGGAGGACGAGGAGTTCACCGACTCGCTCGGCCCGCGCGACGAGGTCTCGCAGGCGATCTTCGACGAGGTCGAGAAGGGCCTCGGCGTCGAGACGGCCGACGGCCGTCCGGCCGTCTGGCTCGACACGACGCGGATCTCCGCCGAGGACGCCGAGATCTCCCTCCCGTACATGCTCCGCCGCTACCGTGCCGCCGGGATCGACCCGCTCGCCGAGCCGATCCTCACGTACCCGGTGCTCCACTACCAAAACGGCGGACTCGTCGTGGACGAGCGGGGCGAGACGACCGTCGAGGGCCTCTTCGCCTGCGGCGAGATCGCGGGCGGCACGCACGGGCGCAATCGGATGATGGGCAACAGCCTTCTCGAATGCGTCGTCTTTGGTCGACACGCGGGGAAGGCCGCATTCGAGAAGGCTAGGTAATGAAGACCGATGTTGAAACCGTCAGCAGCCTGCAGGACGCAGTCCTGCAGGCTGCCGCGCATCTCTACGTCTGGGCGCTGAAGGACATCCCGCAGGATCTCCGCGACGCCCTCGCGGACGCCGCCGAGCGCGAGACCTCGGTGCCGGGGCAGAGGGTCCTCCAGACAATCCTTCGCAACGTCCAGGTGGCCGAGGAGGAGAGAAACCTCGTGTGCCAGGACACGGGGATCGCCGTCTACTACTGCCGCGTCGGCGAGCACTTCCCGCTGCACCCGGCGCGCATCTACCAGGCGCTCTACGACGGCACCGAGCGCGCGACGGTCGAGCACCCGCTGCGCTCGAACACCGTGCACACGCTCACGCGGGAGAACACCGGCCAGAACGTCGGCTACCGGGTGCCCATCGTCCACTGGGACTTCGTTCCCGGCTGGGACGGGCTCGACGTCAAGTGCGTGCCCAAGGGCTCCGGCTCCGAGAGCATGAGCTTCCTGAAGATGTGCACGCCGGCAGACGGGGTCGCCGGGATCAAGCGGTTCGTGCTCGACTCCATCGTCGGGGCGGGCGGGAAGCCGTGCCCGCCCGGGATCGTCGGCGTCGGGATCGGTGGCTCGGCCGACTATGCGATGCACCTCGCCAAGGAGGCGATCGCGCGGCCGGTGGCTACGCGGAACCCGGACCCGCTCGTCGCCCAGCTCGAGGAGGAGCTGACAGGGCTCCTCAACGAGACGGGGATCGGGCCGATGGGCCTCGGGGGCGACGTCACCGTGCTCCACTGCCACGTAGAGCACGCGGACACCCACATGACTCTCAACCCCGTCGCAGTCAACTACCAGTGCTGGGCGGCGCGGCGCGCGACCGCGCACGTCTCCCCCGATGGCTCCGTCGACTACGACCGGGAGGCGTGATGGAGCACCGCCTGACGTTCCCGACCACCGAGGAGGCGATCCGCGAGCTTCGCGCCGGCGACTCCGTCCTCGTCGACGGTCACATCGTCGGCATCCGCGACCGGACGCAGATCAGGATCTTCGACCAGGGCGTCGAGCCGCCCATGGACCTGCGCGGTGCGTTCCTCCTGCACACGGCGCCGAACGTCCGCAAGGTCGGGGAGGGGCGCTACGAGAAGCTCTGCATCGGCACGACCACGAGCGCGCGGATGGTGCGCTTCACGGAGCCGCTCGGCCGCGACTACGGCGTGCGCGCCATCTGCGGGAAGGGCGGGCTCCCCGACGAGGCGATCGTGCCGATGCGCCGCTACGGCATGGTCTACTTCGCAATCGTCGGCGGCGCGGCCGCCCTCGAGACGACTCAGATCGAGGAGATCGAGGAGGTCTTCTGGGAGGAGCTCATGCCCGAGTGCCTCTGGAAGTTCCGCGTCAAGGACTTCGGCCCGCTCACGGTCGCGATCGACTCGCACGGCAGCTCGCTCTACCACGATGTCCAGGAATCGGCCCGCAAGAAGCTGGAGGCGCTCTATGAACGACTTTAGGCCCGATCACTTTCTCGACGTGCCGGCCCGCTCGCCGAAGCCGCGCGCGCAAGGCCTCACGCACGTCATCGACAAGGGGATGAACCTGCGCGACATCGAAGGCCTCTTCGACACCGCGGGCGAGTACGTCGACGTCGTCAAGCTCGGCTGGGGCACGTCGTACGTAACCCGAAACCTGGAGAAGAAGATCGCCCTCTACCGCTCGTTCGAGACACCCGTCGTCTGCGGCGGGACGTTGTTCGAGGCGGTCGTCGCGCGCGGCAAGCTGGAGGAGTACAAGAGCTGGCTGGTCGAGAACCGCCTCTCGCACGTCGAGGTCTCCGACGGGACGATCGACCTCCCGCGCGAGCGCAAGCTCGAGCTCATCGCCGAGCTCGCGAGCGACTTCGTCGTCATGTCCGAGGTGGGCTCGAAGGACGAGGAGATCGTGTATGCGCCGTACCAGTGGGTCGAGTGGATGCGCGAGGAGCTCGAGGCCGGCGCGTGGAAGGTGATCACCGAGGGACGTGAGGGAGGCACGGCAGGCATCTATCGGCCGACCGGCGAGATGCGGACCGGCCTCATCGACGAGATCGTCCACGAGATCGAACTCGGCGACATCATCTTCGAGGCGCCGATGAAGCCCGCTCAGGCCTGGTTCGTGCGCAAGTTCGGGCCCGAGGTCAACCTCGGAAACATTCCGCCCGAGGAGGTCATCCCGCTCGAGACGCTGCGCCTCGGGCTCCGCGCCGACACCCTCAAGGAGGTCCTGCTCAGTGAGCAGCCTGCGACTCTCCCTGACTGAGACCGAGATCGAGGCGCTCCCGGCGGAGGACGTCCTCCGCTGGGCCTCCGAGGAGTTCGGCGAACGGCTCTGCCTCTCGTGCTCATGGCAGAAGCAGTCCTCGGTGCTCGTGCACATGATCTCCGAGCTCGAGCTCGACGTGGACATCGTCGAGCTCGACACGCAGCTCTTCTTCAGGGAGTCCTACGAGACGCGGGAGAGGCTCGTCGAGCGCTACGGGCTGAGCCTGATCGTCCCCGACGTGATCACCATCGCGGAGCAGCACAAGCTCGAGGGCCCGAATCTGTGGGAGACGAGCCCCGACCGCTGCTGCCACATCCGCAAGGTGGAGCCGCTGCTGAGCGCGCTCGAGCCCTACGACGCGTGGGTCTCCGGCATCCGCCGGGAGCAGTCGCCGTCACGTGCGAGCGCGAAGAAGGTGGAGCGCTCGGAGCGTTACGGCGTCTGGAAGATCCAGCCACTGGCGGACTGGAGCGAGAAGGACGTGTGGCGCTACATCATGGCCAACGACATTCCCTACAACCCGTTGCACGACGTGGGCTACCGTTCGATCGGCTGCATTCCGTGCACCCGGCCGACGCGGCCGGACGAGGAGGAGCGCGCGGGCCGCTGGGCCGGCTCCGACAAGCTGGAGTGCGGAATCCATGTCGAGGACAGCTCCGACAGAGGAGGACGATGACGGATCACATCTTTGCTCACGAGCACCCCGAGTCCGACCGCGCGCGCGGCGGCGGGTTCACGCTCTGGTTCACGGGGCTCTCGGGCTCCGGAAAGTCCACGATCGCGCACCTCGTCGGCCCTGCGCTCGACGAGCGCGGCCAGCTCGTCGAGTACCTGGACGGCGACACCGTTCGCACGCACCTCTCGAAGGGGCTCGGCTTCTCGAAGGAGGATCGCGACACGAACATCGAGCGCATCGGCTGGGTCGCCTCCCGGCTCACGCGCCACGGCGCCGCGGTCATCTGCGCCGCCATCTCGCCGTACGAGGAGACGCGGCGAAGGGCGCGCGAGGCCGTCGAGCCGTTCGGAGCCTTCGTCGAGGTCTACGTGAAGGCGTCGGTCGACGAGTGCGCCCGCCGCGACGTGAACGGCCTCTACGCGAAGGCCTTCGCGGGCGAGCTCAAGGGCTTCACGGGCGTCGACGACCCCTACGAGGCGCCCGCGAGCCCCGAGATCGTCGTGGACACGGAGGCCGAGACTCCCGAGGAGAGCGCCCGCATCGTGGTGGAGAAGCTCGAAGAGCTGGCGCTCGTCGGCGCGCCGGTGGGCCCGTGAGCGCTGTCGCGACCGACCAGCTGATCCGGCCGCACGGGGGCGTGCTCGCCCCGCGCGCCGGCGGCCGGCCGGACGATCTCGACTCGCTCGAGGTCGTCTCGCTGAGCTCGCGCGAGCTCTCGGATCTCGACATGCTCGCCTCCGGTGCGCTCTCTCCGCTCCAGGGCTTCATGGGGCGGGGCGACTACGAGAGCGTCGTCGAGTCGATGCGGCTCGCCAACGGCCTCCCCTGGGCGCTGCCGGTCTGCCTGGCCGTCGCCGAGGTGCCGCACGGCGACCGCGTCGCGCTCGCCGATGAGAGCGGCCGGGCGCTGGCCGTGCTCGACGTCGAGGACGTCTACCCCTACGACCAGGAGCGCGAGGCGGAACGGTGCTTCCGGACGACCGACGGAGAGCATCCGGGGGTTGCGCGCCTCTACGCGCAGCACGACCTCTACCTCGCGGGATCCGTGACCGTCTTCGAACGGCTCGAGCCCAGCTTCCCCGAGCTGCACCGAGACCCCGCCGACACGCGGGCGCTGTTCGCCGAGCGCGGCTGGAAGCGCGTCGTCGGTTTCCAGACTCGCAACCCGATCCACCGGGCGCACGAGTACCTGACGAAGTGCGCGCTCGAGACCGTCGACGGGCTCCTCATCCACCCGCTCGTCGGGGAGACGAAGTCGGACGACGTGCCCGCGGCCGTGCGCGTCGAGGCCTACCGGGTCCTGACCGAGGACTACTACCCGGCCGACAGGGTCGTCGTCTCCGCCTTCCCGGCGGCGATGCGCTACGCAGGCCCGCGCGAGGCGATCTGGCATGCGATCTGCCGCAAGAACTACGGCTGCTCGCACTTCATCGTCGGACGCGACCACGCGGGGGTCGGCACCTATTACGGCACGTACGACGCGCAGCTCATCTTCGACGAGCTCGAGCCGCACGAGCTCGACATCGAGCCGATGTTCTTCGAGCACTCCTTCTGGTGCAAGGCCTGCGGCCAGATGGCGACGGCCAAGACCTGCCCGCACGGGGGCGACGACCACGTCTTCCTCTCGGGGACGAAGGTGCGCGAGCTCCTGTCCGAGGGCCAGTTGCCGCCCGAGGAGTTCACGCGCCCTGAGGTTGCGGAGATCCTCGTCGAGGCCTACCGCGGCGCCTGACCGCGAGGCGCGCGGCCGATGACCTGGGAGCTCAGCCTCACGGGGCTCCTGATCGGCCTGCTCGTGGGGATGACGGGGATGGGCGGCGGGTCGCTGATGACGCCCATCCTCATCCTCGTCTTCGACTTCAACGTCGTCCTCGCCGTCGGCACGGACATCCTCCACGGCGCCATCTTCAAGACGATTGGCGCCGCCCGGCACCGAGTGCTCGGCAACGTCCACGCGCGCCTCGCGCTCTGGCTCGCGCTCGGCTCGGTGCCGGCGTCCGTCGCCGGGGTCTACGTCGTCGAGCTCCTCGAGGCCCGGTACGGGGAGGAAGTCAACGAGATTGCGAGCCGGATTCTCGGCGTGGCGCTCGTGCTCGGGGGCGTCGGCTTCTTCGCGAAGACGTTCATCCACACTCGCCCGGTCGACGATTCGCCGTACCGTCTGACCAACCGTGACCGGATCCTCGCGTTCGTCATCGGGGTCACGGGCGGGTTCGTCCTCGGACTGACCTCGGTGGGGAGCGGGACGTTCTTCGGTCTCATGCTCCTGCTGCTCTTCCCGCTCACGGCGCCGAAGATCGTCGGGACCGACCTCTTCCACGCGGCGATCCTGCTCTGGGCCGCAGGCCTCGCGCACCTCTCCGCGGACAACGTCGACCTCAACGCCACCGCCTGGCTCGCCCTCGGCTCCATTCCCGGGATCCTGATCGGGAGCCAGTTGACGGTGCGCCTGCCGGAGCGCGCGATCCGCGTCTCGCTGGCAACCGTCCTCTTCCTGGCGGGCGTCCGGCTCGCCGTCCCCGGCTAGATGCCCGGCCGTCTCTAGAATCGCGGGGCCATGCGGGTCGCCTGGGTGAGCTTCGACGTCATCGGTCGCCACTGCCTCGCGGCCGCGGCCGTGCGCGTGCCCACGTACGGACCGACGTCGAGCGTCGAGGGGCCGCCGGCGGTGACGAGCTGGTTCGTGCGGAGCGTCGAGGGCCCCCGAACCTGACGCGAGCCGTGCGACGCCGCTGGCTGACCCTGCTCACCGTGGCGCTCCTCGTCGGCAGCGTGGCGGCCTTTAGCTACACCGAGAGGCTCAAGCTCCAGCGCTCTCCGGTTGGCGTCGCGCGCTTCGACCGCTGGCTCTCGCCGGAGTGCGACTGCCCGCAGGCGACCGTCAGCCTCAGCTTCCTGCTCAGGAAGCCCGAGCGCATCGAGGTGGCCGTCGTCGACCCCGACGACAACGAGGTCCGCAGGCTCGCCACCGACGCTCGCCGGCCGGCCGGGAGGATCGAGTTCGAGTGGGACGGGCGGAACGAGGAGGGCGCCGTCGTGCCCGACGGCCCCTACCGAGTCCGGGTGCGGCTGCTGAACGAGCGGCGGACGATCGTCGTCCCCGTGGACGTCCGCTTGGACACGAAGCCGCCCCGCGTCCGCGACGTGGACGTCTCCCCGACAACGGTCGCCGCTGGCGAGGAGGTCGAGATCCGCTTCACCACGAACGAGTTCGGGACGCCCGTCGTCTTCGTGGACGGGGAGGCGGCCGAGCGCGGGCCGCCCGGGCGGCCCGGCGAGCGCAGGCTGACGTGGGAGACCCTCGTCCCGGGCACCTACGAGGTCGCCGTCGCGGTCGAGGACCGGGCTGGAAACCTGTCCGAGCCGGCCGGACCGACCACCGTCCTCGTGGGCGGCGCTCTTCGGTGAGCGCGCCGCCGCTCATTGTCCTCGGTGTGCGCCGCTCGGGGACGACTCTCCTTCGGGTCATTCTCGACCGGAGCCCGGAGCTCGCGGTCCCGGACGAGTCCTACTTCGTCCCTCAGCTCGCCGACCGCCACGGGAGCACGGTGGACGTCGACGACTTCGTCGACGACCTCCGGCGCCTGCCCACGCTCTCGGACTGGGACGTCCGGGTCGAGGCCGTGCGCGCCCGTCTCCGGCCCGGGATGCCCCTCGGCGACGCGGTCGCCGCGGTCTACGAGACCTACGCGGAGAGCCGCGGGAAGACGCGCTGGGGGGACAAGACGCCGATGTACATGCAGCACCTGCCGCTCCTCGAGCGGCTCTTCCCGACGGCTCTCTACGTCCAGCTCGTGCGCGACGGGCGAGATGCCGCCCTCTCCTTCCTCGCGATGCCGCGCGGGATCGTCACCGAGGCCTGGGGTCACCCTCGGACGGCGGCGGGCTTCGCCTGCCAGTGGCTCACGGAGGTTCGCGCTGCCCGCGGCCTCGGCGCGCGGGTCGGCGACCGCTACCTCGAGGTGCGCTACGAGCACCTCGTGCGTGAGCCTCGGGCGAGCGTGGAGCGGGTCTCGGCCTTCGCCGGGCTCGGCTTCGAGCCAGCCATGCTCGAGTACTCGAGCGAGGTCGACGTCTCGGAGAAGCCCCATCAACAGCGGTTGCTGCAGGAGCCGACTCCCGGGGTGCGCGACTGGCGCCAGGACATGGCCAAAGAGGACGTCAGGGTGTTCGAGGCGGTCGCCGGCGACCTCCTCGCGGAGCTCGACTACGAGGCCGGGCCGAGCCCGTCGAGAACGGATCGGCTGCGCGGGCGAGCAGCGCTTGCCTCCTACACCGCCCGCTCTGCCGCCTGGCGCGCGGCCGGCCGCGCCGTCAGGCGCTCGCCCCTCTGGAGGCGGCGGCACCCGCCTCTGGCCTAGGGAGCCCGGGGTCGCCCTCCGGGTCGCCCACGCCCCCCGGCGCGCGTACCGGCTCGTCCGCGGGGAGGAGCGAGAGGCAGGCGGCGGCGAGGCCCAGGATCCCCCACGTGAACGGATCCTCGAGGAAGCCGCTGTAGAAGGCGGAGTGGACGACGAGGGCCGTTAAGGCTCCGAGCAGCGAGAGGCCCAGAGCGCGCCTCCGCCTCATCGCGAGGACAGCGGCGCCGAAGGCGCTGGCGAGGAGCGCCGCATACGCCGCGAAGCCGAGGGCGCCCAGCTCTGCGGCCACCGTCAGGGCGGTCGTGTGGGAGACGTTGCGGAGCTTCCGCTCCCGGGCCTCCTCGAGACGGCTGCTCGCGCGCGGCTGCGCGCCGATCCCGACGCCGACTACCGGGTTGTCGAGGAAGACCGGCAGCGTGAGCGAGGCGAGCGGGACGCGCCCGCTCGTGATGCGCCGCGCCGACTCGTCTTGCGCGACGACAGCGACGAGCGCGACTCCCGCGAGCACGAGAGCGGCGGTCGTGGCGGCGAGGACGCGGCGGGAAACCCGGTCGCCGGCCACGAGGCCGACGACGAGGACCGCCGCGAAGAGCGCTACGAAGCTCGACTGCGAGTAGGAGAAGTAGAGGCCGGCGAGGAGGAGCCCGAGGAGCGGGAGCCCGTACGCGGGCCGGATGCGCTCGAGCCAGAGGAGCACGACAAGGACGACGATGCCGAGCACGAGGTAGCGCCCGTACAGGCTGGAGTCCTTGAAGATCGACGTGACGCGGAAGTAGGAGGTGTAGGCGTTCGCGGACTGGAGATCGTCGGCGAAGAGGAGCGTGTGCGTCCATTCCTGCCAGAGTCCGATCGCGGCGACGACTGCCGTCTCTGCAAGCAGAACTCCGGCGAGCGCGCGGGAGACCGCGCCCGAGAGCACGGTCTGGGCGACGACGGCGAGGAGCCCCGCGAAGGGGAGCAGGAAGAAGAGCAGGTCGATCGTTCCCTCGCGCGGGTCGCGTGACCAGAGGAGCGAAAGGCTCGCGAACGCGACGAAGGCCGCCACGGGCGCGGCGAGGAACAGGGGCATCGGTCGCAGCTCCGCCCCGCGTACCAGGCGGAATGCGAGCCCGAGCGCCCCGGCCGCAAGGACGCCGTAGAGCGGCAGGAGGAGGAACGCCTCCTCGCCCCCGAGCCCTACCTGGACGCGAATGGGCGCCGCCGCCAGGAGGGCGACTGGGATCGCCGCTGGGAATCGTCCGAAGAGCGCGGCCAGCCCCCCGATCGCGGCCAGCCCTGCCGCGGCGCCGGCGAGGCGGGCGGGCGAGCGGACGATCAGCTCGAGCTGGTCGGGGACGAGCGCGAACGCGAGGCCGAGCTCCGCCGCGGCGAGGAGCGCGAGCCCGGCGAGGAAGTGGAGACGTGCGCGGGCGAGGAGGAGCGCCGGCGCGCCCAAAGCGCCGACCACCGCAGCCGCTTCAGCGAGTTCGACGCGCTCCATCCGTCTCGCCCGCGAAGCCTAGCGGCAGTCGCCGCAGAGCCCCGAGACCTCGAGACGGTGGCCCGTCGTCACGAAGTCGTGCGCCCGGGAGATGCGCTCGAGCCACGGATCCAGCTCGCAGTCGAGGAGTTCGACGACGCGGTGGCAGCCCGAGCACACCAGATGATGATGGTGCTCCTCGCCGCACCAGCGGTAGCAGAGCTCACCCGGGCGGTGCGAGAGCGCGTCGATCACGCCCTCGTCTGCCAGGAGGCCGAGCGTCCGGTAGACGGTCGCGAGCCCGAGCCGCTCGCCGCGGCCCCGGAGCCGCTCGTGGAGCTCCTGCGCCGTGACATCGTCCCGCTCTCCCATCAGCTCGGCAAGGACACGGACGCGCTGGCGCGTGGGGCGGACGTGGACGCCCTCGAGGAGGCCGACAGCGAGGGTCCGTTGCTCCATGCTGGACATCCGGCTATGCTAGCAGGCTGTGATAACGAGAATCGTTCTCATGATTGCCAGCATCGGCGCGGTCGTCGTTCCCGGCTGCGCGAGCGGCGGAGCCGGCGAAGCTTCGGGGCGCACCGAGGTCGTCGCGGGCTTCTACCCGCTCGCGTTCGCGGCCGAGAGCGTCGGGGGCGACGACGTCGAGGTCACCAACCTCACCCCCGCCGGCGCTGAGCCGCATGACGTCGAGCTCTCCCCGCGCGACGTGGAGGCGGTGCAGTCGGCGGACGTCGTCCTCTACCTCGGCAGGGATTTCCAGCCTGCGCTCGAGGACGCGGCGCAGTCCTCGGAGGGCGACGCGATCGACCTGCTCGAGGGCCAGGACCTGCGAGAGGGTGACCCGCACGTCTGGCTCGACCCCCTCCGGTTTGCGCAGGTCGTGGAGCGGATCGGCGCCGAGCTGGGCGGCGAGGCACGTGCGCGTCAGCTCGCCTCCGAGCTTCGCGCCCTCGACGAGGAGTATCGCGCGGGACTTGCGGATTGCGACCGGCACGAGCTCGTCACGGCCCACGACGCCTTCGGCTACCTCGCGGAGCGTTACGGCCTCGAGGTGATCCCGATCACCGGCATCTCTCCGGAAGCCGAGCCGCGCCCGCGCGACCTGGAGCGGGTCGCCGACCTCGTGCGCGACCGCGGGGTCGCAACCGTCTTCGTCGAGACGCTCCTCTCTCCGGAGATCGGCGAGACGGTCGCCCGCGAGGCCGGCGCCGAGACGGCGGTGCTGAATCCGCTCGAAGGTCTGACCGAGGAGGAGCTGGCCCGCGGGGAGGACTATTTCTCCCTCATGGAGGCGAACCTCGAGGCGCTGCGGGACGGGCTCGGATGCCGCTAGATGCCAGGCATCCAGCAATTGAGCTCGAGGACGTCTCCTTCTCCTACCGACCCCGGCAGCCGGTGCTCACGGGCGTCGACCTCGCGGTCGAGGAGGGGGAGTTCGTCGCCGTCGCGGGCCCCAACGGCGGGGGCAAGACGACGCTCGTGCGCCTGGCGCTCGGGCTTGCACGCCCTCAGTCGGGCACCGCGCGCCTCTACGGTGAGCCCGCGCGCAGCTTCTCCCGTCGGGATGCGCTCGGGTACGTCCCCCAGAGAGCCCAGCTCGGGACCCAGGGCCCTGTGACCGTCCGCGAGGTCGTCTCCGCAGGCAGGCTCGCCCGGGGCAGCCTGCTCGGTCCGCTGCGGCGCGGCGACCGGGCCATCGTCGACGAGGCGATCGCCGACGTCGGGCTCACAGCGCTCGCCGACGCCCCGCTCGGGAACCTCTCCGGCGGCCAGCAGCAGCGCGCCTTCATCGCCAAGGCCTTCGCCGGCGAGCCCTCCCTGCTCGTCCTGGACGAGCCGACCGCAGGCGTCGACGCCGAGTCGCAGGACGCGCTGGCCCGCCTCCTCGACCGCCTCCGCCGCGACCGCCGCGTGACGACGCTCTACGTCTCGCACGAGTTCGGCGCGGTCGAGGACATCGTCGAGCGGCTCGTCCTCGTGCGCGGCGGCATCGTTTTCGACGGGCCGCCGCGCACCCTCCCTGCCGAGTGGCACGACCCTTCGCACGCCCATGCTCGAGACTGAGTTCATGCGGCTGGCCTTCGCGACGGGGGCCGTCGTCGGCCTCCTCGCTCCCGCGGTCGGCTTCTTCCTCGTCCAGCGGAACATGAGCCTGATCGGCGACGGGATCGGGCACACGGCCTTCGCTGGCGTGGCCGTCGGGTATCTGCTCGGCGTCGCCCCGGTCGTGACGGCCCTTCTGGCCGCGGTGGCGGGCGCCGTCGGCGTGGAGTGGCTTCGCTCCCGCCGCCGCGCCGCGGGAGACCAGGCGCTCGCGCTCCTCTTCTACACCGGGCTCGCGGCCGGGGTCGTGCTCGCGTCCTCCGCCGGCGCCTTCAACGTCGACCTCTTCTCGTTCCTCTTCGGATCGATCCTCACGGTGACGAGGGGCGACCTCGTGCTCGTGACGGTCCTCGGCGTCGGTGGGCTCGTGACGATCGGGCTCCTCTACCGCGCGCTCGCGGGGGTGGTCGTCGACGAGGAGGGCGCGCGCGTCGCCGGCGTCCCGGTCGCCGCGCTGAACGTGCTCGTGGCCGGGCTCGCCGGACTGACGATCGGGCTCTCGATGCAGATCGTCGGCATCCTCCTGATCGCCGCGCTCATGGTCCTCCCGGTGATCGCCGCCGGCCGCGTGGCCTGGAGCATGCGCTCGTCCGTGCTCCTGGCTATGGGGATCGGGGTCGCGTCCGTCTTCGCCGGGTTGACGGTCGCCTACTACGCCGACCTGCCGCCCGGCGGGGCGATCGTGCTCGCCGCCGCCGCCGCGTTCGGCGTCACGAGCCTGCTGGAAGCCGCCCGCGCGCACCGCTGACCCGTATGCTCACGCGTCGGTGATCGGATGATCGACGGCTGGAAGCGCGCGCTGGTGCTCGCACCGCACACGGACGACGGCGAGTTCGGCTGCGGCGGGACGATGGCGCGTCTCGTCGAAGCCGGGACGGAGGTGCGCTACGCGGCCTTCTCGATCGCCACGAAGTCGCTGCCGGAGGGCTTTCCGCCGGACACGCTCGCGCGCGAGGTCCGGGCCGCGACGGCCGAGATCGGCATCCCCGAGGAGAACCTCGTCGTGCACGACTTCGAGGTACGTGCCTTTCCCGAGCGCCGGCAGGAGATCCTCGAGCTCCTGATCGCCCTCTGGGAGGAATGGGTGCCGGACGCCGTCTTCATGCCCAGCCTTCGCGACATCCACCAGGATCACCAGGTGGTGGCCGCCGAGGGCCTGCGTGCGTTCAAGCGCACCACCGTCCTCGGCTACGAGATCCCGTGGAACAACTTCAACTTCGACCACCAGGCCTACGTCGGCCTCGAGGAGCGGCACGTCGGGAGGAAGGTGGCCGCGCTCGCCCACTACGCCTCTCAGCAGCACCGCAACTACTTGAACCCGGAGTACATCTGGAACCTCGCGCGAACCCACGGGATCAACGTGAACCGCGACTACGCGGAGGTCTTCGAGGTCTACCGCGTGGTTAGCTGAGCGGCCCGGTCGGGTTCGGAGAACACGAGTCGGAAGACACGGGGTGGCGCCATCGCGGCGGCGAAGGCGGCTGCGTACAGTGGGCGGAGCGATGCGAGTTCCACGTTTCTTCACCGAGCCCTTCCGCCTGAGGACGTGGAAGGAGACGGGCTACGCCCTCCTGGCCCTCCCGCTCGGAGTCGCGTGGTTCACCATCTTTCTGACGCTCGGGACGACGAGCCTCAGCCTGATCGTCTTCGTCGTCGGTCTCCCGCTCCTTGCGCTGACCCTCTGGCTCGCGAGGATCGCCGGGCGGGTACAACGCGAGGTCGCCGGGGCGCTGGTCGACGCCCGGATTCCCGGGCGTCCTTCGGTACCGGTGCCGTCCGACCAGTCGTGGTGGAGGCGGCTGCTCGAGCCCGTGCTAGACCTCTCGACCTGGCGCGCCCTTGTCTACCTGCTCGTCTTCAGCTTCCCGATCGGTCTCGGCCTGTTCATCGTCGCGGTCGTGCTCTGGTCGGTCGCGCTCTCCTTCGTGACCGCGCCCATCTGGTACCTGGCGATCCCGTCGGACCACCGGGGCGACGTCTTCTGGGACGGGAACCAGCTCGACACGCACCTCGAATGGATCGGGGTCGTCGGCGGCGGAGCCCTGCTCGTCCTGCTGACGCCCTGGATCCTGCGCGGCCTGATCGCGCTCGACGTCTTCCTGATGCGGGCCTTGCTCGGCCCGACGCGGGGCGAGCTCGAGCGCGCAGCGGCGCGCCACGCCGAGCAGCGCGACCTCGCCGTCGCCTCGGCGGCGGGCGACCGGCGCCAGATCGAGCGCGACCTCCACGACGGTGCCCAGGCCCGCCTTGTCTCGCTGGCCGTCGACCTGGGGCGCGCGCGGCGGCGACTCGAGGATGGCGGCTCCTCCGAGGAGGCCGCGGAGCTTGTCCGCAGTGCGCACGAGGAGGCCAAGCAGGCGCTCGTCGAGATCCGCGACCTCGCGCGCGGCATCCATCCCGCCGTGCTGACCGACCGTGGCCTCGACGCCGCGCTCTCCTCGCTCGCGGTGCGCTCCCCCGTCCCGGTCTCGCTTCGGTCGGAGATCGGGGAGCGCCCGCCGGAGCCGGTGGAGGCGGCGGCATACTTCGTCGTCGCGGAGGCGCTCACGAACGTCGCCCGCCACAGCGAAGCCGACCACGCGGCCGTCTCGGTCGTCCGGGACGACGGCGTCCTGGTCGTCGAGGTGCGGGACGACGGTGTCGGCGGCGCCGAGGGGCGCTCCGGCTCGGGTCTGGCAGGCCTGCGCGACCGCGTCGGCGCGCTCGGCGGCACGCTCGTCGTCGAGAGCCCCCCGGGCGGGCCGACATCGATCACGGTGGTGCTCCCGTGCGCGTAGTCATTGTCGAGGACTCGGGGCTCCTGCGTGACGCGCTCACGCGACTCCTCGCCGACTTCGAGATCGAGGTCGTCGCCGCGGTGCCGACGGCGGAGGGCCTTCGCCGCGCCGCCGAGGAGCACGCGCCCGACGTGTTCGTCGTCGACGTGCGCCTGCCGCCGACGTTTACCGACGAGGGCGTCCGGGCGGCCGCCGAGCTTCGCGACCGCGAGCCCGAGGCGAAGGTGCTCCTGCTCTCCCAGGCGGTCGAGGAGCGGTACGCGCGCGACCTCCTCGCCCAGCGGTCCGAGGGGCTCGGCTACCTGCTCAAGGACCGCGTCGCCGACGGAGCGGAGTTCGTCGACGCCCTGCGCCGGGTGGCCGCCAATGGCACCGCACTCGATCCCGAGGTCGTCCGGCAGCTGCTCGTCCGCCGGCGGGCGATCGACGACCTCACTCCGCGCGAGCGGCAGGTGCTCGAGCTGATGGCCGAGGGTCGGACCAACTCGGCGATCGCGCGGCGGCTCGTCGTGACCGAGCGCGCCGTCGAGAAGCACGTGGCGGGCATCTTCGGGAAGCTGGGCCTTCCGCCGAGCCAGGAGGACCACCGGCGCGTGCTCGCCGTACTCGCCTGGCTGAACGGCTCCTAGGACAGAACCCCTTTCGACCTGAAGACCTGGCCCCCGGGCCGTACTGGACGGCGCGATGCCGCCTCGTCCCACTCGACCTGGTCGAAGTAGCGCAGCGCGCGGCGGGTCGGGCGCACCCGCGCAGCGAACGCGGCGAGCTCGTCGTCAGAGAGCTCGCCGAGCGCGTGCTTGAGGCCGAGGTAGGGGAGGTTCAGGTCCTCCTGGTAGACGACCGTCGAGATGCGCGGGTTCACCTCGATCACGAGGTCGCCGACGAGCTGGACGTTGAAGAAGTGCTCGATCTCGAGTGCGGCGACGGCGCGGCCGGCAGTCGCCACGAGCTCGGGGTCGTCGAGCGTCCGGAAGAACATCGCCAGCCCGGCCCGCATCGCCTCGCGCGTCTTCGGGTGGCCGAGGACGATCCGGCCTGCGCGGGCGACCCCGTCCACGGTGCGCTCGCCCCCCTGGGCGAGCTCCATGACGAGGAGCTCGTCGCCTCCGTCCTCGGGAAGGAGCTCGGCCACGTCCTCGAGCCGCATGGCGAGGCTCCCCGGGCGTTCTCGGAGGAGCTGGCGCTCGCGGTCGACGGACGGGTCGAGCACGCGAAAGCCCCGGGAGCCCGAGCTCATGACCGGCTTGAAGCAGACGGGATACTTTGGGTAGCCGAGTTCCGTCGCGGCGGCGACGAACGCCTCCCGCCCACTGGCCCGGCGAAAGGCGGGCACCGGGACGCCCGCCTCCCCGAGGAGGCGGTAGCACTCCGCCTTGTCGTTCGCCCGGCGGACGGTCTCCGCCGAGCTGACGAGCGCGGCGACCCCCGCGGCCTCGAGCTCTCCCTTCGCCTCTGCAAGACCGGCGAGGTCGTGGGAGGACTGGGGGAGGACCGCGTTCACACCCTCCTGCCCGCAGAGGTCGATAAGGGCGCCCGGGAAGCGCGGGTCGGCGCCGGGCGGAACGACCGCGAATGCGTCGCAGAGGAACCGGCCGACGGAGCGCTCGCTCATGTCACAGCCGACGAGACGGATGTCGCGTTCCCCGTTCTCCTGGAGCGCGCGCAGGAGGGCGGCCGTCCCCGGCGCCCCGGCGGCGGTGACGAGGACGGTCAGCGGGCGCATCGCGGGCAAGATGTTTGATCGGTAGTTCGCGTGCTCGTCGGGGACGGCTGCGACCAAGCCGGACGTCGTGATCGTCCGCAGCCCGTACCGGTCAGTACGGGCAAGGGCGAGCGCGGTGATCCGGCGCCGCGTCGCAGCCGCCAGCCGCGAGTGCGGGAATTGCCGGTCAAGCATCTAGTATCGCCGCGATGGCCGCGAGACCGCGTTTCGGCCGCCTGGCCGGGGCCGGGCAAGCGCCCACGCCCGTTAGGGTCGCGGTCGCGGTCCTGGGACTCACGATTCTCGCCGCGATCGGCTTCCACCTCGTGCGCGGCCGATTCGGCGCCGGCTTCTCGAGCGACACGTACTCCTACCTCGCCTGGGCAAAGCGCGCGCTCGCGGAGGGCGAGCTCGGCCACACGCCCTACGACTACACGGTTCCGAAGCCGCTCGAGATGCTGGTCGCCGCGATCGGCGAGCTCGTCGGCTACCCGGTCGCCGTCTTCGGGACGTGGGCGGCGCTCTCCTACTTCGCCGCCGTCCTCGCGGCAGCCGCACTCGCGAAGCGGTTCGCGGGCTGGCCGGCGGCGGCGGCCGCGGGCGTGCTCGCGCTCTTCATGCCGGGTCTCGTTCTCGCCGGCTACGCGGCCGACTCCATCGTCCCCTACGCGGCCTGCGTCGTCGGAGCCGCCGCGTTCGCCCCGGGGAGGACGGGCCCCCCGGCCGGCCTCCTCGGCGTCGCCGGCCTGCTGCGGCCGGAGGCCTGGGGGCTCGCGGCGATCAACGCAGCCCTGTCCTGGCGCCGCGCGAGCTCCCGAGAGCGCGCACTCGCCGTCGCCGCGGTCCTCGTCCCGGCAGCCGTCTGGCTCTCGTTCGACTGGATCGCCACCGGGGACCCGCTCTACGCCTCGCACTCGATCGACCGCTTCGGCGTGCAGGGCGTGCCGGTCCAAGACGTTCCCGGCGTCGTCGGCCCTCTGCTCCCGAAGGTCGTGGGCTGGCCGCTCGTCGCGCTCGCGCTCGCCGCGCTCGTCGGCGGCCTGCGCCGGTGCCCCCTCGATCGTGCGGTCCTGTTCCCGCTCGCGATGGCGCTCGGGCTCGTGGTGGAGCTCCAGCTGGGATTGATCGGAGAGCAGCCGCTGGGACGGTACGCCGTCGGCCTCTTCCTCTTCCTGCCCGCCGGAGCCGCGATCGCGCTCGCGCAGGCACCGGGGAGGGCGCGGATCCCGGTGCTGACGCTCGGCGTCCTCGCCTGCCTCGCGGTTGTTGCCGGGCGGCAGGCCGAGAACCGCGACTTCATCGAGCGGCGCGGTCGCGCGGCGAGCGAGCTGGAGCGGAGGATGGCACCCGCCGCCCAGCGGGCAGTCGCCCGGGGAGGGCTCGTCGCGACCGAGAGCCAGTGGCAGGGCGCGCTCTCGCTCTACAGCGACGTGCCGCGCGAGCACATCGTCCCGGTCTGGGCCGTCGGAAAGGAGATCAGGCCCGCTCGCGGCGCGCTCCTCCCGCTGGCGCCTCTACCTCGCCGAGAGCTCGGCGCCCTAGCGGCGCAGGCGCCGGCCGATGGCCTGGCGGTCGGAGCGCGTCAGGAATCCTCCGAGGAGAAGGACGGCGGGGTAGGCCGCGGTGATCCCGACCCGCACCGGCAGCGAGGCGGCGAACGGCATCCAGGCGTCCACCGCGAGCGAGGCGAGCGAGAGCCCGACAGTCGCGCCCACGGCGAGGGTGAGGCGCCACCAGTCCCACGGCACCGGGTAGATGCGCTGGGAGACGACGCCGACGAGCAGCGCCATCGACCAGAGGCCCGCCGCCGTGGCCCACGCCGCGCCCTCGAAGCCGAAGGGAGGGATGAGCAGGAAGTAGAGCCCGATCGTGAATGCCGCGGCCGCGAGCGCCGTGACCGGGATGAGGCGCATGCGCTTTGTCACGTTCAGGCCGACAGCCGTCACCGCGTAGACGCCGGTCGCCATCGCCGCGAGCGAGAGCGGAGCGACGGCCACGGTCGCTTCCCAGTACTGCTCAGGCATCAGAAGGTGGAAAAGCGGAAGGATCCACGCCGAGACGAGGACGACGAGGAAGCCGATCGCCCCGAAGAACCACCGGGCGCCGCGGGCGACCATTTCCGGGTGGCGGTCGGTGTTGAGCCAGGAGTAGTGCCACTGCGGCCAGCCCATGCGGAAGGCGAAGACCCCGACGAGGACGATCTGGCTGTAGCGGAAGGCGACGCCGTAGAGCCCGGTCTCCGCCGCGCCGTGGTAGTGCTTCACGAAGAAGCGATCGAGCAGGTTGAGCGCGTAGAAGGCGAACGCGCTCACGATCGTCGGCCAACCGAAGGAGATCATCTCGCGGCCCACGCTCCAGTCGACGTTCCGCAGCAGGTCGCGCACGTACTCTCGTGCGCTCAGCACGAAGACGAGGCACGCCGCGGTCAGCGAGGCGATCATGATTCCCTTGACTCCGAGCTCCCAGACGGCGACGAGAAGGACGGCGACGGTTACATACGTGAGCCCGCGCGTCAGCGCGTAGAAGGCGAACGTCCACGGCTTCCGACGCAGACGCGTGAGCGACATGGAGATGTCGACGATGTTCGTCAGGTAGAGGTCGATGAGTGCGATGACGATCAGGCTCGCGTAGACCGCGTCCCCGGTGATCGGGTCGGCGAGGCGATCGGCGAAGAGGAGGAGCGCGCCGATCAGGACGGCCGGGTAGACCGACTCGATCAGGAAGAAGAGCGTGATCGCCTGCTTGCGCCAGCGCGAGTCGTCCTTGTCGAAGTAGAAGCGCGCGAGGACGCCGCTCAGGTTGATGAAGACGTCGACGAAGGCGGCGAAGGCGAGGATCAGCTCCAGGACGCCGAACTCGGCCTTCGTCAAGTAGCGCGCGTAGAGCGGGACGAGGAGGAACGCGAGCGACTTGAGGAGGACGCGGACGCCACCGTAGATGGCGGCGTCGTGAGCGAGAGCCGTGATCCCGAGCCGGCGCGGGACCTCCTCGTCCTCGCGCGCCTCCGCCTGGAGCCCCTCTTCGGCGCGAACCTCGCTCATCTCGAGATCATGGCGTCAGCCCAGGCCGTCGCCGAGCTCCTACTCGTAGCCGAGGTCGCGGAGGCGCTCGAGGATGACCGCCTCTTCCTCGGCCGAGTAGGCCGGCTCGTCGGGGCCCGGCGCCCGAGCCGCGGAGGCGAGCCGCCGCCCCTCGCCGGCCTCCACGAGGATCTCCTCGATCGGCGCCGCGTCCACGCCCTCGAGCTCGATGCCGAGCAACCGGCAGAGCGTCGGACCGAGCTGCGTGATCTCGGCGCCCTCAGGCGCGGCGCCGAACGCGATGCCGGGGCCGGCGGCGGCGAGAATGCCGGTGAGCCCGTGGTGGCCCGAGTAGCCGTAGGAGATCTCCGGGTCGAGCCGCTCGTGGCGCTCGAATGCCGTCGTCCACGGCCTGCGCGTCGAGTCGACGTGGATTCGCTCGTCGCGCGGGAGGATCACGAGCTCGGGCGCCTTCTGCAGGAACGGCCCGTGGAAGAGCTCCTCCTTCCGCTTGACGTCGAGGGCGGGCTCGCCGGTCTCAGGATGGCGGACCTCCGCCAGCTCGTCCGCGAGCCGGTCGGCATACCGGGGATCGTGAACCGCCCCGCTCGCCTCGCCGAGGTAGATCTGGCCCCCGGTGGCGAACGCGTACGCGCGGGTCGAGCCGAAGTCGATGTCCGCGAACGCGCGGTCGGCGCGCGGCCGTGGCAGGAGCGGAGCGCGGTCGAGCAAACGGGCATAGCGTCGTCTCGTCCGTGCGAGCCGCTGGTCGACCTTGGCCGCGTAGGCGAGGCGACCGTTGCGGAGCGGCTGGAGCGACCGCCCGCGGTAGCGCAGGTGTCCGTTCTCCTCCAGCCAGCGGTTCGCGTGAAACGTCCAGTAGATCGGCTTCATGCCGTGATCGGAGAGAACGACCACCGTCGGCTCGTCGTCCCAGCGCGCGCGCGCCGCGTCGACGAGCTCCCCGCAGGCGCGGTCGACGGCCTCGTAGACCTGGACGAGCTCGTCGCCGGCCCGGGCCGGGTCGTGCGCTGGGTGCTGCGGGTCGAGCCGGTCGTAGCCGAGGTGCCCCGCGTGATCCGAGCTCATGAAGTCCACGCAGAGGAGCGAGAGGTCGGGCTCGAGCTCCAGCGTCAGCCGGCAGACGTCGGCGACTTGGCCGACGTGATCGACGAGTGACCGCGTGTAGCGCTCGAAGTCCTCCCACCACCGCTCCGCCATCGGATGGCGCGCCGTCAACAGGTCCGGGTGGGCGGCGAGGATGCGGCTGCGCGCGGTCTCGGGGACGATCTCGGGCGGCTCCGGACCGCCGTACCCGGTGACGACGATCCCCTCCATCGGCTCGGCGGGGTACGTGAAGGGCACGGTGACGAACGCCGAGCGGAGGCCCGCAGCGCCCAGCGCGCGCCAGAAAGGCGCGCCGCCGCGGCCCGCGGCGCTCTCCATCCGGTGCGTGCCCCGGTTCGGGTTGGCGGAGAAGTTGAAGATCCCGTGCCCCCCGGGGTTCAGGCCGGTGAGGAAGGAGGACCACGCCGTCGGCGTCACCGCCGGCACCGTCGAGCGCAGCGGGCCGAAGCAGCCGCCCCCGGCGAGCCGAGCGACCGTGGGCATCCGCCCCTCCGCGAGGAGCGAGCTGACGAGGTCGTAGTCCGCCCCGTCGATCCCGAGCGCCAGGACTCTCAGGCGGCCACCAGCTTCCGGTAGAGCTCCTCGAGCGCCAGGCCCGGATCCCCGATCCGCTCACGGACGACGCGCGCGTTCCGCTCCCCGTAGGCACGGCGACGCTCGGGATCGCGCAGGAGCCCGAGCAGCGCGGCGGCCACGGCGCCCGGATCGCGGCAGGGGACGAATTCGGCGCCGTCCCCCTGGCCGACCCACTCCTCGAGCGAGGGCGCGATCCCGCAAACGGCCGGAAGCCCGCTCGCCATCGCTTCGAGGAGCGAGGCGGGCGTCGAGTCGGAGCGGGCGAGGGAGAGGAGGACGTCGGCCGAGACGACCAGCGCGGGCAGCTCCTCCCACTCGGCCCGGTGGAGCGCGACGACGTCGGCGAGCTCGAGCTCGGCCACGAGCCGCTCGAGGTCGGCCCGCAGGGGGCCGCTCCGCGCCGCGAGGACGAGCCGGGCCCGCGGCTCGTGCTCGACGACCTCGGCGAACGCGCGCACGGCGACGTCGAGGTTCGTGTCCGGCCGGTAGTTGCGGAGCGAGAGGACGAGAAGGGCGTCGTCGGGCCAGCCGAAGCGGGCGCGGAGGTGCGGCTCCGCGGCCTCGGGAACGAAACGTCCCAGCTCCGCATACCAGACGATCTGCCGGATCCGCCGCGGGTCGGCGCCGAGCGCGATGGAGGCGCGCTCGTTCGCGTCCGAGTTGACGACGAGGTAGTCGGCCGCCGCGATCGCCGCCCGCGCCCAGCGCCGCCCTCGCCGGCGCGTCTGCGCGTGCACGAGAACGTCCGTCCCCCATGGGCTCAGGACGAACGGGTGCACGCCGGCCCGCGCCGCCCAGTAGCCGTACGGAAGCATGTAGTGGGCGTGGACGAGGTCGACGCCGAGCTCATGCGCGAGCCCGCCGATCGCCGGACCGAAGCGGAGGCGGCGGATCCCGCGGACGCGCATGAGCGTCTCGAGCTCCCGCACGGGATGCGCCTCGAGACCCTCGAGCTCCGCGGGCACGTCGGAGAAGCGGTCGCTCGCGAGGTGCACCTCGTGACCCCGCTCCGTGAGCCGCCTTCCCCAGCGCAGGAAGTTGATCGAGCGCCCGTTCCCCACGCCGAGGATCCGGAGCGGTTTCGCAGACACGTGGCGGAATGCTAACGATGGGGTCCGTGCCGACCTCTAGATTGGTCTTCCTCGGGGGCCTCCACCGCAGCGGGACGACGCTCCTCGGGCGCTGCCTCGCCGAGCACCCGCTCGTCTCCGGCTTCGAGGGCACTGGCGTCCCCGCCGACGAGGGCCAGCATCTCCAGTCCGTCTACCCGCCGGCCAAGGACTACGGCGGGCCGGGGCTCTTCGCCTTTGCCGAGGAGGCGCACCTCACCGAGGCCTCCCCGCTCGTCTCCGAGGAGAGCAGGGAGCGGCTGCTGGCGGACTGGTCGCCGTACTGGGACCTGGAGAAGCCCGTGCTCATTGAGAAGTCGCCGCCCAACCTCATCCGCATGCGCTTCCTCCAGGCGCTGTTCCCCGGCGCGTCGTTCGTCGTCGTCACGCGCCACCCGATTCCGGTCGCCTACGCGACGGGGAAATGGCGGCGGCAGGAGTCTCTGCGCAAGCTCCTGCGCCATTGGGCAGTCGCCCATGAGGTCTACTGCGGTGACCGCGACCAGATCGAGCGGCTCCTCGAGGTGCGCTTCGAGGATTTCGTGCGCAACCCTGACGCAGAGCTCAGGCGGGTCTACGGCTTCCTCGGGCTCGAGCCCCGGGGGACCGCGCTCGAGGTGCGCCCGGACGCGAACGAGGGCTACTTCCGTCGCTGGCGCGAGGAGGAGGGCTCGCTCCGCGGCCGCGCCTCCCACGCGCTCATTCGGCGCGAGCTCGGCGAGCGCGTGAGCGCGCTGGGGTACAGCCTCGACGACCTCGAGCGCGCCGGGGAAGCCAAGTAACACAGTGTTACTTGGTAGGCGCGCGGGCGGCGGCTCGTAGAATCCGGACGATGGAGAGCCGCCTGCCGACGGCCGTCGTCATCGACGTTCGCTGGGTGAACGGCCTCGCGGCGATCCGCTCCCTCGGCCGCATGGGCGTCCCGGTGATCGCGCTCGCGCACCGCGCCGGCGCGCTCGGGTTCCGCTCGCGCTACGCGCGCGGGCTCGTCTGTCCGGACCCGGTGGAGGACGAGGCCGGCTACGTCGCCTTCCTCGCCGAGCTCGGCGAGTCCCTCGACGCGCCGGCGCCCGTCTTCCCCACGCACGACGAGTTCCTGAACGCGATCGCGCGGAACGCGGAAACCCTCGGGGGGAGCTACCTCCATCCGTTCCCGGAGTGGGAGCTCGTGGAGAGGATCCAGGACAAGGCCTGGCAGCTCGAGCAGGGGCGGGCGCTCGGGATCCCGGTGCCGCTGACCGCGGAGGAGCCGGCGGCCGACCTCGCCTTCCCCGTGCTCGTGAAGCCCCGCGATCCGGTCGGCTTCCGGCGTGCGTTCGGACGGCAGGCCTTCCGGTGCGAGGACGCCGCGGCGCTCTTGGCCGACTTCGAACGCGCCCGACCCTACCGGCCGCTCGTGCAGGAGTTCGTCCCGGGGGGCGACGAGCGTCTCTACACGCTCGGGAGCTACCTCGACTCGAACGGCGAGCCGCTCGGTCTCTTCTGCGGCCGCAAGCTGCGGCAGACGCCGCCGGGGGTGGGCACGTGCCGCATCGGGGAGGCGGTCTGGGTGGACGAGGTCGTCGAGCAGGGGCTCGCGCTCCTCCGCGGGATCGGCTTCCGCGGCCTCTCGCAGGTGGAGTTCAAGCACGACCCGCGCGACGGGCGCTACAAGCTCCTCGAGATCAACCCGCGACTCTGGCAGTGGCACGGGCTCGCCGCCGCGACCGGCGTCGACCTCACGCGCATCGCCTACCTCGACCTGGTCGGCGAGCCGCCGCCCCCCGCCCGGATGAACGGCAAGCCGCGACGCTGGGCGATCACGCTCGCCCCCGGCGAGCGTCCCGTCTTCGTGCGGCCGCCGTATGTCGACGGCATCCTCGCGCGCGACGACCTCCGGCCGGCGCTTACGAATCTCGCCCGCGTCGTGCGCCGGGTCGTCCCGTGATCCCCGGGTCCGTCGAGCGGAGAGCCCGGTGGGTGCTCGACACGCTCGGCGCCCGCGACCTCGGGTTCGGCGACGACGTCCCCTACCGGGCCGACGCGTGGGAGCGGCTCGAGCGCGGGGAGCGGCCGGAGGGAGACGACCTCGCCGAGGCCTTCTGGCACCTCGCCCGCCTCGAGGAGCGAGGCGCTGCGCGCGACGGCCACGGCCGCTTTCCGGCCTCGGCGTCGGCGCTCGACCCGCTCGATCCGCCGCTCGAGCGGCTGCGCGCGCGCCTCGGGCTCGCGCCGCCCCGCTGGGGCGGCGCGCGCTTCGCCGTCGCGCTGACCCACGACGTCGACAGGCCCTGGCGCTGGACGCCGCGCGGGATCCGGAACGCGGCCGGGCGCCTGCGCGCCCACGTGCTCGCAGGTGCGGGCCGGGACGCGCTCCGGGAGGCGCGCGGGCTGGCGGCGATCCCGGCCCATCGCCTGCGGGGGACGGATCCGAACTGGCGCTTCGGCCGCATCGTGGACCTCGAGGCCCGCCGCGGGGCGCGCTCGACGTTCTTCGTCCTCGCCGGCCATGCCCACCGGGAGGACGGGTTCGCGCCGGAGGTCTACGACCGGCTCCGCCCGCGGCTCGTGGAGACGCTGCTCGAAGCCGACGCGGAGGTCGGTCTCCACGGGAGCTACAGGACCGCCGAAGATGCGGGCAGGCTCGCCGCCGAGAAGGAGGCCCTCGAGGCACTCGCCGGGCCCGTCTTCGGCCACCGCTACCACTTCCTGCGCGTCGACCCGGAAGCAAACCTCGCTCCGCTCGCCGACGCGGGCTTCCGCTACGACTCGACGGTCGGCTTCGCGGACGCTCTCGGCTTCCGCGCCGGCATCGCCCATCCGTTCCGGCCCTGGAGCGAGGAGCTCGGCGGACCGCTCCCGCTCGTGGAGATTCCGCTCGCACTCATGGACACGACGCTCGCCGAGGCGCAGTACCTCGGCCTCACGGCGGCCGAGGCGGAGGGCCCGGCACTCGCCCTCCTCGACCACGCTGCGGCCCAGGGCGGCGGCTTCGCCGTCCTCTGGCACACGAACCGCTTCGACCCACCGACTGCGGCCGGCTGGGACGGCCTCTACGAGCGGACCCTCGACGCGGTCGGCGAGCGCGGCGGCGTCTGCCTCTCCGCGGGCGAGCTGGCCGCAGAAGCCGAAGCCTGGCTCGCCGACGGCTGAGCCTCCCAAGTAACACGGTGTGGCAACTATCCCTTCAAGGGAGAGGCCACCCCATGGCCGCGATTCGGCATGAACAGGGCTGGCTTAGGAACGTCGGGAGATGGTCAAGACCGGCCTGTCCCCAGAAGCGAGAACCTCAATGAATG
>JAIBJN010000140.1 GCA_020029595.1 Actinomycetota bacterium | reverse complement strand
GGCCTGCAGGGCCGCGGCCTCGGCGGTGTTGCGCAGGAGCCACACGTCGGTGATCGGCCCGACTCCCCCTGGGACGGGCGTGACGGCCTCCGCCCTCCCGGCGACGCTTTCCAAGTCGAGGTCGCCGACGAGGTGCACCTTGCCCGTCTCCTCGTCCTTCACGGGGTTGATGCCGACGTCGACGGCGATGACGCCCTCCTTCACCATCTCGCCGATCACGAACCGGGGGACTCCGGCGGCGACGACGAGGATGTCCGCCCGGATCGTGTGCTCCTCGAGCCTGCCCGCCTGCGACGTGAAGCGGTGGCAGGAGATGACCGTCGCCCCGCGGGCGAGGCCGAGCCAGAGCGCCGGCTTGCCGACGTTGTTCGATCGCCCGACGAGAACGAGGTCGAGGCCGTTGTAGAACGTCCCCGGGTCGCGCCCCGACTCCTGGACGTAGCGGTCGAGGAGGTAGAAGACGCTGGCCGGCGTCGAGGGCGTGTAGCGCGGCTCGCCCAGGGCGAGCAGGCCCGCGTTCTCGGGATGGACGGCCTCGACGTCCTTGAGCGGGTGGAGCGTGCGGTACAGGTGCTCCTCGGGCACCTGTGGCGGGAGCGGGCGAAGAATGAGGATTCCGGACACGCGCGGGTCGGCGTTCAGCTTTCCGACGACCGCGAGCGCCTCCGCCTCCTCGACGTCCGAGGCGAGGAGCTCCGACGTGTAGCGGCACCCGATCTCTTCGGCGACGCGGCGCACGCGGCGTTCGTAGGCCTGCGCCGCGTAGTCCTCCCCCACAAGCACCGTCGCGAGCCCTGGGCGCACCCCGATCGAGGCCAGCCCGCGGACGCGCTCCTCAACCTCGGCCCGAAGCTCCTCCGCGAACCCGGTCCCGTCGATGACGACGGCGCTCATCTCGGGCGCGGACCGGACCTACCTTGTGTTCCACGCGCACAAGCCCTTGATCTGTCCTTCGGAGCTTCTCGGCGCTCCCTGAGCAGGGCGGAGACTTTGTGCCCGTGAAACACAAGCGGTCTCATTCGCCTTCACCGAGCGCCCGCTTCGCGGCCCTGTCGGCGCTTGCGACCAAGGCGCGGGCGCGCCCGAGTCGCCTGTCGTCCTCCGTCGTGGCCAGGTTGATGTCGACGAGGTTCGCGGCGACGCGTGTCGCGGCGGCTGAGAGAAGGGACGCGGCCGCCGCGTCCCCGCGCAGGCTCGGGTTGCCGCTCGCGGCGACCTCCGCCGCGAGCTCGGCGACGTCGGCGGCGGTCTCGGCGATCTCGAGCGGGACGTCGGCTGCCCGCGAGAGCGTCTCGCCGATGAGCGTGTTGCGGACCTCCGGCTCGAGGGCCGACGGCATTCGCAGCGCCGTGAGGACGTTCTCGTAGGCGACGGCGTCCTCGTCGGCGAGCGGGGCGGCGCGGTGCCGCAGCGTCTCGGCCTGGGCCACGGCGCCGGCGGCCCCGTCCCAGTCGTGGGCGAAGCGGGCGGTCTTGGCCACGAGCGACGCGGCCATCTCAGTGACGAACGCGGCGACCGAGCCCCCGCCCGGCGCCGGCGTCTCCGCGGCGATCGCGTCGAGGAGCTCCTCGAGGGAGACATCCGTGAAGGCCACGGCCCGATTCTCTTCCATCGGCGGGGGCGAAGTCACGCCCTTCGCTCGACTCGGTATTCGGCTACGCGAGGATCACGAGGGCGAGCGCCGTCAGCGAGACGACGACCGCGCCCCAGCTCACGGTCCGCGCGAGGGTCCGAGCCGGTTCGCGAGCTGACCACCCGCGCAGAAGCGCGACGAGGACGGCCACGAGCACGAATTCGAACGCGGTCGCCAGGGTGTCCGGGAATCCGACTGCCTCCGCCTCCCCGGCGTCAGGTCCCACCGGTATGCCGGTTGTCCGGGAGACGATCCACGTGATGACGACGAGAGCGTTCACGGTGGCGCCGACTGCGTAGAGGGGCGGGGACGGCGACCTGAGCACGAGAAGTGCCCAGGCGAGCTGGAAGAGTGCGACGAGCACGAAGAACGTCCCGGTAAGCCACCACTCGTCGAAGTGCTGGGCGACGACGGCGAAGTGGATCACGGCCGCCTCGATCGAGAGAAGCGCGACGAGGGTCGACCTCGCGCCGACGACGGCCGAGGGCCGCAGACCGAGCGGGACGAGGCCCGCGCCTGCGAGCGAGAGCAGGATCGAGGAGACGATCAAACCCGCGCCTGCGCCGTCTGTGTCCTGGTGCTCCTCGGCATGCAAGGCCTCCGCCTCGTCTCGGCCCTCCTGGAGGAAGTTGAACTCGTTGTTGGCCGGCGCTGCTGGTTGGGCCTCGGTTTCTTCGCGCCCGTGGGCCGCGGGCGCGTAGGCGAAGCCGAAAAACGTCGCCCAGACGGCCACGAGGACCGCGAGGACCACGACCGTGACCGTGCGGTCACTCTGGGACCGCCTTCCTGCCGCCTCCCGTCCGTCAGGTGCCGCCATCTCCTCCCCTGCTAGGAGAGTGGCGACTCCGTCTCGGACTTGTCAAGCCCCGCGTCGCTTCTCAGAAGAGCCCGAC
>JAIBJN010000139.1 GCA_020029595.1 Actinomycetota bacterium | reverse complement strand
GTCAGGCGTCCGATACCAACGGGAGAGATCAGATGCTGCACTGGAAGGCAAAGCTGGCGTACCTGCTCGTTGCGGCTGCCGTCCTTGCCTCGCTTCTCGGCGAGGCCGAAGGCTGGCACTGGTAAGCCAGACGCGTGAAGGTACGACCGATTCGCTCGCCCGAGAGCGCGTCGGGTGAAGCGGAGAGGCCGGGTGTCTCGCGTGAGACAGCCCGGCTTCTGCCGCTTCTGGTCCCCGTAGCTCTCGCGGCCGGCGCGGCGCTCGTCGCCGCCACCGCCTCGCTCGGCTTCTCGGAGCCGACGCTCGGGCTGCTCGGCGGCATCCTCGCGCTCGCGGTCGCCGCGACGTTCGTGGAGGCGTATCCCGTCCCGATCGAGGGCATCGCCTCCGGCGGAGTCTCGCTCACCGCCGTCTTCATCGTCGGCGGGGCCGTGATCTACGGCTGGGCGCCCGGGGTGATCATCGGCTTCATCGCCAGGGCGACCATCGAGCTCGTCCAGCGGCGCCCGGTGATCCGCCTCGCCTACAACAGCGCCGTCTACGCCCTGGGAGGCGCCGCCGCCGGCGCGGCGGCGGTCCTGGCCGGGGCACACGCGGGCGTCGGCGGGCTCTTCGTGGAGGTCATCCTCGCGGCCGTGTCCTTCTACGCGGTCAACATCCTCCTGACCGCCGGGATCATCTCGCGCTGGTCGGGCGAGCCGTTCCTGCCGCTCCTCAGGCACTCGGTCTACTGGACGGTCGTCCCCTTCTCGATCATGGCGTCGGTCAGCCTCATGCTGGCCGTCCTCTGGGAGCGCTCTCCCTTCCTCGCCACCGCGCTCGTCGGCCCGCTCGTCGCCATCGCGCTCTACCAGCGCTCGGTGCACAGCGCCCTCAAGGCCATGCGCCTCGCGCTCACGGACCCGCTCACGGGGCTCGGCAACCACCGCCACTTCCACGAGCGCCTCGAGCACGATCTCGACCGCGCGCAGGACGAGGGCTTCCCGCTCACGCTCGTCCTCCTCGACATCGACGACTTCAAGCAGTGGAACGACCGCTACGGCCATCCGACCGGAGACCGCATCCTGGCCCAGGTCGCGACCCGCCTGCGCCAGGGAGGCGAGGCCTTCCGGCTCGGCGGCGACGAGTTCGCCCTCCTCCTCCCGCGCCGGGACGAGCACGAGGGGCTCTCCATCGCGCGCTCGGTGATCGGACGCGTCTCCGAGACCGAGTGCGAGGTCGGCGGGTCCCTGAGCATGTCGGCCGGCGTGGCAAGCTACCCGCAGCACGGCGTCGAGCGGACCGAGCTCGTGCGCGTCGCGGACTCCGCGCTCTACGTCGCCAAGGAGCAGGGGAAGAACACCGTGCGCGTCTACAGGCCCGACGTGATCGAGCTCGCAGAGCTCCGTCGCCTCGCCGAGGGCCCCGACCGCGCCGCCCGCCTGCGGGCCGCCGCGAGCCTCGCCCACGCGGTCGACGCGCGCGACGCGTACACGGGCAGCCACTCCTACATGGTCGGCGAGCTCGCCGCCCGCGTCGCAATCCGGATGGGCCTCGACCAGGAGGCGGTCGAGCTGACCCGGCTCGCGGGCAGCCTCCACGACCTCGGCAAGCTCGCCATCCCGGAGGAGATCCTCCGCAAGCCCGGGCCGCTCAACGAGGCCGAGCGCCTCGTCCTCGAGCGCCATCCCCAGATCGGCTACCGCATGCTGGACTCGCTCGGCGTCGAGCCGGTGGCAACGTGGGTGCTCCACCACCACGAGCGCTGGGACGGGAACGGCTACCCGGATCAGAAGGCCGGCGGCCAGATCCCGCTCGGCGCGCGCATCCTCTTCGTCGCGGACGCCTACGACGCGATGACGACCGACCGTGTCTACCGCAGGCGGCTCTCGCACGACCGCGCCATCGCCGAGCTCGAGCGCTGCGCCGGCACGCAGTTCGACCCCGAGGTCGTCACTGCCTTCAGGGCGGAGTTCGACGAGCCACGCCTCGAGCTGGTCCTCTCCGAGAGCGCGTAGACGCCCCTTCACGGCGAACTGCTTGATCCCTCGGTCGGGGCCTCCCGAAGGCCGCCCTCCGAGCCGTTCTTGGGAGCACAACGGCTACGCGCGTTCTCTGTGGCCACGTCTCCCAGCGGAAGGAGGTGAGCGCGCGTGATTCGATGGAAGCATCACTACGTGCGGGCAATGCTCGTCGTCGGCGCCATCGCGGCGTACGCCGTGGCGGCCGGCGCAGGGTTCCGCTGGTACTAGCCAGCAGCCCCGCTTCCACCCTCACCGCGTCTCCGTCAGTTGCAGAACCACGGATACCCGCCCCGGCTCTACTGGTACATCGCCGCCGTGCTCGGCGTCGCCGTGCCCGTCGCGGCCGGGGCGGTGGTGAGGGTCGCTCTCGACCCACCCGGCCTCGCCACCGCGGTTGGCGTCCTGCTCTTCTTCGGGCTGGCGCTGCTCGCGGACATGAAGCCGGTGCCGCTCGACGTCGAGAACGAGCGGGTCGTCTCGCTCGCGTTCGTCTTCGTCGTGGCGAGCCAGATCCTCTTCGGCTGGGAGTACGCCGTCATGAGCGCGATCGT
>JAIBJN010000041.1 GCA_020029595.1 Actinomycetota bacterium | reverse complement strand
GGGGCACCTCCACCTGATCACGCAGATCCGCCGGGAGGTCGAGGACATCTTCCTGGGGCTCGGCTACCAGGTCGTGGACGGCCGCGAGGTGGAGACGACGCGCTACAACTTCGACGGGCTCAACTTTCCCCTCGATCACCCGGTCCGCTCGCCTCTCCAGTCGGTCTTCCTGAACGGCGACGTCCTCCTGCGCACGGAGACGTCACCGTCGCAGATCCGCGTCATGGAGATCCAGCCGCCGCCGATCTACATGGTCTCACTCGGCCGCGTCTACCGACGCGACACTCCCGATGCGACCCACACGCCCATCTTCCACCAGATCGAGGGCCTCGCCATCGACCGCGGCATCACGATGGCCGACCTCAAGGGCACGCTCCTCCACATGATGCGCGCGCTCTTCGGGGAGGAGCGTCAGATGCGCTTCCGCACGCACGACTTCCCCTTCACGGAGCCCTCGCTCGAGCCGGACGTCAGCTGCTTCCTCTGCGGCGGGGGCGGGTGTCCCGTGTGCCGGTACTCCGGCTGGATCGAGATCGCCGGCTCGGGGATGGTCGATCCGACCCTTTTCGAGTTCGTCGGCCTCGACCCGGAGGAGTGGACCGGCTTCGCCTTCGGGATGGGCCTCGAGCGCGTGGCCATGCTCCGCCACGGCCTCCCCGCGTTGGGCCTCCTCTGGGAGAACGACCTTCGCCTCCTGAGGCAGTTCTGAGATGAAGGTCCCCGTCTCCTGGCTCCGCGAGTACGTGGCCGTCGACGCCGCGACCGTCGAGATCGCCGACCGCCTGGCCATCGCCACGGGCGAGGTCGAGCGCATCTCCTTTCGGGGCGTCGCCGACGTGGACGGCAACTACGGCCATTACCTCGTGGGGCGCGTGCTCGAAGCCGGCAGGCATCCGAACGCCGACCGTCTCCAGCTCTGCAGCGTGGACGTGGGGGAGGACGAGCCCCGTCAGATCGTCTGCGGCGCGTGGAACTTCGGCGAGGGCGCGACGGTCGCCGTCGCTCTTCCCGGCGCCGTCCTCCCCGACGGGCGCACACTGGAGCGCGCGAAGCTCCGAGGCACGGTCTCCGACGGGATGATCCTCTCGGAGTCCGAGCTTCAACTCAGCTCGGACCACGCCGGCATCCTCGTCCTCCCGGAGCCGTGGGAGCCGGGGACACCGCTCGGCGACGTCCTTCCCCTGGGGGAGGAGGTGCTCGAGATCGAGCTGACGCGGAACCGGCCGGACTGCCTGTCGGTCTACGGCATCGCCCGGGAGGTCGGCGCGCTCTTCGCGGCGGAGCTCCGGCCCATGCCCGGCCGGGAGCCCGAGCTCGCCGGCGAGGAGACCCCCGACATCACGATCGAGGACTACGAGGGTTGCCCGCGCTACATCGGCCGGCTCTTCCGCGACGTCCGCGTCGGCCCTTCGCCTCCCTGGCTGAAGGCGAGGCTCAGCGCGGCGGGCATGCGCCCCATCGCCAACGTCGTCGACGTGACGAACTACGTCATGCTCGCGCTCGGGAACCCGCTCCACGTCTTCGACTTCGACACCCTCGGAGGCAGTCGGATCGTCGTGCGGCGCGCGCGTCCCGGCGAGGAGTTCACAAGCCTCGACGGCAACCTCCGCAGGCTCGACCCGGCCGACCTCGTCATCGCCGACGCCGAGCGCGCCATCGCCTTCGCCGGGATCATGGGGGGGCTGGAGACGGAGGTCACCGCCGAGACGACCTCCGTCCTCCTCGAGGCGGCGAACTTCGAGCCGGGGACGATCCTCTGGAGCTCGGAGCGCCATGCCCTCCGCACCGAGGGCTCGAACCGCTGGGAGAAGGGCGTCGACCCGCACGTTGCCCCGCACGCGGCCCGGCTCGCGACGGAGCTCGTCGTGGGCCTCTCGGGGGCGCGCTGGACGGGCGACGTCGACGTCACGGGCGGCCTCCCCGAACCACCGGTCGCCTCCTTCCGCCCCGGCCGCGCGAACCGCATTGTCGGGATCGAGATCTCCGAGCAGGAGCAGAAGGAGGCCCTCGAGCGCCTCGGCTTCGAGGTCGCGCCGGGCTGGGAGGTGACCGTCCCGACGTGGCGGGTCCGCGACGTGACGCGCGAGATCGACCTCGTCGAGGAGGTCGCCCGCGTCCACGGGCTCGAGAAGATTCCGTTCACGTTGCCGCTTCGGAGCGCGATGTCCGGGCGACTGACGAAGGATCAGCGCCTGCGCAGGCTCGTCGAGGACGTGCTCGTCGGAACCGGCTTCTGCGAGGCGTACACGCTGAGCCTCGTCGCGCGCGACCAGGACCCCGACGCGCTGCGTCTGCCCGACCCGCTCACCTCCGAGCACGCGGTTCTGCGCACGACGCTACTGGAGGGGCTCGTTGGCGCGGCGACGCACAACGTCGCCATGGGGAACGACGACATCGCGCTCTTCGAGATCGCCCGCATCTACCTGCCGAGCGGCGAGCCGCTCCCGGAGGAGCGCTGGCGGGTCGGCGGCATCGTGGAGGGTGGCTACCTACGCGCCAAGGGCGCCGTCGAGACGCTCTACGAAGCGCTCGGCATCGAGCTCCGCCTCGAGCGGGCGCAGGAGCCGTTCCTCCACCCCGGCAAGGCGGCACGGCTCGAGGCCGGCTGGCTGGGCGAGCTGCACCCGGCTCTCCTCGAGGGAACCTGGGGCGTCTTCGAGCTCGATCTGCCGACGCTCTTCGAGCAGGTGCCCGAGCGGACCGAGTACGAGGACGTGATCTCGTACCCCGCCGTGCGCCAGGACCTCGCCTTCGTGGTCGACGAGGACGTCCTCGCGGGGGAACTCGTCGCCGCGGCGCGCGAGGCGGCCGGGCCCGAGCTGCGCGACGTGCGCATCTTCGACGTCTACCGCGACGAGCCGATCCCGGAGGGGAGGAAGTCCGTCGCGCTCCATGTTGCCTTCCAGTCCCCGGAGCGGACGCTGTCCGACGAGGACGCCCGCGCGATCCGCGAGCGCATCGTGGCCGCCCTGGAAGAGAGGTTCGGTGCCGAGCTCAGGGCCTGAGCGGGCCCGCCGTCTGATCGTCGTCCTCGGCTACTCGGGCGGCCGAAGCGGGGAGCTGCATCCGATCTGCGCCGCCCGTCTCGAGCATGCGGCGGGCCTCGCCGGCGACGGAGATGCGGTGCTTCTCTCCGGCTGGTCGCCGCACCCCGGGGCGCTCCCCGAGGCCGAGCTGATGCGCCGCTCGTGGGCCGGGAGCACGGCCGCGCTCCTCTGCGACCCAGATGCCCGCATCACCGCCGAGAACGCCGCCAACGCAGCCGTTCACGCCCGCGAGCTCGGAGTCCGCGAGGTCCTCGTCGTGACGTCCACCTGGCACCGGCGGCGCGCGCGCATCCTCTTCCGCCCGCTGCTATCGGGAGTCCGGGTGTCCGTCGTCGGAGCGTCCACGCCGCGCTCGGCCCGCATCCTCCTGCGCGAAGTCGCCGTCTTCCCGCTCGTCCCGTTCCAGCTCGTGCTCGCGCGTCGCCGGGCGGCGGCGCTCAGCGTCCGAAGGGGCGGCGCAGCCCCGTGACGAAGCGGTCGTCGGGGCCGGCGGCCCCGGCTCCTTCACACCGAGTGCCCGTCCACCCGCCAGACGGGTCCCTGCGTGAAGGGAGAGCTCGTGTCGGAGAGCACGCGCAGGACCCGGACGCGGCCGGCGAGCCCCTCCTCGTCGAGGCGCTCGAAGGCACGGCGGGCCATGCCGGAGGCGACGCCGTAGCCCTTCTCGCTCGCGCAGCGGAAACGAAAGATCGGGGGGTCGCCGTAGCGGGAGGGGTTGACCGGCGCGAGCAGGAGGGCGCTGCGGGCGAGGTAGTCCGTCGAGTCGAGCTCGATCTCCGCGTAGAGATCCGACCAGTCGGGCGGCAGTCGCCGGAGGAGCGCGTCCCAGGAGCTCGCGAGCGTCGCGCGCTGCTCGACCGCCCGCTCTGTCGGCGCGGTCCCGGCGGGCGGCTGCTCGTGGCCGGCGAGACGCACCCGCGCGCGGATGCCCGCCTCGTCGAGCCGAGAGAGGACGCGCCGTACGAGCTCCGGCGTGGGAGCGAGGCCGCTCGCGCCGTCGTGGACGTAGAGCGTGAACGTCCGGCCCGAGCGCCCCGGCGTGGCGGGAGCGAGGATGAGCGCCGCCCGGTCGGCCTCGTCGGCTTCCTCCAGGGTGAGCTCGAGCCTCGCGCGCTCCCAGCCTCGCGGGAGGCCACGGACGATCTCGTCGACGCGCTCGGCGAGGGCCATCGACGCGCAGATTATTCACTCCGCCTGGTAGCTTGTCGGCGCCGTGGCAACGCTCGAGGAAAAGGGGCAGTCAGCGTCCACCGAGCGGTTGAAGGAGTTCCTGCGCGAGATGCTCCTCATCCGGCGCTTCGAGGAGAAGGTCGAGGAGCGCTTCCGCGCTGGCGAGCTCCCGGGCTTCCTCCACGTCGCCATCGGCCAGGAGGCCGTCGCCGTCGGTGTCTGCCGCGCGCTGGAGGAGGGCGACGTGATCGCCTCGACCCACCGGGCGCACGGGCACACGATCGCCAAGGGCACGCATCCGAACGAGGTCATGGCCGAGCTCTACGGCAAGGTCGAGGGCACGAGCCACGGCTACGGCGGCTCCATGCATCTCTACGACGTCGAGCGCGGGAACCTCGGCGCGAACGCGGTCGTGGGAGGTGGGCTCCCGGGGATCGTCGGTGCCGCGCTCGCCTTCAAGCTGCGGGGCGAGCCGCGCGTGGCGGTCGCGTTCTTCGGCGACGGCGCCACGAACATCGGCACGTTCCACGAGTCGCTCAACCTCGCGCAGCTCTGGATGGTGCCGGCGGTCTTCGTGTGCGAGAACAACCGCTACGCGGAGTCGACGCCGGCGAAGCAGCACCTGCCCATCGAGGACATGACGAAGCGCGCGGAGGCCTACGGCATGACGTCGATGGCGGTTGACGGCCAGGACGTCGAGGCCGTCTACGAGGCGGCGAGGAAGGCGCTCAAGCAGGCGCGTGACGGCAGGGGCCCGGTCTTCGTCGTCGCGGACTGCGTTCGGCTCTCGGGCCACTACGTCGGCGACCCGCAGGTCTACCGCCCGAAGGAGGAGATCCTCGAGCTGCGGAAGTCGCGCGATCCGATCGAGCTCTTGCGCGCGCGGCTCGAGCTCGCCGACGAGGACTGGGAGGAGATGGACCGCGAGGCGACGCGGATCGCCGAGGACTCCGTCGAGTTCGCGAAGAAGGGCACCGACCCGAGGCCCGAGGACGCGTTGAAGAACGTGTACGCCTAGTAGTGCCCATTCAGGCAATCCAGCCCTGCCTGGAGGGGCACTAATGCCGGCGCTGACCTACCGGGAGGCGATCCGCGACGCCATGAGCGAGGCGATGCGGCGCGACGACGATGTCTTCGTCATGGGCGAGGACATCGCCGAGATGGGCGGCTCGATGGGCGTCACGCAGGGGATGCTCGACGAGTTCGGGCCCGACCGCGTGCGCAACACCCCGATCTCCGAGATGGCGATCGTCGGGGCCGGCATCGGGGCGGCCGTCTCCGGCATGCGCCCGATCGTCGAGGTCATGTACCAGGACTTCATGACGCTGGCGATGGAGCAGCTCGTCCAGCAGGCGGCGAAGCACCGCTTCATGTCGGGCGGTCAGATCAAGGTGCCGCTGACGATCCGCACGCAGGGCGGCGCCGGCTGGTCGCCGGGCGCCCAGCACGCGCAGCAGCTCGAGGCGTGGTTCCTCCACGTCCCGGGGATCAAGGTCGTCTTCGCCTCGACCCCGGCGGACGCGCGCGGCCTCCTCTGGAGCTCGATCTACGACGACAACCCCGTCGTCTTCTTCGAGCACCGCACGCTCTACAACCTGAAGGGCGACGTGCCGGCGGAGATCGACGGCATCGAGCTCGGCAGGGCGCGCGTCCACCGCGAGGGCGAGGACGTCACGATCGTCGCCACCGGACGGCTGGTGCACGAGGCGCTCAAGGCCGCGGAGGAGGCCGAGCAGGACGGGATCTCCGTCGAGGTGGTCGACCCGCGCACGCTGCTCCCTCTCGACGAGGAGACGATCGTCGCGTCCGTCCGCAAGACGAGCCGCTGCGTCGTCGCCCACGAGGCCGTCGTCCGCATGGGCTTCGGCGCCGAGGTGGCCGCGATCGTCCAGCACCAGGCCTTCGACTACCTTGACGCACCCGTCGAGCGGGTCGGCGCGAAGTTCGCGCCCATCCCGTTCGCGCCGGTCATGGAGGAGTACGTCATCCCGCACGCCGAGGACGTGCTCGCGGCGGTGCGACGCACCATGGGGAAGGACTAAGCGGCTCACCCGATGGCCAGCCAGGTCACGCTCCCGCGTCTCGGCCAGGGCATGGAGTCCGGGACGATCGTCCGCTGGCTCAAGTCCGAGGGCGATCGGGTGGAGAAGGGCGACGCCCTCTACGAGCTCGACACGGAGAAGGTGACGCAGGAGGTCGAGGCCGACGCCTCGGGCGTTCTCCTCAAGATCCTTGCGGGCGAGGGGGAGGAGATCGAGGTCGGCAAGGCGATCGCCGTCATCGGCGAGCAGGGGGAGGAGTATTCGCCGCCCGAATCAGCCGATTCGGACGGCGAGGAAGAGCTCACGGCCACGGCCGGGGTCGAGCAGCAGGCTGAGCAGAGGGCTCGTGTTGCTCCGCGGCCGCAGGCTGCGGAGCAGATGGAGAACGGGGGCAGGGTCAAGGCGTCCCCGCTGGCACGCCGGATCGCCCGCGAGCGGGGCATCGATCTCTCGGCGCTCCGCGGGACGGGGCCCGAGGGCCGCATCGTTGCCGAGGACGTCGAGCGGGCCGAGAAGGCGCCCCCCGCCGCCCCGGCGCCCGCTGCCGCTCCGGCGGCGCCCACCGGCGAGGTCGAGACGATCCCGCTCACCGGCATGCGGAAGACGATCGCGCGCCGGATGACGGAGGCCTGGGAGGCGCCCGCGTTCCAGATCGCCATGACCGCGGACGTGACCGCGGCGATCCGCCTTCGCCAGGCCCTCGTTGCGCGCACCGGCGAGGGCGAGGCGAAACCGACCTACTCGGACATCCTCACGAAGGTCTGTGCCGTCGCGCTCATGCGCCACCGCGGCGTGAACGCGCTCTTCGGCGGCGACGAGATCCAGCTCCAGCCGACCGCGAACGTCGGTATCGCCGTCGCCGTCCCGAACGGGCTCCTCGTCCCTGTGCTCAGAAGCTGCGAGGGGAAGACGATCCCCCAGCTCGCCGCCGAGCGCGCCGACCTCGTCGCCCGCACGCGCGAGGGCAAGCTTCGCCAGGAGGACCTCGAGGGCGGCACGTTCACGATCTCGAACCTCGGCATGTACGGCGTCGAGCGCTTCGTCGCCGTCCTCAACCCGCCGCAGGCCGCCATCCTGGCCGTGGGCGCGATCGAGGAGCGCGCCGTCGCCCGCGACGGTGAGCTCCTCGCGCGGCCGATCATGGAGATGACGCTCTCCTGCGACCACCGCACGGTCGACGGCGCGACCGCGTCCGAGTTCCTGCGCACCGTCAAGCAGTTCCTCGAAGAGCCGGGGCTCGCGCTCTAGCGGTGTCCCAGGGACGCTGATGGGCATCTGGTACCGCGTCAGGGACCTGGAGGCGGCACGGGCCTTCTACCGGGAGACGCTCGGCTTCGAGGAGGCCTACGTGGACGAGGAGGACCGCTGGGCCAGGCTCGTGCGCGGGAGCGCCGAGGTCGCGCTAGCCGAAGGTGAGCCGCAGGAGGAGGAGACGATCCTCACGCTCGACGTCGAGGACGTGAAGGCCGAGGCGGACCGCCTGCGCGAAGCCGGCGTCCAGGTCGGCACCGTCCTCGAGATCCCGGGGACGATCCGCCTCCTCGACGTCTTCGACCTCGACGGTAACCGCCTCCAGCTCTCGCAGGACATCTAGCGGCCTCCACCTCTGCAGGGCTCGGGCAGGGCGGAAGCTCCTCCAAGTAACAGACTGTTACTTGGGAAATTTCGGCGCAGGCCCGTGACGAACGCGTTCGAAGATCTGCTCCATCGTCTTCCTGATGACGCCTTCGGCTCCGCGGATCGACTCACGGCTCGTCGCAGCGATCGAGAGGCTCGATGACCGGACTGTACGGATCGCAGAGACCAACCGGCGGGTGGGCACGGTTGCGGATGCCTTGGGCCTCCCCAGGCCGAGCTACGAGCAGGTTAGGACGCTCGTCCACGAGGCAAGGCGACGAGGCCGGCGACCATCCACCGGCGACGTCCTCCTCGACGTCGCGTTCCGCGTCCGCCCGCCGAGTGTGCTCGGCGAGCGCCTCGCGGGCGTCCTTCCTCCCGAGCCGCCTCAGTGAGCGGCGGCACCGTTGACAAAGTAACAGTCTGTTACTTGGGTTCGCCGTCCCCCGTCCGAGGGATCGCGATCGGCCCGCCGCCTGCCGTTTCCTCCTCCGAGCCGGATTCAACCCCGGGTCAGCGGCGAGGGCGGCACAGGGGCCGCCCTCCCGTGTTTATCAGCGGGGCGAACGACTCGGTAGAGCCGCCAAGGGCCCGGCACACCCTTCAGCTCGTGCTCCCCGCGATCCTCGAAGACGAGTCCCGATCCCGCGACGAGATCCTTCACCGTGCTCGAGACGAGGACCTCCGACGGGCCAGCCAGCGCGGCGACCCGGGAGCCGATCGCGACGGCTATGCCGCCCACCTTGTTGTCGATCGTCTCGACCTCGCCCGTGTGAACGCCGGCCCGCACCTCGAGCCCGAGGGCCTCCACGGCCGACACGATGGCTTCGGCGCAGCGAACGGCGCGTGCCGGGCCGTCGAAGGTCGCGAAGAACCCGTCGCCGGCGGTGTCGACCTCGGTTCCGCGATAGCGGGCGAGTAACCCCCGCACGACCGTGTGGTGGCGGTCCACCACGGCTCGCCACCCGTGGTCGCCGAGGGTTGCGGCCCGCTCGGTCGAGCCGACGATGTCGGTGAACAGAACCGTCGCGAGCACGCGATCGAATTCGGTCTCCTCCTCCCGGGCCGAGGCGAGGAAGCGCTCGATCGCCTCGAGCAGGGAGTCCTGGTCCCCGGCCCAGGGCAGCTGGTCAGCGCCGGGAACCTCCGCGAGCTCCGCGCCGGCGACCCGCTCCGCGATGAAGGCGGCCTCCTCGCGCGGGAATGCACTCCCCTCGCTGCGATGGACGACGAGCGTTGGCACGTGGATCGCGTCGAGCACGTGCCGGACGTCCATCTCTCGCTCCATCCGCCCGATCGCGAGCCCCGCGCCGGGGCTCGCGCCGAGTCGCAGGAGTGTCGCGTACCAGCCGACGAACTCGTCCCGGGCGAGGCTCGGCGCCCAGACGGCGGTCTGCCGCCGGACGTAGCTCTCGGTGCCCCAGTCGACCTCTGCCTGCCGATCCTCCTCGTCCCACTCCTCGTCCGTCCACGCCCACGGGTAATCGGGCGCCCAGGAGCCTCTGGCTTCTGCTCCGATGAGGACCAGCGCTCTCGTCCGATCCGGATACGTCGCCGCGAACAGGGCGCACATCGCCCCTCCGTCGAACTCGCCGACAAGCGCCGCCCGCTCGGAGCCCACCTCGTCGAGCACGGCCCGCATGTCGTCCATCCGCAGCTCGAGCGTCGGCAAGTCGTGATCTGGCACACGGTCCGACATTCCCGTGCCGCGCCGATCGATCAGGATGAGGCGGGAGAACGTCGCGAGCCGGCGGTAGTAGCGGGCGACGGCGGCGTGCTGCCACGCGAACTCCAGGTGGGAAACGAACCCCGGAACGTACGCGAGGTCGATCGGGCCATCGCCTAGCACCTGATAGGCGATGTGGACGCCGTGCGTGGTCTTCGCGTACCGAATCTCGGGAACCACGTCCCCTAGTCTTAGGCCGCGAGCTCACCCTTCGCAAGCAGCGGCCCGGATAGGATCGCGGTTAGGAACGCGATTCGAACGGAAAGGGCCTGACCATGGAATGTGACGTCGCCGTCCTCGGCGGCGGCCCGGGCGGCTACACGGCCGCGATCAGGGCCGCGCAGCTCGGGGGAAAGGCCGTCTGCATCGAGAAGGAGGACCGGCTCGGCGGCACGTGTCTTCGCGTCGGCTGCATCCCGACGAAGGCGTGGGTGCAGACCGCCTTCGCGCTCAAGGAGGCCGAGGAGACCTTCGCCAAGCTGGGCGTCAACGTCGGCGCGGCGGAGCTCGACTTCGCTAAGGCAAACGAATGGAAGGACGCGATCGTCGGCCAGCTCACAGCGGGCGTCGCCGGCCTCTTCAAGGCGAACGGCGTCGAGTGGGTGAAAGGGGCCGGCCGCTTCAAGGACGCGAACACGATCGCGGTCGAGGGCGGGGAGGACGTGACGTTCAGGAGCGCGATCGTCGCCACCGGCTCTTACTCGCTGCGACCGCCGATCGAGGGCATCGACTCGGCGCGCTGCGTTGACTCGACGGGCCTCCTCTCCCAGACGGAGGTGCCGAAGCGGATCGTCATCCTGGGCGGCGGGATCATCGGCTGCGAGTTCGCCTCGATCCTCCAGCGCTTCGGGAGCGAGGTGACGATCGTGGAGATGCTGCCGACCCTCATCCCACAAGAGGACGAGGACGCGGCCAAGGAGCTGCTGAAGCAGTTCAAGAAGCGGGGCATCGCCGTCCACCTCGAGTCGCAGTGCGACAGGATCGAGGAGACCGCCGGCGGTCTCACCGTGCACTTCGGCGGTGAGTCCGTCGACTGCGACCTCATGCTCGTTGCCACCGGCCGCGGCCCAGTCACCCAGGATCTCGGGCTCGAGGCGATCGGCGTCGAGCTCGACCCGAAGAAGGGGATCGCCGCCGACGAGCATCGGCGCACGACCGTTCCGCACATCTATGCGATCGGCGACTGCGCCGGGTACTGGCAGCTGGCCCACACGGCCTTCCGGGAGGGCGAGGTGGCGGCCGAGAACGCCGTGGGCCACGAGGCCGTGGTCGACAACCGCGGCGTCCCGCGGCCGATCTACACGGATCCCGAGATCGCCGGCGTGGGGCTCACCGAGCGGGAAGCGCGGGAGCAGTACGGCGACGACGTGCTCGTGGGCTCGTTTCCGTTCTCCGTCAACGGCCGTGCGATGATGCAGAACGAGACCGTGGGCTGGGTGAAGTCGATCCACGAGTCCCACTACGGGGAGCTCCTCGGGATCGTCATGGTGGGACCGCACGTCACCGACCTGATCGAGGCCGGGGTCGTGGCGCTCGACGCCGAGGCGACCGTGGAGACGGTCGCGGACGGCATGGCCGCCCACCCCACGCTCTCGGAGGCGGTCAAGGAGGCCGGACTCGTCGCGCTCGGCCGCGCCATCCACCTCCCGAACAGAAAACGAGCCGCCGCCAAGGCCTGAGGAAAGGAAGCACATGCTCAACAAGCGCCAGGCGCTCATCGGATACGCCGTGTACAGGGTCGGCAAGCTGCTCGTCAGGTTGAAGCTGCGCAAGGAATCGCCGTCGAAGACGAAGAGGATCGCCGGCGGAGCCGCTCTCGCGGCGGCAGGCGCGACCGTCGGAGGCCTCGTCTTCTGGCGGAAGCGCCGGTCGGGGAGCGCGGAGTCGACGGAGGGCTAGGAACCGCCGACACCGTTGTCGTCGGAGCCGGCATTGCCGGCTGCGCGGTGGCGCGCTTCCTCGCGGAGGCAGGGGAGAGCGTCCTCGTCGTCGACCGGGGCGGGATCGGCGCCGGCGCCTCGGGGCGGAACGGCGGGTTCCTCTTCCGCCAGCCGGCTCCCTGGATCGCCGAGCTGCTCGACGAGGCGATCGGCTGGTATCGGGCACTGGAGGACGAAGGGCCGGTGCCCGTCGACCTGTGCCCGTGGCCGATGCTCCTGCTCGCGGTCGAGGAGGCGGAGCTCGCTCACGCGCGCGCGTACGCGGCGGCCGTGGGCGGCGAGGAGGTCGACCTGAGGGAGCACTCCTGGCTCGCCGACGACCTCGCGGGAGGCTTCCTGGTCGAGGGCGGAGTCACGCTCGACGCGATGGGCGCGACGACCGCCGCCGCCGAGGCCGCGCGCCGTGGCGGCGCCCTCTTCCTGCTCGGCTGCGAGGGAAAGCGGATCCTCGTCGCCGGCGGGCGCGTGAGCGGTCTCGTGGCCGACGAGGGAGTCATTCGCTGCGGGCGCGTCGTCGTGGCGACTGGGCCGCGCCTGCGCTTCCTCCTCCGCACGGCCGGCGCCGACCTGCCGGTCTCCTCCTCGCGCGGCTGGCTGCTCGAGACAGGCAGGGTCGATCCGCCGCCGCCCTACGCGATCGAGCAGGCGGCCTGGCCGGAGCAGGCCGAGATGGCGCCGCTCTCGCTCGACCCGACGCTCGGTGAGGTGGCCGCCAGCGCGGTCAACGAGCCGAGCCTCGTCTCGCTCCTCCTCGGCGGCCGCCCGGCCGGTCACTGCCTGATCGGGACGTCCCTCGCGCGCTCGCTCCTGGAGGAGCCGGAAGGCCCCGGCACCGTCCGCCGCCTCGCCGAGCGCGCCGTGCGGGTGGCGCCGCACCTCGCCGCGGTGCCGGTCGTCGCCTCCTGGTCGGGCCGGCGGGCGATGACGCCGGACGGGCTTCCTGTCGTCGGCCGTGTAGGGGACATCGAAGGCCTCGACGTCCTCGGCGGGCTCTCGTCCATCGGGATGCTCACGGCGCCCGGCCTGGCGCGGCGGCTTGCCGAGGGCGACTCCGGCCCCTTCGCGGCGGAGCGGCTTGCATGATCCGCGAGTTTCGACCTGCGGACGCCGCCGCGATCGCCGCCTTCCTCCGCGAGGACGAGATCCCGCATGCCGTCACCGGAGCCGGGATCCGCCACTGGGTCGTAAGCCAGCCAGATCGAGCCCTCGCCAGGTCGTGGGTGGCAATCGAGGGCGGCGAGGTAGTCGGCTGGGTACGGGCTCGGCTCCAGTGGGCGACGAGCGCCGAAGGCGTCGCCGAGGTCTGGGCCTTCGTCGCACCGACATGGCGCCGCCGCGGCCTCGGAGCCGGCCTCTGCGGCGCAGCGATCGCCCATCTCGAGGCGGTTGGCGCGCGGGTCCTCGAGTCCTGGTCCCGCGATGAGGAAAGCGGCCGCTTCCTGCTTGCACGGGGATTCCGGGCCGAACGCGCCGTGCACATACTCCGGCTCGACCTCGCTTCGGCCGACACGTCGCGCCTCGCCGGTCTCCGGGCTGCGAAAGAGGCCGAGGGCTACTCGCTCGTGCCGCTCGGAGCGGTCGTCGACCGCGCCGAGGAGCTGTACGAGCTCGACGCCGGTGCGATCGCCGACATCCCGCACGTCCATGTCGAGGACGACGTCCGCCTCGAGGACTGGCTGGAGGAGGCTCTCGGGCACCCGCAGCTCTCTCGCGAGGGCAGCTTCGTCGTGCTCGCCGGCGACCTTCCTGTCGCGCATTCGCTCCTCCATGTCGACCCGTCCGCCCGCCTGGCGGCCCACGAGATGACTGCCACGCGCCGGGACCACCGCCGTCGCGGACTCGCACGTCTCGCCAAGCTCGCCTCGACGGCCTGGGCGCGGGCGGAGGGCTTCGAGGCCATCCTCACCGATACCGACGAGGAGAACGCGGGCATGCTGCACCTGAACGAGAGCCTCGGCTACCGCCGGATCGGTACCGAGACGGACTATCTGCGCGAGATAAGCTAACCGGCATGGATCCGCTCACGGAGCCGATCGAAGGCGCCGACCGACGCGAGGTCGGCGGCGCGACGGTCGAGATCGTCCGCGCCGGGAACGGCCGGGTCAAGCGCGCCGTCTACCCGCCGGGCTTCCGCTGGTCGACGCACATGCAGCCGACCGTCAAGAGCGAGCTCTGCATGCATGCGCACATCGGTTTCCTCGCGCGGGGACACATCCAGGGCGAGTACGCGGACGGCTGCACGTTCGAGTACGTCGCCCCGCAGGTCGTGACCATCGAGCCGGGCCACGACGCCTGGGTCGTCGGCGACCAGGAGGCAGTGCTCATCCAGTTCGACTCCGAGGAGGGAACAGCCCGCCGCTTCGGCGTCCCGGAGGCGCACTCGCACTAACCTGGAAGCGTGTTCGAGTCGCTGACCGAGTACGTCTCGGGCTCCCCGTGGACGTACGCCTTCCTCTTCGCCGTCTCGGCGATTGACGTCCTTATCCCGCTCGTCCCGAGCGAGACGTCGGTCATCCTCGCCGGCGTGCTCGCCTCGACCGGCGACCTCGTCCTCGTGCTCGTGATCGCGTTCGCGGCCGCCGGCGCGATCCTCGGCGACAACGTCTCCTACTGGATCGGCCGGAAGGTCGGCCACCGCATCGTCGATCGCTTCTTCAAGGGCGAGCGCCGGAAACAGGTCGATTGGGCCCATCGCCAGGTCGAGCAGCGCGGGGGCTACCTGATCATCGTCGGCCGCTTCATCCCCGGCGGGCGGACGGTGATCACGCTCTCCTGCGGGATGCTGGAGATGCCCTGGCGCCGCTTCATCGCCTTCGACGTCGCCGCCGGGCTCCTCTGGGCGACGTATGCGGCCATGCTCGGCTACCTCGGCGGCAGCACGTTCAAGGAGGATCCGTTCAAGGGGTTCCTGCTCGCGTTCGTGGTCGCGCTCCTTGTCGCGGGCGCGGTCGAGGCCTACCGCTGGATCAGGAAGCGCCGTGTCGTCGCTGGCAGCTGACCTTGGGGCCGCCGCGCGGATCGGCGCCGACGAACGGGGCGGCGTCAGTCGCTTCGCCTGGACGCAGGAGCTCGCGCAAGCGAACGACTGGCTCATGGAGCGCCTCGCCGAGCTTGGCCTCGAGGTGGAGCTCGACCCCGCCGGCAACGTGCTCGGGCGCTGGCAGGCGGGGGAGGGGACGGCGGTGCTCATCGGCTCCCACCTGGACACGGTGCCGCGGGGCGGGCGGTATGACGGTGCGCTCGGCGTGCTCGCGGCGCTCGACGTCGTCCGGCGGCTGAAAGCCGACGGCGTCGAGCCGCGCCGGCCGCTCTGGGTCGTGTCCTTCAACGACGAGGAAGGCGCACGTTTCCAGACGGGGATGCTGGGGAGCCGCGCGTTCTGCGGCGACTGCGACCTCGAGGACTGGAGCAGCCGCGGTGTCCCGGAGGCGATGGCCGAAGCCGGGTTCGCCTTCGAGCAGTTGCCGGAGGCACGCCGTCTCCACGAGGTCGGCGCCTACCTCGAGCTCCACATCGAGCAGGGGCCGGTGCTCGAGCGCGCCGGCGTCGACCTCGGCGTCGTCACGGCGATCACGGGGATGCTCGGCTTCCGCGCCCGCTTCCTCGGCGAGGCCAATCACGCGGGGACCACGCCGATGGAGCTGCGCCACGACGCCCTCGCCGGGGCCGCCCGCGCCGTGCTCGCCCTCCGCGAGGAGGCGCGCTCCCGCGGCGATATGACGGCGAACGTGGGCGTCATGGGCGTCGAACCGGGCGGCTTCAACGTCGTGCCCGGCGCCACCGAGTTCACGATCGACGTGCGCTCGCCGACCGCCGATGGCTTCGCCCGCCTCGAGCCCTTCGTGCGGGAGGCGCTCGAGCGCATCGCGGCCGAGGAGGAGCTCGGGCTCGAGCTCCGCGAGACGCACCGGAAGGAGCCCGTCGCCCTCGACCCCGGTCTCCAGGAGCTGCTCGAGGAGGCCGCGGGGGAGGAGGGGGCGAGCACCCTCCGGCTTCCCAGCGGCGCCGGTCACGACGCGATGGTGCTCGCCCACCACGTTCCCGCGGCGATGCTCTTCGTCCCCAGCCGTGGCGGGCTCAGCCACACGCCGGACGAGTTCACGGCGGCGGAGTACTGCGAGCTCGGGGCGCGGGTGCTTGCGCGCGTGGTTCGACGGCTCGTCGAGTAGCCCTCCGACCCCGTATGCTGTCGGGCCGATGAGCCCGCGGACGCGAACGATCCTCGTCTGGACCCTGCTGGTCGTCGGGACGCTGGTCGTGCTCGTCGGCTCGCTCACGGTCTGGGTGAAGCGACAGGCCCTGGACACCGACGCCTGGGTCGACACGAGCACGGAGCTCCTCGAGAACGACGAGGTCCGGCAGGCGCTCTCCGTCTACATCGTCGATCAGCTCTACGCGAACCTCGACCCTCAGGCGACCCTCGAGCAGGAGCTGCCGGAGAACCTCCAGGGGCTCGCGGGCCCGATCTCGGGCGCCCTGCGCGAGCCGGCCCAGCGCGCCGTGGACGAGTTCCTCCAGCGGCCGCGGGTGCAGGAGCTCTGGGAACGCGTCAACCGCGCCGCCCACGAGGCGCTGCTGCGGATTCTCAACGACGAGACGCGAGCCGGGGTCTCGACCGCGGGCGGTACCGTGACCCTCGACCTGCGCACGCTCATCGTGTCCATCGGCGAGGAGCTCGGGTTCGGCGAGCAGCTCGACGCGAGGCTGCCGCAGACCGCGGGTCAGATCACGATCCTCCAGTCGGATCAGCTCGAGGCGGCGCAGACGGGCGTGAAGGTGATCAAGGTCCTGAGCTGGCTGATCATCCTCGTCGCTTTCGCCGCCTTCGCAGGCGCCGTCTGGCTCGCGCGCGGGAGGCGCGAGATGCTCCGCGACGTCGGCATCTCCCTCCTCCTCGTCGGGATCCTGCTCCTCGTCATCCGCCGTGTGCTCGGCTCGTACATCGTGGACTCGCTTGCCTCGGGCGTGTCCGTTCGCGACGCGGTGGGCTCGACGTGGATCATCGGCACCAGCCTGCTCGCCCAGGTCGCCTGGGCGCTCATCGTTTACGGCGTCGTCATCCTGGCCGGCACGTGGCTCGCCGGCCCGACCCGGCCCGCGCGTCGCGTACGCGAGGCGATCGGGCCGACGCTCCGCGACCGGCCCGAGCTCTCCTGGGCCGTGCTGGCCGGTGTCTACCTGCTGCTCGTGCTGTGGGGCCCCGTCCCGGCGCTTCGCGAGTGGGTCGGGGTGCTTATTCTCGGAGCGCTCACCGCTCTGGGGTTCGAGGCCTTCCGGCGCGTGACCGTGGCCGAGCTCGGCCCGGGCGAGGACCGGCCGACCGAGAAGCTGCCCCCGGCGCCTGCTGCCTAGGCTTCACGTCGAGCGGCACGACTTCGAGGTGACCCGCCGCTCCTGGGCGCCGAGAGGGGGCTAGCGGCCGCAACCGCAGACGGGCTCGCCGAGGTAACGCCGCTCGAGCTTCCTGCCGCACGACCCGCAAGTCGGCGGGAGGATCTGCGTGTACACCAGCACGGCACGGGCGACGATCGCCCACGCGAGAAAGGTGAGGAGAGCGAATGGGAGCGGCACGTCCCAGGGCATGCCTCCTCTATCGGACGCGCCCCTGCCATGCCTTAGGCCCGGCACTACAATGAGGACGTGGGCTGGATCGCGATCGGGCTCCTCGTCGCCGCCGTCCTCGTCGTCCTGGGGGCGGAGTGGCCGCGCTTGAGCGAGCGGATCGGCGCCGACGCGTGGGCGGCCCGCTCGCGTCGCCGCCGGAAGGAGAAGCTGACGCTGATCCGCGGCGAGGAGGTGGCCGACGACGACGACTTCGTGAAGAGCGTCGAGCGCGACCTCGCCGACCTCCCCGTGCTCGACGAGCACGAAGATCGCCCACGCCGCTAGGCGAGTTGCTAGATGTTCGGCCGGTAGACTTGGCGTTCCGCGCGGATGTGGCGGAATTGGTAGACGCGCACGGTTCAGGGCCGTGTGGGCGCAAGCCCGTGGAGGTTCAAGTCCTCTCATCCGCATTTAGCTCCTGAGCAGGGCTTTCCCGTCCGCCCCTGCCCAGCTACGTGTCGATCGCTGTCCGACTGTGCGCCACTATCCTCGCTGGCGAACCGAAGGAAGGGGACTGGGGTGGCGAGAGTGGAGATCGGAGGCAGGAGACAAGGTCAGGAGGTGTGGGCGCGATGGATAGATGGGCGCGTGCAAGGAGACAGGGAGTTCCTGAAGGTCGCGGGCCTTGATCCGGGCACGCGCTTTGAGGATCCGCACGCGTTCGCCGAACTTGTCGAGGGACTCTTGGACCCAGGATCGGCCACCGTCGTCATTGACGTCCCGCCATCCGCATCCCGCCCCTGAGCACGGGCTCTAGTTCGAGGTCTTTCGCGGCCGAACGCCCTCCGCGGCACGCGAGTCTTCTCCGCATTGGCCGCGGACGCGGGGACGAGTTCGGAAGGAGCTTGGCTTCGGTGAGGCTGGCTGCGATCATGCGCGCAGTGCAGAGGTTCACCGTGACGATCGAGGGGCCGAGCTGGGAGGACGTCGACGAGGTCGAGCTGCTCCGGCTCCCCAGCGAGGGCGAGCCGATTCAGACCAAGTACGGACTCTGCCTCGTGACGAGCGCCGAGCCTCTGTCGGACACCGGCCAGTACGCCGGCAAGATCGTCTGCCGGATCCCCGGCTAGACAGCGCGGAGGGGACGCGGCGGTGTCTTATGTCGAGCGCTGGCGAGCGTAGACGCCCGTCGCCTTGGAGTAGGGCAGGAGCTCGGAGTCGTAGTACACGAGCTTCATCCGCTCGAGAGCCTCTTTCTTGAGGAGTGCGGTCTTCCCGCTGTCACCCCCGGTGTTGCTCGCATGGAAGTCGCCCTCCCCGCTGAGCTCGCCGAACCTGACCTCCCACACGGCGACGGTGTCGCCACGGGAGTCCTTGCCCCGGGCGAAGCTCCCGTTCTGGCCGACCAGCACATAGCGGAAGGCCAGGCAGACCCGGGCCGTCGTGGGGCGGCCTCTCGAGACCGTTGGAGACCCTCGCGAGCCCGTCGCCGAGCAGGCTCCCGAGCAGCGACGAGAGGTCGGAAAGCTCGACCAGCTCGACGATCAGGGGCGAGCCCGACTCGCGCATTTGCTCGTTGACCAGGTCGAGCCTGCGGCAGGCGGAGTCGATCGTCCTCGCGACCATGGCTCCGGTGAGTCCCGCCGTGTCCGTGAGACGGGCACTCGACCAGGCAGGCACGTTCCGCCTGTCTCCTCGGCGGAGCGTGAACGAGCTCGACCTCCGGCACGTAGCCGTTGCCGACATCGTGCTCCGCCTCTGCCACGGGGTCCGCCAGGCTCAGGCCGAGCGCCTCGGCCAAGCTCGCTGTCACGGCGAGGGTCGGCTGCCTCGCGCGGCGCTCGAGCAGGCCGACGTACGTCCGATGGACACCCGCGCGGTCTGCGAGTTCGTCCATCGAGAGACCCTCCTGGCGTCGTGCGTCTGCGACGAGACGCGCGACGATCTCGCTCACGTCGTAGCCGTGCTGGGACATCTGGGCCCGGCACGGTAGCCAACGCCGCCTCTTCCGTCTACGAGACTATGGTCTCAGCTCGGTGGACGTCAGTAGTTGCGTGCGGGTGTCGGCCGGACGGGGGTTCGGTACGGACTGGGCCAGCCTCGGGTGACGTCGAAGCCCCAGACCCGCACGAGATCTCGCGCCATGCTCCGGGCCTGGGCGTGGCTGTAGCTCCAGACCGTCTCGCGCTCGGAGCCCGAGACGCGCACGATCTCGAGCGCGCTGACGACGCCCTCTCGCCTGGGATCGCGCCGCTCCAGGTAGTCGAAGGCGAAGTCGACGGAGGCACCGAAGTCGGCGGTCTCGAAGCGCAGACCAAGGTCGAGGGCCGGTTCTCCCCCGAGAACCTCGTGAACCTCGTACCGATTGTGCTCGGCCGCATGGCGTGCGGTCTCAGCCATGCTGCGACTCCTTTCCGGTTCGAACGGTAGGAGCCGGGCCGCATCCGTACAATCCCTCGAACGGGGAACGGCGCCAGGGCCTTGTCTTCACCCCATCCGGTACGTCTGACGTACCCCGTATGCGGGTTGAGACCGTTCCTCACTCGGCCGATGAGACACTCGATGAGAGGGCTTTACGACGTGTGCCGGTCCCCGCGCGGGAGGCTGGCGCTGAACCTCGGCACAGGCGTTCTCGCCGTCACGATCTCCGTCCTCGCCGCACGCCATTTCGCCGATGTCGGCTGGCCGTTCGCTGGAGCCGACATCCGCCTCGTCGCCGCGGCCGGCCTCCTCTTCCTCCTCGCCTACGCGTTCAAGGCGTACGGCTGGCACCGTCTCTTCGCCCCGCACGAGCGGCCCAAGCCGCTGGCGCTCGGGGCCGCGTGCGGTGCGGCCTCGGTCACCGGTGCGGCGCTCCCGGGACGCTTCGACGACGTCGTGCGCGTCGCCGTCGTTCGCCGGGCGACGGGCGGCCGCGCGGGCGTCGCTCCTGTCTGCCTCTCGCTCTTCATGCTCGGCCTCATCGACACGGCCGCTCTCATGCCGCTGGCCGGAACCGCGGCCGCCACTGCGGACGCCTCGGTCGCCGTTCGCGCCGTGCTGGGAGTCGTGGCCTTCGCCGGCTTCGGAGCGGCGATCGTCATCGCGGTCCTCCCGCGCCTCCTCGCAAGCGGGCGGCTCCTGCGCTTCCGCATCGCGCGGTGGCTCGGGGAGCGTGTCGTCAGCCCGCGCGACGCCTGGCAGGCGTGGGTGCTCGTCCTCGCGTCCTGGATCACGCGGGCGTTCGGGCTCTTCCTCCTGCTGCACGCGCTCGGGTTCCAGCTGTCGCTCCCCCTCGCGATCGCGTTCCTCTGCGCGGCGGCGGCCTCGGGAGCGCTCCCGATCGCCCCGGCCGGCGCCGCCACCCAGGCGGGAGCAGGCGCGGCGATCCTGATCGCGAGCGGCGTCGGCGCCGCCCAGGCCGTCTCCTTTGCGGTCGGCGCGCAGGCGCTCCTCATTCTCGCCGGCGCCGCCGTGCTGCTCTTCGCCGCCCTCTGGCACGGCGGGAAGCGACTCGCGCTCGCGGTTCTCTAGCCAGGAAGGGCGGCGAGGACCTCGGCGGCGTGGCCGTCGGGACTCACGCCCAGCATCGCCTTGGCGACGTTCCCGCCGTCGTCGATGACGAAGGTCGAGCGCCTGATTCCCATCGTCGTCTTCCCGTCCGTGGTCTTCTCGACCCAGACGCCGTAGCGTTCGGCGACCTCGTGCTCCGGGTCTGCCAGGAGCGGAAAGGGGAGCCCGAACTTCGCCCTGAAGCGGGCGTGGGAATCCTCGTTGTCCGGGCTGACGCCGAGGATCGTCACGCCGCGCCCCTCGCACTCCGCGTAGGCGTCCCTGAAGCCGCCGGCCCGCCTCGTGCAGCCGAGCTCCTGGTGTTCGGCTTGTCACGTCGAGGCGACACGGCGGTGGCGTGAGGCGAACAGGGAGCGAATCAACGAGGCCCGCCGAGTTGTGCCGAGATTCCATCTACCAAGACGGGGCGATCGTGCCGAACACGGACCCGCGGCCGAAGTCAAAGGTGAGGTGAGGGGTGCTCGTGCTCAGGCCGTGGCAATGCGGGGCGTGGGTCCGCGAGTCGCCTTGCGCTGAGTGTTGTGGAGCGGGAGCGGCGGAAGGCGGTGTGGCGGGCTGCTCAGCCTTCGGGCAACACGGAGGGCACGGCCGAACGAGCCACCTAGCGCCCGCCGGCATGGCGGCTTGGTGACAGCTCAGATCGGTAGCAACCTTCTACCTGGCCGGGTCACGCTACTCCATGGGATTCGACGGCCATCTCATCCACCTTCTCTTTTGCCTTCCCGATCCTCGTAAGTTCCTGAGCTGCCTTGTCCAAAAGGATGTAATTCAGGCGCGTGTTTATGAACTCTTGAGCGCGATCCTGAACGTGGTGATAGGCGTACCCGAGTTTGTACGACCTCTGGGATTTCTTTGCCGGGTTTAATGCCACATTTGCCGCGGTTACGAGCGCGGTGGCGATTGCCAGGATCGCGGTTACCCATTCCATCTGGTGGCGTCCCGTCGTCCGGGTGAAATCGCTCGGACGTAGCTCCGCTTGGTCGCGATCCTACGCTGCGATCACCTCCTCGGTCGTCGAGGACTGATCGGGCTCGCTGGCTTGCCCACGCCGGAGCCGTTCGATCTCGGCCACGGCCCGCGGCGTCATCGTGATCCCGCGCCA
>JAIBJN010000138.1 GCA_020029595.1 Actinomycetota bacterium | reverse complement strand
ACGCCCGGGAAGCGGCTCCAGTACGTCTCCACGAAGCGCTCGTGATCCTTGTAGATCCCGCGGAGCATCGCCGGCCAGGGGCGCCGCAGGACGAGGTAGCCGCCGCCTCCGGGGCCGACCTCCTCGCCCCGGTCGTTGACGACGGCCGCATCGACGCCCGGGAAGGGGCGCGTCGCCGAGCCCGGCTTCGTCGTCGTCACCCCGGGAAGCGGCGTGATCAGGATCATGCCCGTCTCGGTCTGCCACCACGTGTCCACGATCGGGCAGCGGCCGCCGCCGATGTGCTCCCGGTACCACATCCACGCCTCCGGGTTGATCGGCTCGCCCACGGAGCCGAGCAGCCGCAGGGAGGAGAGGTCGTGGCGGTGCGCGTGCTCGGGGCCCCACTTCATGTGCGCGCGGATCGCCGTCGGCGCGGTGTAGAGGATGTCGACGCCGTAGCGCTCGACGATCGCCCACCAGCGGTCGCGGTCGGGATAGTCGGGCACGCCCTCGTAAAGCACGCTCGTGGTCGCGTTGGCGAGCGGCCCGTAGACGATGTAGCTGTGGCCGGTCACCCAGCCGATGTCGGCCGCGCACCAGTACACCGAGTCGGGCTTCACGTCGAAGATGTAGTGGTGCGTCGTCGCGATGCCGACGAGGTAGCCGCCCGTGGTGTGGACGATCCCCTTCGGCTTCGCGGTCGTGCCGCTCGTGTAGAGGAGGTAGAGGAGATCCTCCGAGTCCATCGGCTCGCAGGGGCACGAGCCGGGGTCGTCGCTCTGGCCCGCGACGAGCTCGTGCGCCCAGACGTCCCGGCCCTCGCGCATGCCGACGTCGCTTCCCACGCGCCGCCAGACGACGCAGGTCTCGACGCCCGGTGAGCGTTCGAGGGCGGCGTCGGCGTTCGCCTTGAGCGGCACCTCGCCGCCCTTGCGCCAGCCGGCGTCCTGGGTGATCAGGACGTCGCACTCCATGTCGTTCAGTCGGTCGGAGAGCGCGTCGGCGCTGAAGCCGCCGAAGACGACCGTGTGCGGCGCTCCCAGCCGGGCGCAAGCGAGCATGGCGATCGGGAGCTCCGGGACCATCCCCATGTAGATCCCGACCGGGGTGCCCTTGCGGACGCCGAGCGACCTGAGCCCGTTCGCGAAGCGGACGACGTCCCGCTGGAGGTCCGCGAACGTGATCGTCCGCCGCTCGCCCTCGGGCTCGCCCTCCCAGTGGTAGGCCACCTTGTCACCGATCCCGGCGTCGACGTGCCGGTCGACGCAGTTGAAGCAGACGTTGAGCTTCCCTCCGACGTACCACTTCGCGTAGGGGAGGTCCCACTCGAGGAGCGCCGTGAACGGCTCGAACCAGGTGACGCGCTCGCGCCCCTCCGTCTCCCAGAGCTCCTCGAAGTCGCGCTCGTAGATCTCGGGCTGCGCGTTCGCCTGCGCGGCGAACTCGGGGGGCGGCGGATACCGCCGCTCCTCGAGCAGGAGCGCGTCGATCGCAGAGGCGCCTTCCGTCACAGCTCTCCCTCCCCGGACGTGTGTGGCCGCCAAGAATAGAGCTAGCTCACGTCGAAGAGCGGCCAGAGGAGGATGGCCGCGAGGCCGCCGACGATGAGCCCGATCGCGACGGCCTTGAGCGCGGGATCGTGGACGCGGCGCACGAGCAGCGACCCGCCCCCGATCGCGGCGACGTCGACGGCGACCGGCCACGCCGGGCCGAGCTCGAAGGCGAGGATGGCCGCGACCACGGTCGACGTGGCGAAGAGCGCCGCGACGACGGTTCCGAGGACGTAGTCGGAGAGGGTCGCCCTCGGATGCTCCTCGGGCCCTTCCTCCCGCTCGAGGTGGTCGTCCATCGAGGCCATTTTGCGGCGCGGGAGGGCTCCGCGCAAACGACTAGAATCGCTGCGCCTTGGCCGTGTTCGACCGCGCGATCGCCCGAGTGCTGCCGGCCGTTCCGAGGCCGGTCGTCAGGCGTCTCTCGGCGCGCTACATCGCCGGAACGGAGCTGGCCGACGCGTGCGCCGCCGTCCGGCGCCTGAACGAGGCCGGCAAGAAGGCGACACTCGACGTCCTCGGCGAGGAGACCGCCACGGAGGAGGAGGCTCTCGCCATCCGCACGGAGTACGAGGAGGCGCTCGCCACGCTTGACGCCGAGGGGCTCGACGCCAACGTGAGCGTCAAGCTCACGGGCCTCGGGCTGAAGGTCGACCCCGCTCTCGCCGGCGCGAGCGTCCGGGCGCTCGCCAGGGCCTCCGCCGACGTCGGCCGCTTCCTCAGGATCGACATGGAGGACACGAGCACGACCACGGCGACGCTCGACCTCTACCGCGAGCTCCGGGCGGAGGGTCACGAGAACGTCGGGATCGTGCTCCAGGCGATGCTGCGGCGCACGCTCGACGACGTTCGGGATCTCCTGCCCTTCAAGCCGAACGTGCGCGTCTGCAAGGGGATCTACGTCGAGCCCGCCGAGCTCGCCTACCGCGGGGAGGAGGCGATCCGCTTCACGTTCGCGGAGGCGATCGCCGCGCTCTGGGAGGGCGGCGCGAAGGTCGCCGTCGCCTCGCACGACGAGTGGGTCGTG
>JAIBJN010000040.1 GCA_020029595.1 Actinomycetota bacterium | reverse complement strand
CAGGCGCGCGTCCACCATCGGCGAGGACTCGTCGACCCGGCGGCCGACCTGGGAGACGATCTTGTCGATGATGCGCAGGAGGTGCGCGTCGTCGACGAAGGTCGACCTCGTCAGCTCGATCTTGCCCGCGCGCTCGACGTAGATGCGGTCGGGCCCGTTGACCATGACCTCGCTGACCGAGTCGTCTCGGAGCAGAGGCTCGAGCGGCCCGTAGCCGAGGATGTCGTCAGAGATCTCGCGCACGATCTGCCGGCGCTCGTCTCGCGTGAGCGGCGTCGGGTCGAGCGCGAGCTGCTCGGTGACGGCCCGCAGCACGCGCTCCGAGAGGTCCTCGTTCGTCCGCGCGCTGAAGAGCTCCGGGCCGAGCTTGGCGATGCACGCGTGGTGGATGCGGGTCTTCAGCTCCGCGTAGGGATCGACGGCCCGGTGCTCGGGCTGAGCACCCCGGGCGGCGGTCTCGATGCGAGCGACGGTGGCCTCGACGTGGCCGCCGTTCCCGCTCCTGAGGCGATCGTGGAGGCCCATGTGCCTACCCTCGCCTGAAGAGGCCGCGCTTCTGGGACGACTTCGCGACCTCGGCCGGCTGGAGCCCCTTCGCCATCTCGCGGATCGCCTTGGAGAAGTCCGCGCCGGGCTCGGCGAGGACCGCCGGGTTCCCGCGGTTGACCGCGATGGGGACGGCCCTGTCGCTCGGCACCTCGAAGCGCACCTTCACCTCGAGAGCCCCCTCCACCTCGCTCTGCTTCATCCCGACCTTCGTGTTCGCGCGGTTCAGGACGACACGGATGCGGTTTTGGGGGAAGGCGAGGAGCTCGAGCGTCTGCAGCGCGAGCCGGACGTTCTTCAGCGTGGGGACGTCGAGCCCGCAGACGAGGAGGAGCTCGTCCGTGCGGTCGAGCGTCGCGAGCATCGGCCCGTGGAAGAACGGCGACGTGTCGACGACGATGACGTCGTACGACTGTCGCGCGACCTCGAGCAGGCGGGAGAGCTTCGTCTCCGTGACGAGCTCCGCATCCTCCGGGCGCACGGGCGCAGGAAGGATGTCGAGCCCCGACGGATGCCGGGTCGTGTAGCCGGTGAGCTTCTCCGAGTCGAGCTCGCCCGGAGCGACGACCAGGTCGTAGATCGTCTTGTCGGGCTCCAGGCCGAGCATGATCGCCGTGTCCCCGAACTGGAGATCGAGGTCGAGGAGGAGCGTCCTCTTGCCCTCGAACTTCGCGAAGGCGGCGGCGAGGTTCGTCGAGATGACCGTCTTGCCCGTCCCGCCCTTCGGGGAGAACACGGTGACGATGCGGCCCCGGCGGGTCGGTGCGCTCGAGGGCGGGGGCCGGAGGCCGGACCTGCCCGCCTTGCGAACCGCGAAGACGACGTTCTCGGTCATCTGCGGGAGGAGGAGGACGTCCGACACGTCAGCGTCCAGGGCCTCCTCGAGCAAGACCGAGGCCTCGCCCGAGGCGAGCAGGATGATCGGAGCGCGCGTGTGCTCGCGGATCGTGGCGATCTCGTCGGCCGGGAGCGTCGAGCTCCGCGTCCCGTGGAGGACGACCTCGAGGTGGCCTCCGGTGAGGACGCCGGCCGACTCCGACGCGCTGACGCTCGTCCCGACGAGCTCGACCTCCGCGTGGCGCTCGAGCGCCTCCCGGAGCTGGTCGAGGCCGTCACACGATCCGGTGACGAAGATCCGCGCCTTCTCGCGTGTGGCGACGGCGGGCTCGCTACTCATCTCCGGCTCCCTTCACCTGCTCGATCTGCTGCGCCCTGAGACCGTCGGACAGGAGCGTCGACCACGTCTCGGCACCCTCCGGGCTGTCGGAGGCGTCCTTCGGCGGCCGGAGCACGAACGTCCAGACGCCGTTCTGGGCGATCCAGAAGAGCTTCTGCTCCTGGGCGTCGGTCAAGGCGAGCTTGACGGAGAGGCCCTTGTCGCCGCCTTCCGTGATCTTCGACTGGACGTCGGCCTTCTGCGCGGCCTCGAGGACGAGGATGTCGCGCAGGATGATGCGGCTGACGTGGTTCGTCACGTTCTCGGGGACGTTCCAGGTGGCGACCACGTCGACCCTGTCGCCCGCCTGCAGCGTCCCGGCGAGGAGCTGGTGCTCGTTGCCCGGGATCTGCACCGCGCGAAGATTGCCGGTGAGCTGGGCGCGGATCCCCCTCTCCGCCTCCGAGCGGAAGCGGAGCTGGCTTACCTGCTCGCCCTTGTAGATCGGGTTGGCGACGACCTTCGTGGCGACGTCGTCCGGCTCGAGGAGCGCGCCGGGCGCGACCTGCGCCCGCTCGACCTCGGCCTGTGTCAAGAATCCGCCCGCCTCGAGCTCGGCGCCCGAGGTGCCGACGGGGATGTCCTTCGCCGCCACCCAGACAGGGACGAGCTCCTGATCCTCCTGGAGCCGACCCCGCTCTTGGGAGACGTAGTAGAAAACGAGCAGGACCGCGACGGCGGCGAGCGCGATCGCGAGCCCGAGGTTGCGGAGTCGATACGTCATTGCACCACGTCTTTCTGGTCTCGGATTACGTGCCTTATCGGCGTCCTCGGCCCATGAGATGAGCGCCTATTCGCGAAGCGCGACGGCGCTGGCGCGGCTGCTCATTCCACGCGCTCCGTCGTCGAGGCCGAGAGGTTCCCCGACTTGATGACGACGCCGAGGAGATTGATGTCGTAGGGGTACGTCGCCGTGACCGTGACGTCATCCCCTTGGGTCCACGTCGAGGTGACGGAGATCCCGAGCTGGCCCGGATCGAGATCGGCTGCCGAGCGGCGCACACGGTCCACGACCACGGCCGTGGGGTTCGCGAGGTCGCGGCTGACCGCGCCCTGCCGCCCGCCGGCGCGCACGGCGTCGGTCAGCGTGACGTACTGGTGGAAGACGATCCCGAACTGGATGACGCCGAACAGGAGCAGCGCCAGCAGCGGCAGCACCATGGCGAACTCGGTGAGCGTCTGACCCTGCTGTCTCTTGCGTCTAGACCTGTGCGGCGAAAGCTTGGTGAGCATGTGTGTGATCCGTTCCTGCTTCTTGGAGCTAGGCGGGCCCTTCTTCCGCGGGGGCGCACCACGCCGTACTCCGCCATGGTCTGGCCGTCCTCGCGCTTCAGTGCAACGAGGGACTTGAACATTCTCGATTCACCTCCCTTCCCTACTCCGGGCACGCACGCCGGCGCGCTGAAAGTCGGACGAGCCGAACGCGGAGATGGCACGTGGGTGTGCCGTGAGAGCCGGCTGGTCGATCGGGCGGTTAGCGTGGTCACCTTGATGTAAGACCTCCCGAGTCTCCTCGAGCTACTCGGCGTGACCGCTCCGCCGCTTGGCTCAATCTGCCCCGCACCATCGGGCACGCCAGGCGGGTCGAGAATCCCCCGGCAGGGGGGTTCGAGGGGCATTTGACCCTTTCGGGGGAAGATCGCCCTCGCGCCTGCACCCGATAGTCCAACAGGTCCGCGAAGCGGTAGCGGATCGGTTTCAAGAAGGTTTCCGCGCCGATGTGGCGGCCTCGGCGCCCGACAGACGGGAGCAGTAGGCAATGCCACAGAAGAAGACAACGCGGCGCTTTCTCACGCCGCTCCTGCTCTTCACCCTCGCCGGCTGGGCGCTCTGGGCCCTCGGGCGCAACGCGCCCACCGCTTCGGAGGCTGCGGAAGCGGACCCAGGCGACTCCTCGAGCGTCACCGGGTCGACCTCCACGCCCGCGCGCCCGCGCGGGACGTGGAGCAAGCGCCGGCTCGCGACGAGCCTGGCCTTCGCCACGCTCTTCTTCGGCGGCGCCGCCTTCTCGGCGGGCGCCGGCGATGTCGTCGCGGAGGCCCTCGAGGGCGACGCGACCACCGAGGTCACCTCCACAGAGGAAGCTCCGGCGGATGGGGAGCCCGCCGAAGAGCCGCCTGCCGACGAGGAGGCCGCGGAGCCGGAGACCCCGGCCGACCCCGAGAATCCGGCCGACACCGAGGCTCCGCCTGAGGACGGCGACCCAGCCGAGGACGGCGGCGGCTCGGGCGAGGAGCCGGGCGAGGACGGCGGTGGCCAGCCGGGCGACAACGGCGGCGAGACTCCGCCTCCGCCGCTCCCGGACGACCCTGACAACGGCGAGACGCCGCCTGCCACGCCGCCTCCGCCCGGAGTCGGCGAGGGCGCCGATCCTCCGTCTCCGGGGAGCCTGCCCGTCATCGACAAGGAGACGAGGAGCCCTGCCTACCTCGATCCGGAAGCGGACGCCGACGGCTTCTTCGCCACGATCTGGCTCCACCGGCCGCTGCCGGACCCGACGCCACCCGCTAAGCGGCTCGACAAAAGCTTCGCCCGCTCGCTCGCGCGCGTGGCGGACCAGGCGAACGTCAACTGGGCGCTCCTCCTGGGCGTCCTTCGGGCACGCGGCTTCGACGGGGGCTCGCTGAGCCTCGTCCCGGTTCGCTCGACCGCCCGGCGGCTCGCCGACCTCGGCGCCCGCCGCCGCCCAGTACGGGCGCTCCGAGCCTACGGGGGCAAGGACTTCGCCGACGAAGCGTTCGCCCTCCGGAACTACAATCGCGCCGTCGGCCTCCGCGCCCTCGTCACGGGCTTCGAGGCCGCGAAGCCGGCACTCCAGCGGAAGGTGCTTCGCGACAAGCGGCTGGACATCTACCCCGGCGGGCGGCTCGACGTCGCCATGGGCCGGACGGACGTCCGCATCCTCGTGCTCCTGCGCTACCTCGCCGAGGCGCACGGGCAGGCGACCGTGTCCAGCCTCATCACCGGCCACCGGTACTACGCCCGGCCCGGCGTCGTCTCGGCACACGTCTTCGGCCTCGCCGTCGATGTCGCCGCGCTCGACGACAGGTCGATCTACGGGAACCAGGAGCCGGGCGGGCTCACGGAGAAGGGCGTGCGCAACATCCTGCTCCTCCCTGCCGAGCTGCAGCCGAAGCAGGTCATCTCCCTGCTCGGCCTCGGCGGGCCGTCCTTCCCACTGGCCGACCACGACGACCACATCCACGTGGGGTACTAGCCAAGTGTCCCTCCAGGCAATGCCCGCCTAGCGTGCTCGTCTCCCTAGAGCGTCACGACGGCAACCTGGTGTGTGAGCGGTGTCTCCTCGCGGAGACACCGCTCTCCCGCCTCCGAGGGCTCCTCGGGCGTGCGGGGCTCGAGCGGGGCGAAGGGATCCTCCTTCGGCCCGCCTCCTCCATCCACATGTGGTTCATGCGCTTCGCAATCGATGCGGTCTTCCTCGACCGGGAGAACCGCGTCCTTCGGGTCGCGGAGCGCCTAGGGCCCTGGCGCCTGGCCGGCTGCCGGGGCGCGAAGGCCGTGCTCGAGCTGGCCGCCGGCGAGTGCGAACGCGTCGGGCTCGCCCCGGGCGACCGGGTCGTGGTCAGGCCGGCTCGCGAGCCCGTAGCTCGAGCTGCTTAGGGCTTAGACCCGTTCCTAGACCGCGCCTTCGATGGCGTGGAGCGTCCACGCCGGCCCGATGCGGACGAGGTGGCCGTCGGGGTCGGCGAGGTCGTAGACCTCGGTGCCGAAACGCGTGCGCGTGACCCGGCCGCCCTGGATCCTCTGGCGGTCGAGCCGGTCGATCTCGGACTGGATGTCGGAGGCCGCGAGCTCGAGGCGGACGCTGCCGCCGATCTCGCGCCCGCGCTCGGGATCCCAGGTCAGCACCAGGAACGTCTGGCCTTCGAGGACGAAGAAAGCGCTGTGCGCGTTCTCGCCCTCATCGTAGGCCGCCGCGGGCCCGCGCCCGAGCAGGCGCGTGTACCAGTCGATCGAGCGGTCGAGGTCGGTGACGTAGAGGTGGACGGCGGTGACGAGGCTCATGGGCCACCCGGCCCATGAGCCTGCGGAGGGGGTGTGGGGGAACCGGGAGGTTCCTCCACTGCGTCAAAGAAGGGGGTTCGTGGGGGAAACACGGTTTCCCCCACGGGAGCAAGCCGAGGGCGAGCGACGCTCATGCGGGCTTCGACTTCCCGCGGGCCATCCCGACCTCGGTGGCGTGGCGCTTCTCGCGCTCCTTCTTCTTGCGCTTGCGGTCGTTCCGCCAGCGCCTGATCGGCCTCGAGCCGCGTCCCATAGGGCTGTGACTCTATACATTCCCTGCCGTGCCGCTCGAACCAGGCCGCGCCGTCGCCGAGCTCGGCGAGCTCCGTGAGCTGACGGGCGACGACGACGGCGCGCAGCGCGTGGCCTGGACCGAGACGTGGGTCATTGCGAAGGAGTGGCTCTCCGGCAAGCTCGCTCCGGTCGGCGTCGAGGAGGAGACGGACGAGGCCGGAAACCAGTGGTTCACGCTTCGCGGGGCGTCCGAGCGGGCTCTGCTGATCGGCGGCCACATCGATTCGGTTCCCAACGGCGGCTGGCTCGACGGCGCGCTCAACGTCGTGGCCGGCGCCGAGGTGCTCCGCCGGATCGCCGGGGACGGGACGCCGCCCGTCACCGTCAGGCTCGTCAGCTGGGCGGACGAGGAGGGCGCCCGCTTCGGCCGCTCCCTCTTCGGCTCGAGCGCCGCCTCGGGGACGATGTCCGACCAGGACGAGATCCGAGAGCGAACCGACGCGGGCGGGATCCGCTGGGAGGACGCCCTCCGCGACCACGGTGTCGTCCTCGACCGCGCGCTGGAGGCCGGGAGACAGCTCGAGCACGCGACGGCCTACCTCGAGCTCCACATCGAGCAAGGCCCCGTGCTCGAGTCCATGGAGCTCCCGCTCGGGGTCGTCCTGGGGACGTTCGGGGTCGAGCGGCACCAGATCACGTTCCGGGGCCAGGCCGCTCACGCCGGCTCGACGCCGATGGACAAGCGCCGCGACGCCCTCGCCGCCGCCGCCAAGCTCGCGCTCGAGATCCGCCGCATCGCCGCGCGAACCGGGGGCGGCGCCGTCTGCACGATGGGGAGCTGCGTCACGAGGCCGGGGATCGTCACGTCGGTCGTGGAGACGTGCACGGTCCTCCTTGATCAGCGCCACCTCGACGGAGAGAAGCTCGCAGTCATGCTGCAGGAGGCGAAGGAGGCGAGCCAGCTCTTCGCCCGTGAGGAGGACGTTGAGGTGGAGTGGGAGCGGGTCTGGCGCATCGACCCGATCCTCTTCGACGAGAGCCTGATCGAGCTGGCGGACGAGGCGGTGACCGAGGTCGCCGGGCGGTCGCACCGCCTGCCGAGCGGGCCGCTGCACGACGCAGCCGAGGTCGCCCGCGCCGGCGTCCCCACGGTGATGCTCTTCGTCCAGAGCCTGCGCGGCCTTTCGCACACGAAGCTCGAGGACACGAAGCCTGAGCACCTCGAGCTCTCCGTGACGGCGCTCGACCGCCTGGCTGCGAAGACAATCGACCGGGTCGCGGCCGGCTAGAGCTTCGCAGCGAGTCGCTCGTGGGGGACGCCCTCGTCGACTCCGGGTCAGGTGGTCCCGCTACGGCACGCGAGGACCGGCCGTCATGTGGTGCCCGACGAGGCGCGGGTCGCCGAGCGGCCCCTCCTTGCTCAGGTGGATCGCCGTGCGGCCGTTCGCGCGCTCGATCCGCCGCACGATCCACGGCCGACCGTCCACGAACGAGCGACCGAGCTCGTCCCCGACCTCGGGGACCTCGCCCTGATGGACGCCGCGCCAGAGCTCGTGCCCTTGCGAGTCCTCCCGGATCCACACCACGGGCGTGTCGATCCCGGCGTCCGGCGGCGCGGCGCCGCCGGCCTCCCAGACGGCCTGCGGGTCGTAGCTCGGCTGCTCGCCCCGGTTGATCTCCCGAAGTGCAAGGCGAAGCTCGTCGGGGGTCGGATTCCCCCAGTACCAGAAGCCGCACCAGATCCGGTGGACGACGAGCCGCGAGTCGAGCACGAACGTGAAGGGCAGGAACGGGCGGTGCGTCTCGTCGGTCAGCTCGAGCAGATCCAGGTCGTCGGCCACCCGGCGCTCGACGTCCGAGAGAAACGGGAAGTCGGCGCCGAGCCCGGCCCGCAGCGCGCCGTTCACGTACGGCTCGTCCACGGTGACGACGGCGATCCTCCCGAACTCGCGCTGCACCTCGTCCTGGAGCGAGACGAGGTTCGAGAGCCGCACCTGCTCCTTCGGACACCACCAGCCGCGGACGAAGGCAAGCACGAGCGGCTGCGCGCGGGCGATCTCGCTGAGCGCGAGCTCCTTGCCCGTCGTCTCGGGGAGTCTCAGATCGGGGAAAGCGTTGCCGGGTACGAGGTCCTCTCTCATCGCTGTCGCCTCCTTCGGAACTGGTAGTGGAGCCAACGCGGCGCGTTCCGACGCGCCCGCCCCACCGCCTCTGCGACCGCCAACGCCGCGTCCTCTCCGTGGATTCCCTCCCCGTGCCCCACGAGGACATGGCCCGGGGTCAGATCCCTGGCTATGTCGCGAAGAGCCCTGGGCTGGTAGAGCCGGAGGAAGGGATGAACGCCGAGCCGCTCGCCGGGGGCACGGAAGTACGAGACCGTGCCGAGCGACTCGGCGCAGAGGAGCACGCGCTCCGCGGGCCACCAAAGCGCGACCTCGCGCCAGCCGGGGACGTTCAGGACGCCGACGACCTCGAACGGCGAACGCGGGATTCCTGCGAACGGCACCCGATGGTGAGGAACGCAGAGCCGCTCCGCCAGGAGCGCGCAGTCGCGCCCGTGCCGGTCGATGAGCTGAACGACGCCGGCCGGCTCCCCGAACGCCCGGGTCCGTTCCTCGACGTCCGGCCCGTCCACGGGATCGACGAGCCACACACGCCCGTCCGCCGCGAGCGCGTGGGAGGCACGCTCGAGAAGTTCCGGCTCGGCTGCGATCCAGCCGAAGCCGAAGGCCGTCTCGTCGCAGATCCTGAGCTTCATCCTCTCCGTCGTACTCTTGCAAGCGGTAGACGGCGGGAGCACATCCGGCTCGGCGCGAGCTCCGGAGGGACGGGACGGAACCCGAGTTGGAGGTGACGCGTCTCCGCCACCGCTCGGGTTCGTCAGCGTCTACCCGGGCGAGGAGTTCGTGGAGATCTGGAGCATCGACATCGGCTCCGGCTAACGTCGCCTCCGCTATGAACACTGGCCTCTGGACCTCCAGGGTCCGCTGAGCCGGGGGACAGCTCCCTCGAAGCCGAGGGCCGGGGTGCGATCGGGCCCTCGGCGTCTTGTCATGAGCGTCACTTGGGTTTAGCCTCGCCGCATCCCCGGATCGCCGAACCGGAGACTGGGACTCCCGAGGAGGAGATCGTCATCAGAGCGTTTCGCCTCTTCACCACCGCCGCGGCGGCGCTGGGACTGCTCGCGTTCGGCAACGTCGCGGGCGCGAGTCCTGACCGCGACCTGGGCCTCGCGCGTGCCGCCGGGGAGCCCGGCCCGCCGCACGCGAGCCCACGAATCGCCAGATCGAGTCACGCCCGGGTGCTCGGCCACGCCGATCCCGGCGGCGGCTTCAACGGCGACGTCGTTGCCCATCGGGGCTTCGCCTACCTGGCAAGCTGGGGCACCCGCGTGCCGCCGTGGCTCAGTGACTTCGACTTCTGCCCCTCGCAGGGCGTGCGGGTCTACGACCTACAGGATCCGCGGAACCCGACCCAGGTCTCGACCTTCGCCGACGACGTATCCGAGCCTGATCTCGCAGGCACGTGGACGGAGAAGGTGATCGTCCGCCACGTCAGGACGCACTGGTTCGAGGGCGACCTCGCCGCCGTCAGCATCCAGTCGTTGCTCGCACGAGATCTGGCTCCAGAAGCGCGCCAAGCGGGCCTACGTGTACACGGCGATCCCGTACTCGGAGCTCACGACCTCGCCGGACTTCGATCGGGACACCTTCTCGGCCACCACGCCGGGCGAGCCGGACTTCCGGATCATCGACGTCTCGAACCCGGCGAACCCCGGTCAAGGTCGGCGAGTGGGGCGCCTGGGCCGAGCTCGGCGTCTATCCGCTGGACGGGCAGGGCAACGAGTTCCTTGCCAGCTTCGTCCACTCGGTGATCGGCGACGGCAAGCGGGCGTACCTCTCGCACTGGGACCTGGGCACCGTGATCCTGGACGTGTCCGATCCGACTGACCCCCGCTTCCTCGGTCGAACGAGATACCGCCGGCGTGAGGAGGGCAACGCCCATTCGGCCTGGACCGCCCAGGGCGGGAACCTCCTCATCCAGACCGACGAGGACTTCGACCCCTACCCCGGCCCGAGGACCGGGAAGGCTTGGGGGTACGCGCGCTTCTTCGACATCAGCGACCCGGCAAAGCCCGTGCGCCTCTCGAGGTTCAAGCTCCCGACGACGACCCGGCTCCCGCCGCCTCACGGGTTCTTCAGCGTCCACGACTCGAAAGTTCGAGGCACCCGAGCCTATCTCTCGTGGTACTCCGAGGGCGTCATCGTCCTCGACATCTCACAGCCGGCCAACCCGAAGAAGATCGCCCAGTTCGTGCCGCCCCCGACGGCCGATCCTCTTGGCTTCTGGGGACCCCTCGTGCTCGGCTCGGATCGGCCCTTCCCGTTCGTGTGGGGCGTGTTCGTCCACCAGGGCTACGTGCTCGCGTCGGACATCAACAGCGGGCTCTGGGTCTTCAAGCTGGAGTAGGCCCGCAGACGAGTGATCGGGCCGGGTCGCGAGACCCGGCCCTCGGCGTCTTGCGGTGGACCCTCGCCAAAACTATGATTTAGACGTGTCTAACTCTCGAGGAGTCACCCGCCGGCAGCTGATCGTCGGAGCCGCGCCCGTCGTCGCGGCCGCTCCCTTCGCCGGGCTCGCCCTCGCCGGCGGCAAGGAACGCCAGGCGACCCACCTGGGAACGCACGCCGCTGCCGCCGGCCACGCGGCCATGATCGGCGAGGAGGTGCCGGCCCCGGGCGGGCCGACCGACCTCGACGAGCTCACCAACCCTCCGCCTCCGCTGCCGCACCAGCCCGGGCGCGTGCGCGAGTACACGCTGATCGCGCAGGACGCGGACATCGAGGTCGCCAAGGGCGTGACGTTTCCGGCCTGGACGTACAACGGCACCGTCCCCGGGCCGGTCGTCCGCGCCACCGAGGACGACCTCCTGCGCGTCGACTTCCGAAACGGCGGCTCGCACCCCCACACAATCCACTTCCACGGGATCCACGCGGCGAACATGGACGGCGTCTTCGAGATCGTGAACCCGGGCGAGCGCTTCACGTACGAGTTTCCCGCGCGCCCGTACGGGATGCACCTGTACCACTGCCACGCGACGCCCCTCAAGAAGCACATCCACAAGGGGCTTTACGGCGCCTTCATCATCGACCCGCCGGAACCGCGGCCCCCCGCACAGGAGCTCGTCATGGTCCTGAACGGGTTCGACACGGACGGCGACGGCGAGAACAACTTCTATGCCGTCAACGGGCCGGCGTTCTACTACGCGCGGTACCCGATCAGCGTGCGCCGGTCGCAGACCGTCCGCATCTACATCGCGAACCTGACCGAGTTCGACCTGATCAACTCGTTCCACCTCCACGGCGAGTTCTTCCGCTACTACCCGACGGGCTCGACCGACCACTTCGAGTACACGGACACGATCATGCTCTGCCAGGGCGAGCGCGGGATCATCGAGATCGACTTCGCGAACGCCGGACGCTTCATGTTCCATGCACACCAGTCAGAGTTCGCCGAACTCGGCTGGATGGGCTTCTTCGAGGTCGAGGACTGAGTGCCCCTCCTGGCAATACTTGCCTGCCCCTGGCCCGCGATCACGCGGCGCCAGAGCCCACCCTCGCCCTTGCCAAGGCCTCCAGCCTTGGCTGCGGACGAGTGCGGACTCTGGCTTGGTGCTCGCGACCCAGAGGCGGGGCAGCATCACCAGGAGTGGCACTAGAGTGGAAGCCAGGTCGGTCGCCGAGGAGAGGCCGCGCCGCGGAGAGCCGGCGCGCTGGCGGCTGTGGGCGCTCGTCCCCATCGTCCTCCTCGTCGCCGTCGTCTCGCTCTTCTCGGCCCGCGGCGGGTCGCTCCTCGAGCTGGTCGGCGAGAATCCGCCGCCGGCGGACGAGTTCGACGTCCGCCGGGTCGAGTTCTCGCCCGGTGAGATCCGCATCCGGGTCACGAATCCGCAGCGCGACGATCTCTCGATCGCCACTGTCACCGTCGACGACGCGATCGTTCCCTACACCGTCGACGGGCCGACGACGCTCGGTCGCCTGCGATCGGCGACGATCGTCGTCCCCTACGACTGGGTCGAGGACGAGCCGATCGCCGTCGGGATCACGAGCTCGAGCGGGATCCAGACGACGGAGGAGATCGCGGCCGCGGTCGAGACGCCCGAGCCGAGCGTGAGCGGGTTCGCCGGGTACGCGATCATCGGTGCGCTGGTCGGCATCGTTCCGATCGCGCTCGGGCTCCTCTGGCTCCCGTCCCTGCGACGGGCCAGGCCCGAGTGGCTCGCGGCCTTCATGGCCCTGACCGGCGGGCTCCTCACCTTCCTCGCCCTGGAAGCACTCGCCGAGGCGCTCGAGCTTCAGGCGGCGCTCCCCGGCGCCCTCGGCGGCACCGGCCTCGTCGTCCTGGGCGTCGCTGCGAGCTACCTCGCGCTCACCTTCCTCTCCCAGCGGCTCGGACGCGCCGGCGGAGCCGCGACGGGCGGGGCGCTGGGCGGCCTCGCTCTCGCGACGCTCGTCGCCGTCGGGATCGGGGTGCATAACCTCGGCGAGGGCCTGGCCGTCGGGACATCCTTCGCGCTCGGCGAGCTCACGCTGGGGACGTTTCTGATCGTCGGCTTCATGCTCCACAACGTCACCGAAGGGCTTGGGATCGCGGCGCCCGTGGCCGAGGGCGAGCGCGTCGGGCTCGCGCGGCTCGCGGCGCTCGTGCTCGTCGCCGGGGCCCCGACGATCCTCGGCGCCTGGATCGGCGGCTACGTCACGAGCGACGTGCTCGGCGTCGTCTTCTTCGCCGTGGCCGCAGGCGCCGCGCTCCAGGTCGTCGTCGAGGTCGGGCGCTTCGTCGCGCGGCGCGCGCCGGGCGGGCTGGGCTCGGGCTACGCCGTGGGCGGCTTCCTGGCCGGGCTGGCCGTCATGTACGTCACGGGCCTGCTGGTCGGGTAGGAAGCGGGTATGAGCGGCCGCGTATCACTCGGGAGGGTGATAACCGGCCCCCGGCAGAGGACGATACTCCGACGTAGGACGGAGCCAACGGCGTCCGACCTGCGGCACATGACGTGGAACCGTTTCATCCCCCTGGCGACGAGCCCGGCGCAGACCGGCATCGGGAAGGAGAGCCCGTGAGCACTCCCCTCCGCGAACGCCCCGACGCGCCCCTCGGAACCCTCATCTTCCGCGCCGGCCTCCTGCCCGCGGAGACGATCGAGAACGCCCTCGAGGAGGGCGTGAAGACCGGCAAGCGCCTCGGCGAGATCCTCACCGAACGCGGCCTCATCAAGGAGGTCGACCTCGCACGTCTGCTTGCGGGCCAGAAGGGCCTCGAGTACGTGACGCTCCGGGAGCAGATCGTCGACCCGTCGGCCGCGGCGCTCTTCGCCGACGAGCAGGCCCGCCTCTTCCGCGCCCTGCCCTACGCCTTCGACGGCGGCGTCCCGGTCGTCGCCATCGCCGATCCGACTGACGAGGTGCTCCTCCGCAACATTCGCGAGGCGCTTGGACGCGAGGACGTCAAGTTCGTCGTCTCGACCCGAGGCGAGCTGACCGACATCACCACCGACGTCTACTCGAAGCCGCTTGCCGCTCCCGCGAGCTCCGAGCCCGCCACGGAGCCCGACGTTGCCCCCGAGCCAGCCCCCGAGGCCACCGCCGAGCCCGAGCCGGACGTCTTCGACCGCGGCGAGCACACGAACGGCACAGCGCCCGAGGACGCAGGGCCGATCGTCCCAGAGCCCGCCTACGAGCCCGCGCCAGAGCAAGCGCCCGAGCCGGTCCTGGCGACGCCGGAGCCGGCGACCCCCACGTTCCAAGTTCCCGCGCCCGAGGAGCCGGCGATCCCGGACCCGGCCCCGACCCCGGAACCGGCGGCAGACTACGAGCCTGCTCCGGCGCCCGAGCCCGCCCTCCCCCACGAGCCGCCGGCCGCCCCGGAGCCCCCGGCGCCTGAGTCTCCGGTGTCTGAGCCTCTGGAAGCGCATGAGCCGCTCGCGCCGGCCGAGCCGCTCGCCTCGGTCGAGCCACTCGCGCCGCCCGAGCCTCTGACAGCGCCCGAGCCGGCCCCCGCCCCGGAGCCGACCTCCTTCGCCGAGCCGACGGCCTCGCCCGAGCCCGTGCCCTTTCCCGAGCCGGCCGCTCCGCCCGCCCCATTGCCTTACCCGCCGGCCGCCTCGCAGCAGGAGCCCGATCCCGAACCCGCACCGGCCGTGGACATCCCCACGAGCCCCACGCCGGACGAGCACGGCGGCGAGACCGCAGGCGTCTGGCGCATGACGATCAAGCTCACGAACGGCGAGCGCGTCGAGGCCGGCGACTTCCCCGACCTCGGCGCGGCGAAGCAGCAGGCGAAGGCGATCATGACTCAGATCGCGGACGCCGCGCAGGACGAGTGGCCGTTCGTGAACGGGCGCTTCGTCAAGCCTGACACGATCGTCTCCGTGGACATCGCCGAGCACGCCGGCGACGAGAGTCCGGGCTACTAGGCGTCTGGCAGCAGCGGCGAGCTGAGCCCCGCGGCGAGCCCGCGCCGCTCCGCGAGCGCCTCGAGCACGACGACTGTGTCGGCGACGGGGATGTCCTCGAGGTAGTCGTCGCGCTCCTCGAAGGACGCGAGCACCCGCCCGGCGGCTTCGCCGTACCCGGCCGCGTCACCGGCCGCGAGCGCGGCAAGGGCCTCGGCGACCGGACGGGGGAACGCTTCCTCCGGCTCCCGCCGGAGGCCGTCCGCGAGCGCTGCGGCCTCCTCAGCTCGTCCGAGGACGACGAGGGCCAGCACGCCGGCATAGCGTCCGATCGGCGAGTCGGCCTCGGCGGGGCGCTGCTCCAGCGCCCACTCCGCGTCGGCCCGGGCGCCGTCCCAGTCGCCCGCGAGCACGCGGGCCTTGACCGCCCCGATGAGCCTGCCCCAGCTTCCGGGCGGAGCGCCTGGGAAGCTCTCCCGGTAGCGCTCCGCCGAACGGGCGAGCCACCCGGCTGCCTCCGCACGCCGGCCCTGCATCAGCCGGGCGAGGCCGGCGCCCGTCGCCGCCATTGCGATGCGTACGAGCTGCCGCTGGCGCGCGTCGGCATCGGACGGAACGCGGGCGACACCGTCCGCGTAGCGGCTCTCCTCCCGCTCCGCATGCTCGTCCCAGTCCACCCCCATGAGCCTAGCGCCGCCGGTGGATCCCCCCTCGAGAGAGGCGGGGCTTGCCAGAGCCGCCCGACAATTGTCATTGCCGTTGATGCTCGGGGGACTCGCTGCCGCAGGCGGGTCCTCGGCTTTCTCGAGACGACCTGCCGCGACGATGATCTCGACCACGCTCCCGAGCCCTCCGCCCCGAGGCGGCGCGCGCGGGGGGGACGCCGACTCGCCTCGCCGGTGGGTTCACCTGGGGCGAGTGGACGCCACAGCAGCGAAGGAGGCGGGGTGGCGGGATGCAAACTCCCCGCGGCCCCGTTACGATCTTCTGCGCTCGTGTTCAGATGCCCAGACAAAAGTCAACTCACGTCGACGACCCCCACGCGGTAGGCGAGCGTCTCCGCGCAGCCCGAGAGGCGGCCGGGCTGAGCCAGCGCCAGCTGGCCTTCCCCGGCTGTTCTCCGGCCTACATCTCCCGCATCGAGTCGGGCGACCGCATCCCTTCCCTCCAGCTTCTGCGCGAGCTGGGGCGCCGGCTCGGCATCTCGGAGGACTACCTCGCCACCGGGGCAGACCCGCAGGGGCGCGACGGAGCCGCCCTCGAGGCCGAGGTAGCGCTCCGCCTCGACGACCTCGAGCTCGCCGAGGCCCTCTACACGAAGATGCTCGAGCAGGGCCCCGGCGACAGCGAGCGCTCGGCGGCGTACGCCGGCCTCGGCCAGGTCGCGTACCGGCGGGGCGACCCGTGCCTCGCGGTCGAGCACTTCGAGACCGCGCTCGAGCTCTCCGGCACCGGCGAGAGCGATCACCCCGACCTGGCGGACTCGCTCGGCCGCGCGTACGCGATGGTCGGCGAGCTCGAGTCAGCGATTGCGGTCTTCGAGCGCTGCCTGACGGCGGCCGAGGCTCGCGGCGACCAGCTCGAGCAAATCCGCTTCCAGCTGCTCCTCGGCGACGCCCTCATCGACAGCGGTAACTTCGGGCGCGCGCAGGGGGTCCTCGCCGGTGCGCTCGCGATCGGGAAAGACTCGATCAACCCGAACGTGCGCATCAACCTCTACTGGACGCAGTCGCGCCTGCACGCCGAGCGCAACGACGCCGAGACGGCGGCCCGGTACGCCCGCCGGGCCCTCGAGGTCCTCCGGATGACGGAGGACACCTACCGCACCGCTCGGGCTCACCAGCTCCTCGCGCACATCGAGCTCGACCGCGGTCGGCCCGAGGAGGCTCTCGTTCTCCTCGAGGAGGGCTGGCCGCTTCTCCAGACGAGCGGAAAACCGCTCGAGCGGGCGCAGTACCGCCTCGAGGAAGCTCGCGCGCTCGCGAAGCTCGGCCGCAAGGAAGAGGCGGCCGCGGTCGCGATGCAGATCTCCGGGATCATCGCCGACGCCCACCCTGAGGACGCCGCACGCAGCTACGCGACCCTCGCCGAGGTGTACGAGGAGCTAGGCGACCGTGCCCGCGCCCTCGAGCTCTACGAGCTCGCAGCCGAGCTCTTGCGTCCGGCCGACCCGAACCGCTACCTCGCCGGTGTCTACGCGAGGATGGCCGAGCTCTACGAGGCGGAGGGCCGGGCGGAGACGGCGTACGAGTACATGAAGAAGGCGGTCGGGATGCAGCAGACGGTGGCCTCGCAGATCCAGCCGTAGGGAAGCCAGCCGCTCGCGGCATCCGGTATTATCAGTGGGCCGGCGCGAGGCTTCCTCGCGCACATTCTCTGGTTCAGGCAGCGCGACGTCGCTGCGTGCATGCAAGAAGCGATAGGCCATCCGACTGTCCAGTCGGAGGAAGCGGACGCCTTGACGGCCGCCGCCCTCCGAGCGGAGGCCTGGTCCAAGGAGTCCTTCCTCCACACGGGCGAGGACGCCGCCGACGTCCTCGCGGAGGGCCGCGCGCGCAGGCGGGCGCTCGACGCCGCGCTCCTCGAGCTGGAGGCCGGCCGGCGCTCGCCCTCGCCCGAGTGGAAGGTCAACTACGCGCTCATGCTCGGGCTCGAGCGCGCGCTCACCGACCGTCCGCCGCGACTCGCCTCCGGGACGGAGCTCCGCCGACACCAGATCGACGCGCTTGCCGGCATGCTCGCCGAGCTGATCGCCCGTCACGAAGAGTTGGCCGAGAATGGCAACGGCCCGCCGCTCGAGGACCGGGCCGAGGAGGACGAGGAGGAGCTCGACGAGGAGGTCGCGGCCGAGGGTGACGTCGAGGGCGAGGGCCTCCTGCCCGCGGACGATCCCGGGGCCGTGCGCCGCTTCCGCTTCCGGCACCCGACGGCGTCGGGGAAGACGATCGCCGCAGCCGGCTTCGTGGAAGCGGCCAGGACGATGGGCGTCCTCATCCTCACCCACCGGCGCCTGCTCGTGAGCCAGTTCACACGCGATCTGACGACGGAGGGCTACGGCGAGCGCCTGCGCGAAGCGGTGCTGACAGGCCAGGAGCCCCTCCGCGACAACCCGATCACCATCCAGACCTACGCGTGGTTCGCCCGCCACGTCGACTCGCTCTCATGCAGCGCCTACCAGCTCGTCATCTGCGACGAGGCGCACACCGCGCTCGGGGACAAGACGAGCGCCGCGATCCGGCGACTGCCCGAGCCGATCTACATCGGCATGACGGCGACGGAGCAGCTGATCGCGAAGCAGGTCTCCGATGTGTTCCCCGCCTCCGTCGACGACCTCCCCCTCGGCGATGCCGCGCGGCGGGGCCTCATCGCGCCGCTCCGCTCCCTCCGCGTGCGGCCCGCCGCCGCGATCTCCTCCGTCCCGATCGTGGGGGGCGACTACGACCAGGAGATCCTGGCCAAGGTTCTCGACCTGGAGATCTTCAACCAGGCCGCCGCGAGCCTCTACCGCGATCGCTTCGACGCCACACCGGGCATCGTCTACGCCGCGGGCGTGGAGCACGCGTACAACCTCGCACGGGAGTTTCGCGCTGCCGGGCTGAAGGCTGAGGCCGTCAGCGGCCGCACGCCGCCGGTCAGGCTCGCCGAGACGCTCGCGGCCTACGAGCGGGGCGAGATCAACGTCCTCGTCAACGCGCAGCTCCTGGCCGAGGGCTGGAACTCGCCTCGGGCAACCGTCTGCATGCACCTCGCCCCGACGGCGAGCCGGCGCGTCTACCAGCAGCGGATCGGCCGCATCATGCGCCTCGCGCCGCGCAAGGAGGCCGGGGTCGTCGTCGACTTCGTGGACGACGCCGCCACGCACAACGAGCGGACGATCACCATCCACAGCCTCCTCGACGCGGACTTCTACCGGCCGGGCGCGCGCGTCACGCCGGCCCCGCGCCGCCGCGTCCAGCGGCGCGCGAAACGGAAGCTCTCGCCGGCTCCGTGGCTCGTGCCCGTGACTCCTGACCCGCGCCGGCGAGTGAACGTGATCACGCGCGAGTGGGAGCGGGTCGACCCGGGCCGCCTCGCCGAGGACGAGCAGCTCCTGTGGGCGCGGATCGCCGGCCGCCAGGTCCGGTTCGAGGAGCGCCAGGCCTTCGCCGAGAAGCTCGCCAGAGCGAGCCGCGAGTGCCGCGAGGCTTTCCTCATGAGCTGCGCCGCCGAGAACCCGAACCGCCGCCTCCGCCTCTCGGCGCTCGGCGACCGCGTCGGCGTCACTGTCGACCGGGCCGACTTCGACGACCTCGTCACGATGGTGACCTCCGCGCCCACCTGGGACAAGGATCGCGTCCAGGGCGTCCGCATCCTCCTGCGGGCGATCGGAGAGAGCAAGGTGGAGGCGCCGCCGGACATCCTCGCCCGCTGGACGTGGCGCCTCGCCCGGGCCACCCGCAAGATCCAGGATCGCCGCGCGAGCGCCGACCTGCCCGAGGCGAAACGCCTCCTCGGCGCCCTCACGAACTCGCGCGGGCATCGGCACGAGGAGAACGCCGCGAGGCTCGTGAACGTCGCGCTCGAGCAGCCGATCCACGTCGCCGTGGCGCTCCTCGCCTCGGCGGAGGCGTACACGCCGACGGCCCAGCGCCTGATCGAAGGCGTCCGCGAGCGGATCGGCAGCGTGCACGAGGTGGCGAACGCGCTCGCCGACAACCTGCCGGCGCCCAAGCAGCCGTCAGGCAAGTCTCGCCGGCGACGGCGCAAGAAGCGGCGCAAGGCGGAGGAGGCGCAGGCCACGGGGCAGTCGCCCAATGGGCGGCCCGAGGAGACGCCCCGCGGTCCCGTCACGACCCCGGCCGCGGCCGAGCCGGCAGACAAGCCCGCGTAAGGGTCCATTCAGATTCGGCGGCTAGCATCGGTCGCCGATGCTGCTACTCCTCGGCGTTGCCTTCGTCGCGGGCGTCGTCACGGCGGTCTCGCCCTGCGTCCTGCCCGTGCTCCCGATCGTGCTTGCCGGCGGAGCGACCGGCGACCTCCGCCGATCGCTCGCGATCGTCGCCGGCTTGGTCACGAGCTTTACCGTCTTCACGCTCACCGCGGCAACGGTCCTCTCGGCGCTCGGGCTCCCCGAGGACCTCCTGAGGAACCTGGCGATCGCCGTCGTCGTCCTGGTCGGTCTCTCGCTCGTTTGGCCTCCGCTCGGTGACGCGCTCGGGCGCCCGTTCTACGCGCTCGCGCGGCGCACGCCCGGCGACAAGGGAGGGGGGTTCCTGCTCGGCATCAGCCTCGGGCTCCTGTTCACACCGTGTGCGGGGCCGGTGATCGCGGCCGTGGCGACGGTGGCTGCAACGCAGAGCCTCACTGCCGATGCCTTCCTTATCACCCTCGCCTACGGGCTGGGTGCAGGCGTCGTCCTCCTCGGCGTGGCCGTCGCCGCCCGGTACGGGATGAACCTCCGCCCGGTGCGCGCCCACGCACCGGCCGTGCGGCGCACGCTCGGAGCCGGAATCCTCGCCGTTGCCGTCCTCATGGCGCTCGGCGTGGACAAGAAGCTCCAGACCCGCGTCCCGGAGTACACCCGGGCGCTCCAGGGACTGGAGGAGAGCGCCGCCGCGAGTGACGAGCTGGACGAGCTCGTGGGCCGCCCGGGTCTCGCCGAAGAAGAGCAGCTCGACGACTTCGGCCGGGCGCCCGAGTTCCTGGCGATCGAAGCATGGCTCAACTCTGGCCCGCTCACGATGGAGAGGCTCCGCGGGAAGGTGGTCGTGATCGACTTCTGGACGTACTCGTGCATCAATTGCCTGCGCACGCTCCCGCACGTGAAGGCGTGGTATGACGCGTACCGAGACGACGGCCTCGTGATCGTCGGAGTGCACACGCCGGAGTTCGCCTTCGAGCGTGACCCGGACAACGTCCGCCGCGCGGTCCGCGACCACGGGATCGAGTACCCGGTCGCTCTCGACAACGACTACGGCACCTGGCAGGCCTGGCAGAACCGCTACTGGCCGGCGAAGTACTTCGTCGACCGCCGCGGCCACGTCCGCTACGCCCACTTCGGCGAGGGCGATTACGACGAGAGCGAACGCGTCATCCGCGAGCTTCTCTCCGAGGACACGGACTCCGAGCTCGTCTCCGCAGGCATCGACGACGAGACGCCCAGCGGGGAACAGACTCCGGAGACCTACCTCGGCTACGAGCGGCTCGACCGCTTTGTCGGCTCGCAGATCGCGCGGAACCGCGAGTCGGCCTACACGATCCCGAAGTTCCTCCCGCTCCACGGCCTCGCGTACGGAGGCCGCTGGAAGGTCGAGGGCGAGCGGATCGTCGCTGTCAAGGACGCCGAGCTCCGCCTCCGCTACCGGGCGAACGACGTCTTCCTCGTCCTCGGGACGGCAGGCGGCTGGGAGACCGTCGAGGTGGCTGTCGACGGGCAGCGCGTCGGCATGGTGCGCGTCACCCAGGACGACCTCTACACGCTTGCCCGCATCCCGGGCGAGAAGCGCGACCACGTGCTCCACCTCCGCCTTTCGCCCGGCGCAGAGGCCTACGCCTTCACGTTCGGCTAGTGCGCCTTCGGGGGCGCTAGGAGCCCTGCCCTTCCTCGCCGCTCTCGCGGCTCCGCTCCTCGTGCTCCCGGAGGAAGCGGGTGAGCTCGGCCGCGAGGGTATCTCCGGAGGGAACCTCCAGCTCCTCGCCGAGCGCGTCGCGGCGGTTCTCGAGCTCGTGGACGTAGGCCTCGGTCTCCTCGTCCTGCGCGACCGCCGCGCTCACCTGGAGCTCGTACGCGTCGGCGGCGCGCTCGAGGTCGGAGAGGTCGAGCGAGGTCCCCAGGAGGGCCCCGAGGCGATCGCAGAGCGCCAGCGCGGCCTTGGGGCTCGCCGCCAGCGAGACGTAGTGCGGGACGGCGGCCCATAGGCTCGCAGAGGGAAGCCCGGCGCTCCGGCAGGCGTCGTGGAGGACGCCAACGATGCCGGTCGGCCCCTCGTAGCGGGACGAGGTGAGCCCCAGCTCCTGGACGAGCTCGGGGTCGCTCGCCGAGCCGGTCACGGGGGCCGGGCGGGTGTGGGGGACGTCGGCGAGCAGAGCGCCGAGCGTCACGACGAGCTCGATGCGGAGCTCGACCGTCAGCGCGGCGATTTCGTCAGCGAAGGTGCGCCAGCGCGTGTTCGGCTCGACGCCGAGGAGGAGCACGGCGTCGCGGTTCGCGCCCGGCACGGCCGCGTGGTAGAAGACGTTCTCCGGCCAGTCGATCCGTCGGGTCAGGCCTTCCTCGAGGCGGACGTGCGGGCGGACGGCCTGGAAGTCGTAGAACTCTTCCGGGTCGACGTCGGCGAACCGCTCGGCACCCCAGCTCTGGGCCAGGAAGCTCGCCGCGAGCGAGGCGCCCTGCGCGCCGTCGTTCCACCCCCGGAAAGCGGCCACTAACACGGGCCGGCGCAGCGTGGGACGGCTCTCGATGCGGAGGTGTCCTGCGATCGGTCCAGTCTACGGCAGCCGGGCGCGGCGTCTGAGCACGATGCGGGCAGCGAGCGCGACGACGCAGACCCAGACCGCCGTCGCGAGCGTCACGTGCAGGAGCACGAGTCCCCAGGGCAGCCCCTCCCGCCACTGCACCTCGCCCACGGCCATCTGAACGAGGAGGAGGACGAGCACGGCGCCGCTGAGCGCGAGCTCGACCCGCGCGCGTCGGCGCTCCGCGACGAGGAGGGCGAGGAGGGCGAGGAAGCCGACGCCGAAGACGGCCGTCGCGCCGATGTGGATGTGCACCACCTCGACGAGGTTCCCGAAGCGCCGGATCTCCTCGCCACCCGAGTGCGGGCCTGCGGCGGTGACGAGCGTTCCGGAGACGACCAGCGCAAGGGCGGCGGGAACGAGGGCGAGGGCAAGCCAGGCAGACCCGAGCGGCTCGTCGACGCCGGCCCGGCGCGCGAGGTCGCGCGCTCCCTGCACGACCACGACGGCGACCCCGAGCGCGACGAGCGAGAGCAGGAAGTGGCCCATGACGATGAGCGGGTGGAGCTCGAAGAGGACGGTGATACCGCCGAGCACGCCCTGGGCGAGCACGGTGAACGGGAGCGCGACCGCGCTCCAGAGGAGCCAGCGCGGCATGCCGGGGACGCGGAACGCGGCGCCGGCCGCGACGAGCGTCGTCAACCCGACGGCGAAGCCGACGACCCGGTTCCCGAACTCGACGACGGCGTGGTAGTCCTGGGGCGGGAGGAAGGTGTCCCCGCAGCGTGGCCAGTTCTCGCACCCGAGACCCGAGCCGGTCAGGCGCACGGTGGCGCCCGAGACGACGATGAGGAAGAGCGCGGCGAGAGCCGTGTAGGCGAGCCAGGCGAACGCCCTGGGCGAGACCGTCAGCGAGCGGAGTCTCGCCGTGCGGGCGCCGGCCTCCATCAGGAGACCGTCACCCCGCCCCCCTCCTCGACGCGCCCGATCCTCGCGAGGAAGAGGCCCTCCGCACGGAAGCGAGCCTCGAGGACGGCGCCTTTCGCCGCCGGGAGGGAGACGAGCAGGCCGCCGGCCGTCTGCGGGTCGTAGCCGAGGGCGACCAGCTCGTCCGCCGTTCCGTCGAGCTGCACGGCGTGGGCGGCGAAGTCGCGGTTGCGCGCGTCTCCGCCCGTGCGGATCCCCTGGGCGGCGACCGTCAGCGCGCCGGGGAGCGCGGGGAGGCCGGCCGCGTCGAGCACGAGCCGGGCGCCGCTCTGCTCCGCCACCTCATGGGCGTGGCCGAAGAGGCCGAAGCCGGTGACGTCGGTGACCGCGCCGGGCTCGAAGCCGCGCAGCGCATCGGCCGCGCGATCGTTCAGCTCGCTCATGCAACGCGCCGTCTCAGCAGCGTCGTCCTCCCCGAGGACGCCTCTGGCTGCGCCCGTGAGAACGAGGCCCGTCCCGAGCGGCTTCGTGAGGAAGAGCGCGTCGCCTGGGCGGGCACCGCCCTTCCGCCAGAGCGCCTCGGGATGGACGGTCCCGACCACCGCGAGCCCGTACTTCGGCTCGATGTCGCGGATCGTGTGCCCACCCGCGAGCACGGCGCCGGCCTCCTGCACCTTCGCCGCGGCGGCGTCGAGGATCGCCCGGACAGTCTCGAGCGGGAGCTCCTCGGGGAAGGCGGCGATCGAGAGCGCGATGAGTGGCTTCCCGCCCATGGCAAAGACGTCGTTCAGGGCGTTCGCCGCCGCGACGGCCCCGTAGAGCGCGGGGTCGTCGACCATCGGCGGGAAGAAGTCGGTCGTGAAGATGAGGGCCCGCTCGTCGTCCAGCTTGTAGACGGCCGCGTCGTCGGCCGGCGCGAGCCCTACGAGCAGGTTCTCCGGAGCGCTCGGCAGGAAGCCCGCGAGCAGCTTCTCGAGGCGGGCGGCGGAGTACTTCGCGGCGCACCCACCTCCCGCTTCGAGACCGGCCAGACGCGCTGTAGTCTCCACGCGATGGAGGTTACCGCCCGTCAGTTTGGCTGTCAGAGCATGACGGCCCGGCTCCGCCGCGTGCTCGTCCGCCCGCCCCGACCGGAGGACGCAGCCCTGTGGCGCGCGTACGGGTGGCACTCCGAGCCCGACCCAGGCACCATGGCGGAGGAGCACGAGGCCTTTCGGGCACTCCTCGCCGAGGGCGGGACGGAGGTCGTCTTGGCGGAGACCCCGCACGGGCCGGACCCGGACGCGATCTACGCCTACGACCCGGCGATCGTCGCCGACGCGGGCGCGGTTCTGCTCCGCCCAGGGAAGGAGGGGCGCCGCGGCGAGCCGGACGCAATGGCGGCGGACCTCGTCGAGGCGGGGGTGCCCATCACGGGACGGCTGGAGGCGCCCGCGCTGGCCGACGGTGGAGACACTGTCTGGCTGGACGAGCGCACGCTGCTCGTTGGCCGTGGCTACCGGACGAACGACGAGGGCGTCCGGGCGCTCGCCGAGCTCCTCCCCGACGTCGATGTCGTCCGGTTCGACCTCCCCCACTACCACGGCGCCGGCGAGGTCATGCACCTCATGTCGTTCCTCTCCCCGCTGGACGTCGACCTTGCGGTCGTCTATCTCCCCCTCATGCCCGTCCGGCTCGTGGAGATCCTGCGCGACCGGGAGATCGAGCTCGTCGACGTGCCGGACGAAGAGTTCGAGTCGATGGGCCCGAACGTACTCGCGCTCGCTCCGCGCGTCGCGCTCGCCCTCGAGGGGAACGACGGGACGCGCCGGCGTCTGGAGCCTAGCGGAGCAGGAAGCCCTCGCCGAGGGGGTCGCTTGGGTCGAGGACGAACTCGTGGGAGCCGGTTCGCGAGGCGCTCCCCTCGACCTCTGTGACGAACGCGGGACGACCCGCCACCACGGCGTCGCCGACGACCCTGGCACGGAACTCCGTCCCGATCACGCTCTCGTGGACGAGCTCCTCACCGCGCGGAAGCTCGCCGCTCCCTTCGAGGAGAGCGAGCCGCGCCGAGGTGCCGCTTCCGCAGGGCGAGCGGTCGACCTCGCCGTCAGCGAACACGGTGACGTTCCGCTGCCGAAGCGGGGGCCCCGGGTCGACTCGCTCCCAGAACATGACCCCGTAGACGTCGCGGAGCTCGGGCTCTTCTGGATGGACGAACGGCCGCCGCGCCTCGAGACCAGCTTTCACGGCGCGGCCGAGCTCGATCAACTCCGGGACGTTCCGCGGACGAACCGGCAGCGGGGAAGTGACGCTCGCGTAGAACGCGCCGCCGAAGGCGACGTCGGCTCGAAGCCCTTCCGCCAGCAGCCCTTCCGCCTCGACGTACGCTGGGACGTTGCGGAAGCGGACGGAGCGCACCGCGCCCCTCTCCACGCGCGCCACCGTCTCGAGACGACCCGACGGCACGTCGACGACCACGCGGGTCTCCGGCTCCTCCGCCGCCAGCAGGCCGGACTCCAAGGCCCACGTGACGAGCGCGATGGTGCCGTGCCCGCAGGCGGTCGAGTACCCGGCGTTGTGGAAGAAGACGACGCCCAGGTCGGCGCCCCCGTCCTCCGGCTCCGTCACGAAGCAGCCGTACATGTCGGCGTGGCCACGCGGCTCGTAGACGAGAAGGCGGCGCACGCCGTCGAGCCGCTCGAGCGCGAAGCGGCGCTTCTCGAGGATCGTAGCGCCCTCGAGCGGAGGCACGCCGCCAATGACGATCCGGAACGGCTCGCCGGCCGTGTGGTAGTCGACGGCCGCGACGGTTGCTCCCCGACTCAGCTCGACAGCCCGACCTCAGACGCGCAGAGCACGATGAACCCCCGGCTCGAATGACGAGCCGAGGGTACACCGGGGGTCGTTGGGTCGCTAGGAGCCCTTCTCGATCGGCACGTCGACGAGGTTGCCCCACTCCGTCCACGAGCCGTCGTAGTTGCGGACCTGCTCGTAGCCGAGGAGCTCTCGGAGGACGAACCACGTGTGGGCGCTGCGCTCGCCGATGCGACAGTAGGCGGTCACGGGACGCTCGGCGGTTACGCCCTTCCCGCCGTAGAGCTCCCGGAGCTCGTCCGCCGACTTGAACGTCCCGTCGTCCCGCACGGCGCTCGCCCACGGAATCGAGACGGCTGTGGGGATGTGGCCCGCGCGCTGGGCGCCCTCCTGCTCGTAGCCGGGAGGGGCGATCAGGTCGCCGGCGTACTCGCCCGGCGAGCGCACGTCGACGAGCGCGACCCCGCCGCCCTCGAGCCACTCGCGGACCTGGTCGCGGTACGCACGAATGGACTCGTCGCGGTCCTGAGCCGCGTACGACTGCTGCCCCGGGGACGGGACGTCGGTCACGAGCTCCCGCCCCTCGTCGATCCACTTCTGCCGGCCGCCGTCGAGGATGCGAACGTCGGCGTGCCCGTACACCTTCAGGTACCAGTAGGCGTACGCCGCGAACCAGTTGTTCTTGTCGCCGTAGAGGACGACGGTAGTCGAGTTTCCGATTCCCCGTCCGCCGAGCAGCCGCTCGAAGGTCTCCTTGTCGACGACGTCGCGCTCGACCGGGTCCTGAAGGTCGTCGCGCCAGTGCAGCTTGACGGCGCCCGCGATGTGGCCCTCGTCGTACAGGTCCGGGTTCTCGTCCACCTCGGCGACGGCCAGGTCTCCGTCGCCAAGATGCTCCGCCAGCCACTCGGTCGTGACGAGGACGGCGTTCGCGTATCCGTTCTCGGCCATGCAGCACCTCCACGTATTGCTTCAGAAAGTGAAGCGACAGTATAGAGACTCCGTGGCTATTCTCGTCGGATGCGGCTGCTCGGCGAGCTGATGTCGCGCGACGTGCTCGCGGTCGCCCCCGAAGACACCCTGGGAGAGGCTGCCGAGCGCATGACCGAGGAGGGCGTCGGCTCCGCCGTCGTCCTCGAGAGCGGGTGGCTGATCGGGATCCTGACCGAGCGCGACGTCCTCAGGGCCGTCGCCGGGCGCGTGCACTCGAGCGAGGCCCGAGTGCGGGAGTGGATGACCCCGGACCCCGTCGTCGCGAACGAGGAGGCGACCGCCTCGAAGAGCCTCGAGACGATGATGGCGCACGGCTTCCGCCATCTCCCGATCGTCGAGGGCGAGCACGTCGTGGGAATCGTCTCGATGCGAGACGTGATCGCCGCAAGCGTCAAGACGGCGCCCGGAGCCGGTTTGGGCTCCGAGAGCATCTAGTCGTCGGGTCGTCCGATCGCCTAGAGGAGCTGCTGGGCGATGAGGCCGAGGGCCGCGAGCCACATGGCCCCCAGTACGCCGAGCAGAGGTGCGAGGGGACGGAGGGAAGGACGCTCGTGCATGGATCGAACAGTTCTCGGGTCGCGCGCCTGAGAGGTTCGACGTCGACGTGGGGCATCCTTCCCGGCCGTCTGCGCGGCGGTCGAGGTAGCCGACCACAGGGGAAGTCGGGCCGTGCCGACGGGATGCCGCGGGGGCCGTGGGCGCTCGGAGGCTCGACCTCCGTCGCGACCGCCCCCTTCCTGGAGCTGACTGGGCGATGCCGCTCTAGCGGCCGCCGAAGTGACCGAAGCCGGCCAGCGGCGCGAGGAGCGCGACCAGAGCCGTCATCACGAGGAGAGCCCTCACTTTCACCGTCGTCACCTCCTTAGAAGTGGAAGTCCTGGAGCGCCTCGGCCGCGCGGCGGTACAGCCTCGCCGCTCGGCGGTCGTCGCTCCGCCGCCCCGCAAGATCTCCCTGGGCGATCCAGGCTGCGGCGCGATGGCTGGCAGAGGAAAGCTGATCGAAGCTCGACTCGGCGGCGGCGAAGAGCTCCTCCGCCTCGTCGAGCCGGTCCTGCTCCAGCAACGCCCGTCCCAGCACGAGCTGGGCGTTGCCGATCTCGTCGAGGTGGTCGACCCTGCCCTGGAGCATGTCGAGCGCCTGGCGCGCCTGCTCCTCGGCGAGCGACACCTTGCCGGTGCGGAGGTGCACCTGGGCAAGTGACGAGATGACGCGGGCGGCGTCGATGTCGTCGCCGACGTCGATGAGGACCTTGAAGGACTGCTTGAGGTAGGCGATTGCCTCCTCGGGCTTCCCGAGCTGGAAGTTCAGCGCACCGATCTCGTTCAGGAGCTTCCCGACGTTCGCCTGGTCGCGGAACTCCTCGTAGATCGCCTTCGCCTTCTCGGCGTAGGAGCGCGCGAGCACCCAGTTTCCCGTGCGCTCCGCGATCAGGGAGTACTGGAAGTACACGTGCCCCATCGTGTGGCGGTCGTTGAGACCTTCGGCGAGCTCGAGTGCCCGCTCGGCGTCCTCGCGCGCCGCCTGCCAGTCGCGCTGGCGCTGGTAGCAGCGTGAGCGCCACTCGCAGATGTGCGAGCGGAGACGGTCGGCGGGAAGGCCCGAGCGCTCGGCGAGCTCGAGGGCCTGCGAGTAGAGGGCCAAGGCCGTCGAGATCGAGTTGAGCTTGAACCGGCAGCAGGCGAGGTGATAGAGAACCTGCGCGCGGTCGACGTCCGTGAAGGCGGCGCCCTCGGCGAGGCCGCGGGCGCGGTCGAGGTTCTCAATCGCCTTCCGGACCTCGCCCAGGTACATGCGTGACCACGCCTCGGCGAGGAGGGCGCGGAGCTGGAGCTCGGGTGCGGCGAGCGTCTCGAGCGCGGGCGCGAGCTGCTCGAGCTCGGCGACCGCGTCCTCGTACTGGCTTGCCTCGATCGCGGCCTCGGCGCGTGCGATCACGCTCTCGACACGCTCGCGCTCGCTCGAGGAGACGCCGATCTCGAGGAAGGTCGAGTCGACGCCGAGCCCTGCGGCCAGCCACTCGATCGTCTCGGCGGTGGGCCGAGTCTTCCCGCGCTCGATCTGGCTGACGTACTCCTTCGAGAACCGGTCGCCCGCGAGCTCTGTCTGGGTCAAGCCGCGCGCGATCCGCAGCTGGCGCACGCGGTCGCCGAGCGACTGGCGGGCGGGTGTGGTGCGGGCGAGTGCGGCGTACTCGGGCATGGCTCCTAAGGTGAACTATACGACCAGAAAGTTACTTCACAAGCCCACTTGACTTCCGACCGGCAGGGGCTATAGTCAGACCGTTCCGCATTCCTGCCAGACGCCAGGCAAGAGGGGTGCGGGAGGCGCGCCAATTCCCGGCGACACCAACCCGGAGGCATCGGC
>JAIBJN010000100.1 GCA_020029595.1 Actinomycetota bacterium | reverse complement strand
CGGCGCGATCAGACAGGCTCCGGCGAGCAGCCCGAGGCGGAGCGGCGTGAGCCGAATGCGAGACTCGAGCGCAGGCTCCTCGAGCGTTCGCATCGAGGGATGGAGCGCGGCTGCTCCCCAGAGCAGGTAGAAGGCGATCCACCCCGCGTCGTAGATCAGCTGGTGGTTGTACGCCTCCGTGAGCAGCGCGAGCGTATAGGCGGAATCGACGGCGAGCAGCGAGACGATGCTCCCGACGAGGAGGTAGAAGGCCGGGGCACGCTTGCCGTTGTCGACGGCGAGGCGGACCGCGGCGGCGAGGAGGAGGATGTCGCCGAGCGGGTATGCGGCGGACACCGCCTTCTCGAGCAGCGTCAGCCCGGAGAGATGGATGTTCGGAGCGACGAGGAAGACCCAGGAGATGAGGGCGATGCCGACCGTGATGATGAGCGAGTCGATGACGCCGGCGCGGTCGCCCTGCGGGTTTCGCCGCCTGACGAGAACGAGCAGCCCCGCCACCAGGGCGGGGTAGACGGTCAGGTAGATGGCGTCCCCGACGGACGGGAACTCCACTTCGACGCCCATCAGCTTCGGATAGCTGTACGTGTAGAGGTCGCCGGCGAAGAAGAGGAAGAGGCCGACGATGAAGAGGAGCCAGGCAACGCGGGCCCTCGGCCGGTGCAGGTAGATCCCGACCGCGATCGCGACCGACGAGGAGAAGCCGAGCAAGTTGATGAGCGGGCCGCTCGCCTTCAGGGGCGGGAACCAGAGGTACGCGCCGGTCAGGAGGACGCCGACGGCGAGGTAGGCGACCCAGACGCGCCCACGCCAGTCGATGCCGGCGAGACGGCTCACGCCGCGTATTCCTGTCGCCGGGAGGGCCGCAGCTCGAATGCGTTGGCGAGCTTGCCGAGGACGTCGACGAGCTGCTCGATCTCGGCCTGCGAGTTGGCGGCCGTCACCTGGATCCGAAACCCGACCTCGCTCTTCGGCACGAGCGGATAGGCGGCGAGGGTCACGTACACGCCGTGGTCGAAGAGAAAGCGTCCCGCGGCGTCAATGTCATCGTGGCGGAGGAGCGGAACCTCGACGATTGGGAACCCGGACCGGTTCGGAGTGTGGACGCCCAGGCGATCGAGGCACTGGAGCACCTGGTCGGTCTTGCGCCACAGGTCCGTCCGAACCGCGTCGCCGCGGGCCTCGTTGACGGCGAACCCGGCGAGCACGGTCGCGAGCGAGGCGACCGGCGACGGCCCCGAGTAGAGGTAGGGCGGCGCCGCCGTCTTCAGCAGCTCCTTGAGGTCGGTCGGGCAGGCCACGAACGCCGCGAGCGAGGAATACGACTTGGAGAAGCCGGCGACGAGCACGATCCCGTCGTACGACTCGCCGCAGTACCGGACGATGCTGTTCCCGCGGAGGCCGTACGGGCTCGACTCGTCCGCCGCGCGCTGGCCGATGACGCCGAACCCGTGGGCGTCGTCGACGTAGAGCATGGCGTCGTAGCGGCGAGTGAGCCGGGCGAAGTCTTTCAGGTCGGGTGCGTTCCCCGTCATGCTGTTGACCCCGTCCATGCAGACCAGCCGCGTGGTCGAGCGGTCCTGCCGGAGAAGCTGCTCGAGGTCGTCCGGATCCTCGTGGCGGAACCTCTTCACGGTCGCCCCGCGCGCGGACGCGAACTGGCAGCCGTCGTAGATCGTCTTGTGGGCCCGGTTGTCGACGAAGATCGTCCCGTCCCCGGCCAGCACCGGGATCACGGACAGGTGGATCAGGGTGATCGTCGGGATCACGAGGGCGTCCTCGCAGCCGAGGAGCTCGATCAGACGCTCCTCGATCTGCCGGTAGAGCACAGGGCTGCCGAGCATGCGCGACCAGCTCGGATGCGTCCCCCATCTCTCGAGGTACTCGGGGACGACCGCGATGATCTCGCGCTCGAGGTCGAAGCCGAGGTAGTTGCAGGAGGCGAAATCGGCCAACCACTGGTCGCCGATGCGGATCATCCGGCCGTCGATCTCGTCGATGACGGCGTCCGTCATCGGATTGGAGCGCTCGAGCTCGGCCAGCTCGCTGCAAGCCGCAAGCCATCGATCGATCCAGCGCGGGGAGGCGGACGGGGACCGGGGGCCGTCCGGGCGATAGACGCTCATTCGCCCCACATCGACATTTGTTCGGGAAGCTTTAGGACTCGGACCACCGAAATGGGGTCGGCAAGGCCGCTTCAGACGGCGATCTGCTGGATCAGCCGGGCTACGGCTCGAGGACGATGACCCGGTCGGAGCGGACGTTCGTGAGGCGGGTCTCGCGGCCGTCGGGGTAGCGCACGAGAAGCTCGCTCACCTTCGTCGCGTCTCCCAGGCCGAAGTGCACGCGAGGATCTTCCGAGGAGAGATAGCTGCTGCCGGCCTGCACCTCGCGAACGAGCCTGCGCCCGTCAGGCAGCACGGCAGTGACCTCGGAGCCCGGGGAGAAGGTGCTCAGCTTCACCTCGAGCCAGTGGCCGGCCGCGCCCGAATTCCGCAGCAGCACCAGGGGGCCGCCGATCGTGTTGATCGCGACGTCGACGTCCCCGTCGTTGTCGTAGTCGGCCGCCGCGAGGCCCCGACCGATGACTCGCGGGCCCTCCCCCAACCCGACAGAGCCGCTGACATCGGCAACCTGCCCCGGCTGCCCGTCAGACGTGAGGTTCTCGAGCACCTGAATCGGCTCGGCGTCCATCGCCAGGTTGGTGACGGGAACGGCGCCGTTCGTGAGGACGACGTCGAGGTTCCCGTCGAGGTCGAGATCCACCCACGAGACGCCCCAACCGGCCAGCGTCGTGTCGAAGGCCGAGGCGAGATCTGGCCGCGCGTCTGCGAACGAGGGCCCGCTCGCTTGCGGGCGCCGGCTGCGGAAGACCGCGTGCAGCTGCCGGTGGGAGTTGGTCACGAACAGGTCGGGGCGCCCGTCGGCGCTGTAGTCGGCGGAGGCGACCCCCATCCCGGCGTTCGGGTCGGCGACTGCCTCGTCGCGCCCACGCTCCTCGAGCCGGAAGCCGAGCCCGCCGACCGCTGGGACGTTCTCGTACAGCCGGTTGGGGTCCAGGTCGTTCGCGACGTACAGATCGATGCGGCCGTCGGCGTTGAAGTCGGTGAACGCCGCCCCGAGCCCGTGGTCGGCTTCGGCCACCTCGATTCCGGCTTGCGGCCCGACCTCGCGGAATCTCGCACGGCCGTTCGCGTCCAGCCCCTCGTTGAGGTACAGGCGGTCGCGGACGCCCGCGTAGGTCGAGGGGAATCCCCCGCCGGAGTCGGCGACCGGGGCGTTCAGGTCCGCGTAGCCGGCGACGAACAGGTCTGGCCGGCCGTCGCCGTTCACATCCCCCACCACGGCACCCGTGTGCCACCCGTAGGTGTCGATCCCGGCGGCGCGGGCGCCCTCGACGAACTTGCCGGCGCCCTCGTTCCAGAGGAGCGCGTCGTAGCCTGCGGCCGTGACGTAGAGATCCGTTCGGCCGTCTCCGTTGAAGTCGGCGGCGACACATCCGTTCCCGCGGAGGGGGACGTCGGCCCCTGAGCCGCGACTCACGTCGACGAACTTGCCCTTCTCGTTGCGGTAGAGCGCGCTGCGAGGCAGGCCGCCCCGCTCCTTCCAGCGGGCCACGTCTACCGCGATCGAGTACGAGTTCACGGCGAAGAGATCGAGCCAGCCGTCGCCGTCGTAGTCGAGCCAGCAGAGGCCACCGCCCATCATCGCGACCGGGTCGGCGGAGGTCTCGAAGCGGAACGCGCCCTGCCGGAAGTCGAGCCCGACGTGCCTGGCGACGTCTACCAGGTGAACGCCGCCAAGGTCCGAGGCGCCAGCACCGCCTGGAGTCGCTTCGACGGTCGGGGCGGCGAACGCGTCGAGCGTCCCACCCCGGGAGCGGACGATCACGTACCGGCCCCCCTCGAGCGCGAGCTCGAGCGTCTGCTCGAAGGGCGCCGGGTCGGTGCGTTGCTCGACCGTCGGCGGCGAGCCCGAGTAGGTCGCCAGCTCGGCCGTCCCCTCGAGCGTGGCGACGACGAGCGGCGGCCCTTGCCCTTCGCCGGGCTCGAGGGTGACGCGCATCCGCTCGACGTTGTAGTCCGGGACGACGATCGCGTTCCCCGCAGCGCGGATCTGCTGCCACAGCCCCGCGAGCCGAGCGCCTGACGCGGCGGCGGCCGCGCGGTCGGCATCGCGGCGCGACAGGGCATCCGCCTCGATGCGGAGATCGGTGACGACGTCGCTCGCGATCTGCAATGCCGTCCGCCGGTCGATCTGCGAGGCGACGCCCTCCGAGGGGACGACCGTCACCTCCGGGAGCTCACGCGCCAGCACCGCCGACGCGCTCGCAGCCGCGTCGCTCGTACGCGCGGGGATGCCGGCCAGCACGACTAGGCCGAGGAAGCCGGCCGCTCCGGCGAGCGCCAGAGCGCCCATCCGGAGCCGGTCGTGGGGGACGAGACGGGAAGACCGGGACGCGGCTCTGGAGAGGAACAGCTCGGCCAGCGGGCGCACCGCGCACACAAGCGCGAGCGCGCCGAGCACGGCGACCTTCGTCGCGAACTCCGTCGTCTGGGGGGCGATCAGCAGCACTGCGAGGAGCCCGATCCCGACCGCGTACGCGCGGCGACCGACGCGCCCGGCGGGAATCGTCTTCGGGTCGGTGATCATGAAGAAGAGGAAGACCAGGATCTCGGGCGAGAACACGAGCACCCGCCAGAACTCCCACCCCGAGACCGGGCCGAGGTGCCAGCGCGCGTTCATCTCGTGCCCGCTCGCCGCGAGCACGGCGATGCCGACGGCGAACGCGAGCCAGAAGCCGACGGCGATTTCCAGGAGGCGCAGGCGAAGGAGGATCGCGAGACCGCCCCCGACGATGATCGCCAGCGTGAGCACCATCCACGGGGACATCGGCCCCCACCAGAGCTCGAGTGGGTCGGCGCGGGCCGGGCCGAGGAGCAGGAAGCAGAGCACGAGACCGATGTTCGACGGGTTGAAGACGTGGCGGCCTCGGAAACGGATGACGTACTTGGACAGGAGCGCCACGGCCGCCGTCCCCGCGAAGATCCACCAGCCGTGCAGGCTCCACCAGTCCCCGTGCTCGGTTCCCGGAACGCGGAGGACGAAGGCGACGCCGTTCCCGGTCAGGAGCGCGCTCGCGGGCCACATGAGCACCCGCTGGCTCCGGAAGGCGATCCCGACCTCGAGCACCGCGCACGTGAGCAGTGCGACGAGGATCTGCGCTATCGAGAGGCGGAAGTCGAACGCCACCTGCCCCAGCACCTGCAACGACACGATCACCGCCGCGAGGTGAAGGCGAGGGTCCGAGAGCGTCGGGAGCAGAACCGGGTAGGGCGTACCTCGGATCCACAGCGTCGGCCTGCCAGCGTCGACGACGGCGGGCGCGCTCATCAGGCGATCATGCTACTGCGGTCGCAGTCCGCTAGTTCTTCTCGTCGCTGAAGCCGATCGACCAGTGCGTCCCGTCGCAGAAGGGCTTGTTCTCGGAGCCCCCGCACCGACACAACGCGTAGTGCTCCCTCGACGCGCCCTCGCCGAAGGGCGCGTCGACGAGTGCGATGCCGCCGGTCACGTAGTAGGGGCCGTCACTCGAGACGAAGATCGCCGGCGGGCGCTCCTGGTCGCGGAGCTCATCGCCGTCGATCGAGTAGCTGAGCGCACCCGAGGGGCACATCCTGATGACGGCCATGATCTCGGCGGCCTCTGCGCCGTTCGGGTCGATCCACGGCGTCCGCTTCGAGTTCCAGACGGCACGCAGGTTGTCCGTGCAGAAGCCGGCGTGGGAGCAGATACCGCGGTTGTCGTGAACCGTGATCTCAGCGCCGACGGAGTCGATGCGCCGGTTCTTGCTCCCGTCGCTGAGATTCGCCGACGAGAACCCGATCTGCTTGTGCATGCCGCTGCAGAAGGGCTTCGTCTCCGACCGGCCGCAGCGGCAGAGCGCGATCACGTCCTTCGTCGGCAGGGCGTCGCCCTTCGAGTTCGTCAGACGCTCCAGGTTCTTGACGAGGTACGGACCGTTCGGGAGCGGCTCGATGACGACGCTCGTCTCGTGTGCCGTAGAGGCCGCCGTTGATTCCTCCTCGCGCGGAAGGCCTTCAAGGAGTTGATCGGACTCTAACTGACGACCTCCTGGGTGGCAGCGGTGCCGGCACCCGAGCGTCTCCGACGAGAGATCGTCGCCTCGCGCGCGAGGTTCGGATCCTGGGCATCGTCATTCTCACTTTCGCGGCCGGAACCGAGCTGGCCGCCGTTGCGCTGGCGACCCCGGCCAGCACACCGCCGAAGCTCACGGCCGAGACGGCTCGCGGCACGTTCGCCGAGCCGCTCATGTGAACGAAGCTCGCGAACGGCGCACGGGTCAAGTTGAAGACCAAGGGCGCGGTCGAGCTCATCACCCAGAGAATCGTCGCCCAGCCCGGGGCCACGTTCGGGTGGCACAGCCATCCGGGCGAGAACGTGAACGTCGTCCTCCAAGGGACGTTGACCCTCTATCACGACGAGGACTGCGCCAACGGCGTCGCCTACCCGGCCGGATCGGCGTTCCCGACGCACCCGGACCGGGTGCACCTCGCTCGCAACCTGAGCGAGACGGAGACGCTCATCTTCTTCGCGACCTACTTCGCGCCGAAGACGACGCCCCCGACCGGGGTGCTCGGCCGGCGCCCTCCGCCTAC
>JAIBJN010000039.1 GCA_020029595.1 Actinomycetota bacterium | reverse complement strand
GAAGATGTGCTGGTAGGCGACGATGTCGCCGCCCAGCTCCGGGTTGAAGAAGTTCGTGTGCAGGACCCGGTCGAACATGATGAAGAACTGGGAGCCGGCTACGAAGGGCGTCGCCAGGACGACGAGGGTCGACGTGGCGAAGTTCGCCCACACGAGCAGCGGCATGCGCCAGAAGGACATCCCGGGCGCACGCATGGTGATGATGGTGACCAGGAAGTTGAGGGCGGTCATGATCGAGGACGCCCCCGCCCACTGGACGCCCATCTGGAACATAAGGTTTCCGTCGGCCTGGTTCACGGCGAGGGGGACGTAGTTCGTCCAGCCGGCCGCGAAGGCCCCGCCATCCGGGACGAGGTAGCTCGAGAGCATGATCAGGCCGGCGATGGGGAGGAGCCAGTAGGAGAGCGCGTTCAGGCGCGGGAACGCCATGTCGGGCGCGCCGATCATGAGCGGGATGACGTAGTTCCCCAGCCCCGCGAACGCCGGGATGATGAAGAGGAAGATCATCAGCGAGGCGTGCACCGAGAAGAGCCCGTTGAACGTGTTCGTGTCCACGTACTGCATCCCGGGGCGCGCGAGCTCCGCGCGCATGAACATCGCCATCAGGCCCGCCGCGACGAAGAAGAAGATCGTCGTGACGAGGTACTGGATCCCGATGACCTTGTGGTCCGTGTTGACCCGGAAGTAGTCCTTCCACGTGCGCGCTCCGTGGCCGGAGTGGTCCTCAGAGCGCGTCGGCCGTCCGGAGATCCAGTAGGCCCAGTAATCGAAGCCGCCGAGCGCGGCGAGGAAGGCGAGCGGCACGACGATCGTCCAGACGACGATGAGGACCTGCAGCTCCCAGAGCGGCTCGAAGCCCATCGCCGAGCGGACGCCGATCACGAGCAGGGTCCCGAGGCCCCAGGCCAGAGGCATCGTCCACAGGACGCGCAGCCACCCGGCGCCGGTCAGCCGGCGGAGGCCTCTTCGGGGCGGAGGCGGCGCGTGCACGGGCTCGTGCTCGATCTCGCGGACGTCGACGGCCACTAGCCTCCTCCGGTCGCCTCGAGCAGGTACTCGACGAGACCGTCGAGCTGCGGATCGGTGAAGAGTTCCCCGAAGTTGGCCGGCATGATGTCCTGGTACCCCTCTGCGATGCTAGCGCTGGGGTCGACGATCGACTCGCGGATGAAGGCGGCGTCCTTGCCCTTGAGAGCTTCGTCGAGGTTTGGCCCCACCTCCATCGTCGTACCGGCGTCCGCGAGCGTGTGACAACTCCCGCACTGCGCGGTGAAGAGCGCCGTCCCCTGCACGGAGGCGCCCTCGGCCGCGAGCCGCCGCTGCTCCTTGACCCACGCGTTGAAGTCGGACGCCGAGAGGACGCGGGCCTGAGAGCGCATGATCGCGTGGCCGAGGCCACAGAGCTCCGTGCAGATGACCGGATAGGTGCCGATCTTCGTCGGCTCGACGATGGTTCGCGTCACGATCCCCTTGACCGCGTCCTGCTTCATGCGCCACTCGGGCACCCAGAAGGAGTGGATGACGTCCTCCGAGGTGATGAGGAACTCGACCGTCTCGTCGACCGGGACGACGAGCTCGCCGCTCGTGAGCGGCCGGCCCTTCTCCAGCTCGATGTCCGGGTACGTGAAGGTCCACGTGAACTGCCGACCGGTGACCTCGATGACGCGGTGATCGGCAGGGAGGTCGTCTGACTGCCCGAGCGCGACGCCCGAGTAGATCGCGATGGCCGTCACGAGCACCGCCGGGATGATCGTCCACACGATCTCGAGGCCCGTGTGCCCGTGGATGGGGCTCCCGTCGTCCGTGTCGCCAGGGGGTGCCCGGAACTTGTAGACCGCGTAGGCCGAGACGCCCGCGACGGCCGCGAAGACGAGCACGCAGATGATCGTCACCATCCAGTAGACCGAGTCGACGATCCCGGCCTGCTCCGAGGCGGCGTCGGGAAGCCAAGGGATCAGGACTGCGACGAGCGCCAGGGCGACGCCGACGGCCACCCCGACCAGGACCATCTGGATAATCGAGCGTCTCCGCACGGGGAAAGCGGGGAATCAGGGCCCCGGCGAAACCCTAACGCAACCGTCTCCGGGCCAGAGGCCAGACCGTTCGGCCTCCGAGCCCCGCAGGAGGGCGGCCACGTGGCCATCGGCGCCTCCGGATTCCGGAGGGGCGGCCCACTAGGCTCCTCGCGTGGACCTCGGCTTCCCGGAAGCGCTCCTAGTCCTCGGGCTCCTGCTCACGCTCGCCGCCGCGCTCTCCGGCTGGCTGCACGGGACGGTGCTTTCGATCTCGGTGCTCTCGGTCGTCGCCGGCGTCGGCCTCGCACTGCTCGGCGTCGTCGAGGCTGACCCGCACGCTGAGATCGTCGTCTTCCTCGTCGAGCTCGCCCTCATCCTCACGCTCTTCTCCGACGGCCTCTTCGTGGAGTCCGAGCTCCTGCGGGAGCACTGGGGCCCGCCGGCGCGCGCGCTCGTGGTCGCGATGCCGGTGACCCTCGTCCTGCTCGCCCTCGCCGGCAAGGCGCTCTTCCCCGCGCTCTCCTGGGCAGAGGCGTTCCTCCTCGGCGCCGTCCTCAGCCCGACCGATCCGGTGGTCACGTCGGCGGTCGTCACGGCCGAGCGTGTACCGCGCGTCGTCCGGCACACGCTGAACCTCGAGTCGGGCTTGAACGACGGGCTCGCGCTCCCCTTCGTCCTCTTCTTCCTGGTGCTCGCGGCCGCGCAAGGCAACGCGGCGAGAGAGGCCGCCGAGCTGGCCGGAGAGGCGGCTCTCGGCGCATTGATCGGGATCGCTCTCGCAGTCGTCGCCTCGCGCCTCCTGCCCCGGCTGCCCGGCGGAGGCATGGAGCGAAAGTACGAGGGTGCCTACGCGCTCGGACTCGGCTTCGTCGCCTTCGGGCTCGCAGACGTCACCTACGGAAACGGGCTGATCGCGGCCTTCGTCGCCGGCATCGCGCTCGCGGCCGCTCGGCACGACATCCCCGAGGCGTTCCAGGAGTTCAGCGAGAGCGCCAGCGCCGTGTTTCAGATCGCGACGTTCTTCGTCTTCGGGGCGCTCGTCGTGGCCACCAGCTGGGACGGCTCCGTCCCGCGACTGCTCCTCTTCATCGCCTTCGCGCTGCTCGTGGCGCGGCCGGCGGCAGTGCTCCTCTCGTTCCTCGGCGTCGACCTACCCCGGCCGCACAAGCTCTTCATCGCCTGGTTCGGCCCGAAGGGCGTCGCCTCCATGCTCTTCGCGCTGCTCGTCCTCAGCTCGACCGTGCGGGAGCGCGCGCTCGTCTTCGACGTCGCGTCGTTCGTGATCCTCGCCTCGATCCTCGCGCACGGCCTCACCGACACGGTGGGCGCGCGCTGGATCGAGCGGCGGCTGCAGGCTCAGTCGTGAAGGACTCGTCCCTCCACGCCGCCGGCCACGACGACGACTTGGCCGGTCACGTGGCCCGAGAGCTCGTCCGAGGCGAGGACGACTTTCACCTGGGCGGACGATTCTCGACCGCCGGCGTCTAGGTCGAAGCGCTCTTTCAGCGGCCCGAGGCCGCCGCGACTAGAAGCGCCGCCAGTCGCGCAAGCCCCGCTCGTCGACGCGGGAGTCCACGCCGTAGAGAAGGGCGAGCGGCCCGACGAGGAGAATGACTGCGATGACGAGGAACTCCATACATTCATTATCGCTAAAATGTTGATTAGCGCGAGTCGAGCTATGATTCATTTCTATCATGCGAACTGATGGATGGCTCGGCGTCGAGCTTCGCCATTTCGCCGCGCTCCAGGCCGTCGCCGAGGAGGGCTCCTTCGGACGTGCCGCCGAGCGGCTCGGCTACACGCAGTCGGCGATCAGCCAGCAGATCCAGGTGCTCGAGCGCATCGTCGGGCAGCAGCTCGTCGAGCGTCCCGGAGGGCCGCGACGCGTTTCTCTGACCGAGGCCGGCGAGCTCCTCCTACGCCACGCTGCCGGAATCGTCGCCCGTCTCCAAGCGGCGCAGGCCGACCTGGCCGCCTTCACCGAGGGCTCGGCGGGCACGCTTCGGGTCGGCACGTACCAGAGCGTCGGCGCGCGCATCCTCCCGCGCCTCCTACGGGAGTTCACCGACGCGTGGCCCGACGTATCGGTCCGGCTGACGGAGTCCGCCGACGACGGCGGCCTGCTCGAGCTCGTCGAGCGCGGCGAGCTCGACTTCAGCTTCGTGATGCTCCCGGTCGGGGACGGCCCGTTCGAGACCGTCGAGCTCATGCGCGACCCGTACGTCGTCGTGCTTCCCGCCGACTCGCCCCTCGCCGGCCGCCCCAAGCCCCCCTCGCTGCGGGAGGTGGCGGCGATGCCGCTCATCGGTAACCGCCAGTGCCGGAGCGTCCACCAGATCGAGAACCGCTTCCGCGACGCAGGCCTGGAGCCGCGCATCGTCTTCCGCTCCGACGACAACGGGACCATCCAGGAGCTCGTGGCCGCCGGCGTGGGAGCCGCGCTCGTGCCGCTTCTGACCGTGGACCCGACCCACGACGGGACCGCGGTGCTCGGTCTCGCCGGTGTGCCGCCGCGCCGGATCGGCGTCGCCTGGCACCGAGACCGGTACCGCTCGCCCGCAGCTCGTGCCTTCGTCGACCTCGCGCGCGACGTGTGCACGCGCGTCGAGGGGGAGCAGGCGGGCGGCGCGGCTGCCGCAGCCTGAGCCTCGGCGGTTCTACGGCTCGAGCGACTCGGCGATCGCGACGGCCCGCTCGCGGTCGATGTCGCCCTCGATGCGGACGAGCAGGCTCCCGCGCTCGACGAGAAGCGTGTTGCCCGCGAGCCGCGCGGAGTCCTCGCCGAACTCTCCGTCCTCGGTCCGGAAGAGGACGAAGTGCGGGCCGCCCTCGACCCAGAGCCCCGGAGACCCGTCCACCGTGAGCCGCTCGACGCTGGTGCTACCGGCCACCCACTTCTCCACGAACCGGAACTCGATGTCGCCCCGGAACTCGGTGACCAGGATCCCGACGCCCGTGTGCTGCGACACGGGAACGCCGCCGCCGGGCTCGTAGACGAGAGAGACCTTGCCGCCGGGAACGGCCGGCGAGAAGTAGACGGCGTCCGGAGCCCCAAGCGCCTCGGGGACGAGGAGGCCGGCGAACTTCGGGGTCGAGACGGGAGTCCCGAGCTCGAGCGCCCTTGCCGTCGCCGCCGGAACCCTCGGAACCGCCGGCAGCGTCTCGACCCGCTGCACCGTCGCCCCGCGGAGGCCGAAGAAGTCGAGGATGGCCGTGCGCGCCGCAGGCACCGCCATGATGGCGCCGAACGCGACGAGAAGAACGACGAAGGCGACCGCCAGCATCCTCCGCGAAGGCAGGGGCCACCGGCGCCGCGGCACCGCCCCGATCCGGCCGAGGACGACTTGAGCCAGGTCCGGCGTCTCGGGGAACGCGAGCTCGTCACCAAGCCGGAGGAGGGCGCGCTCGAGCTCGGTCATACCTCCACCCCCAGCCGCTCGCGCAGGCGGTCGAGCGCGCGCGAGGTTCGGGACTTGACGGTGCCACGCCGCCAGTCGAGCGTCGCCGCCGTCTCCTCCTCGGAGAGCCCGAGGAAGTAGCGGCACGCGATCGCGAGGCGGTCGTCCTCACGCAGGTCGTTCACGGCCACGAGCAGCTCCTCCCGCCGCTCCGCGTCGAGGAGGGCCGCCTCGGGGGACGGGACCGCGCCCCCCGAGAGCGGATCCTCGGCCGCCCGCAGCGCGAGCCGCTCGCGCCGACCGGCCGATCTGCGGCGGTTCCGCGCCTCGTTGGCCACGATCGAGAGGAGCCACGGGCGGAAGGGCGCGCCGGGGCGGAAGCGGCCGAGTGCTCGGTGGGCCTTCACGAAGGCCTCCTGCACGGCGTCCTCGGCATCGGCGGCCGAGCCCGTGATCAGGTACGCGGTGCGAAACGCGATCGTCTGGTGCTCCTCCACGAGGGTGCCGTAGGCACGGGTGTCGCCCTGCTTCGCCTGTGCGACAAGATCGTCGTCTGCCAGTGGCCGGTCCCCCACTGCACCCCTTTTTACACCGGCCGGAGGAGGAGAGTTCCGGCCCGAGCCTCGGCTCAGGACCTGCGGGCGAGGCGGTAGATCGACCCGTCCTTCGAGAGCAGGTAGAGCTCGCCCCGCGCGTCCTCCGCGAACGAGGTCAGCCTAGGGACACGGAAGGGATGGCCACGCCGGCTCACCTCTCCGTTCCAGCGCGCGACGCTCCAGATGCGCCCCGAGCAGTAGTCCCCGTGGAAGTACCGGCCCCACGCCTGGCGTCGAACCGCCGTACCTCGGTAGACGTAACCGCCGATCACCGAGCACCCGAACTCGTGGGTGTACTCCGTGAGCGGCTCGACGAGGATCCCGCCCGGCGTCGGCACCTTGTCCTCGTGAACCTCCGAGCCTTCGAAGACGTCCCAGCCGAGGTTGTAGACGTTGCCGAGGTCGCCCGCCGACACGAAGTCGACCTCCTCGACCTTGGACTGGCCGACGTCCGCGATCCAGAGGTCGCCGGTCACACGGTCGAAGGAGAAGCGCCACGGATTGCGGAGGCCGTAGCCGACCATCTCCCACTCCGGCCGCGGCTGGTCGACGTCGAGGCGGAGGAGCTTCCCGAGCCGGCTCGAGAGATCCTGCGCCCGGTTTTCGGGATCGCCGCTCGAGCCACCGTCGCCCATCCCCACGTAGAGCAGCCCGTCGGCGCCGAAGGCGAGCTGCCCGCCGTTGTGATTCGAGTACGGCTGGCGGACGTAGAGGAGCTCGCGCGTCTCGACCGGCTCCGAGCCGGGAGCGGCGAGGAACTCCTTGACGCGGGTGTCCCCGGCCAGGTCGGTGTAGTTGACGTAGAAGAGCCCATTCGACTCGTAGTCGGGGTGGAACGCGACCGAGAGAAGACCCTGCTCGCCGCCGCTCGACACCTCGGAGGAGAGGTCGAGGAACGGCTCCTCCACGAGCCTTCCCCTTTGGAGCACGCGAATCCGCCCGGCCCGCTCGACGACGTAGAGACGCCGGGGCTCGCCCGGCGCGGCAACGGCAAACACGGGCACGTCGAGGCCGGAGGCGACCTTCTCGAGCTCGAGTGGGCCACCGTTCCCCGGACGCCCAGGATTCACCACGGGTATCGGCTCGGTTTCCGTGTCGTCGCTTCCGGTCGTGACGTCGTCGCTCGCCTCCGTGCTCGGCGGCGGCGAGGACTGGCCCTCGGGGTCGTCGGAGCCGCCGCTACACGCGCCGGCGAGGAGGACCACGACTAACCCTCCGACGAGCAGACGGCTTCGAGGCATCCCCTCAGGTTAGGGACCGGCCTGAGCGACCGGAGCCCAACCGTCGATCGAGACAGGCTAGGAGGCGCCGGCGAGCGCGGGGAAGAGCGGCTCCCGAGCGGCGATCGTCTCCCGGAGCGCCGCGAGCATCTCGGGGATCCCGTGGCCGCCGCCCTCGCCGGCTCGGTAGGCAGCGTAGATCCGGCGCTTCGGCCCGAAGGCGACCGGACGGACGGCGACTCCCGGATTCAGGCGCGAGAGGCCCAGATCCGGCGCGAAGGCGACTCCCGCGCCGGAGGCGACGAGGTTCTGCATCGCCGTGTAGTCGTCGAACTCGAAGCGAATCGTGGGCTCGAAGCCTGCCGCACGGCAGGCGCGCTCGGTGAACGGGTTGCACGACGAGCGGTTCGTGCTCCTGATCCACGTGTCGGCGGCGAGGTCGAGCAGGCGTACGGCACGCTGCCTAGCGACGGGATGGCCGGCCGGGAGGACGACGCGCAGCGGCTCCTCGAGCAGGAGCTCGAGCTCGAGCCGCGGGTCGGAGGGAAGCGGGACGTGGTCGTACTCGAAGACGATGGCGAGGTCGAGCTCCCGCACGCGCAGGCGCGCGAGAGAGACGAGCGGATCGGCCTCCGCGACCATCACCTCGACGTCGGGACGCGCGGCCTTGAAGCCCGCGAGCGCGCCCGGGATGATGGCCGCGCCCGCCGTCGTGTTCGATCCGACGCGGAGCGCGGGCGGAGAGCCGTCGAGCTCGCGCAGCTCCGCTTCCGCCTCGGCGAGGCGCTCCAGGATCGTCTCGGCGTGCTCGACCAGGCGCCAGCCCGCCGGCGCCAGCCGCACGCTGCGCGGGCCGCGCTCGAGGAGAGGCACACCCGCCTCCTGCTCGAGCTTCGCGAGCTGCTGCGAAACGGCCGACGGAGTGAAGCTGAGCGACTCCGCGGCGGCCGCAATGGAGCCACGCAGGGCGACCTCACGAAGCACCCGCAGACGCCGGACGTCGAGCATAAGCACAGCTTAACCACACACGTAGCAACTCGAGTGGTCAAAGTCGCTCGCAACTGGCAGCGTTCGAGTCGTGCGGACGATCCGCAGGCTGGGGTATCCCTTGAGGCTCTCCGCGGTCAGGCTTGCGAGTCGAGCGCCGACCGCGCTCCTCGCCGCCGCCGGCGTCGCCGCGGGAGCGGCCATGCTGGCCACGGTGCTCGCCGGCACGGTGGTCGCCCGCGACGAGAGCGTCGCCCGCACGGTCGCCGAGATCCCGGCCGCCCAGCGCGCGGCCCGCGCCAGATGGTTCGGCATCCCCGCGCTCGCCGAGGATCACGCGGCACTCGACCGGCGGGCGCGGCGGGCGCTCGCCGGTGTCGTCCACGACAAGCCGACGTCCCTCGTCCTCTTCCGGGAGAGCACGATCGTCGGGACGTTCCTCGGGCTCGGGGCGGTCGACGGCCTCGACGAGTGGGTGACGCTCCGCACCGGGCGCCTCCCGCGCACCTGCGTGCCGGAGCGGTGCGAGGTCGTTCGCCTCCGCGGGGAGGGATCGATCCCGAACGCACCGGGCCTGCGCCTCGTGGAGGTCGGGACGGCGGTCCTCGACTCCCCCGTCCTCTTCGGCGACTTCATCGCACCCGCGGAGAACGAGCAGAGCAGAGCGGCCCTCAGCCCCGTCTACCGCGACGCGATCGACTACCACCGCCCGCCGCCGGCGCCGCTCGTGCTCGCGGAGGGGGTTGACGAACTCGCCACCTCGCCCCAGCTCGACGCCGTGTATCGCAGCTATGCCTGGGTGGCGCCCCTCCGACCGGGAACTGTCCGCGCCTGGGAGGTTGACCAGTTCGCCGGCGACGTCGCCCGGGCCCGCTCGGGCCTCCAGACGAGCTCGAGCTCGTTCGACCTGATCGCCCCGGTCGAGGAGCTCCGCACGGCGGCCGAGGCGAGCGACGTCGCCGGGCGCCGCCTCCTCCTCGTGGGCGGCGAGTCCGCCGCCCTCCTCTTCGCCTTCGCCGTCCTCGCCGCGGTCAGCATGCGTCGTGACGTGGAAGCCGCCAGGCGCCGCCTGACGTGGTTCGGGGCCAGGCGCTGGCAACTCTCGGTCTTCACCGCCACGGAGGCGGTCGTCATCGCGGCCGCGGGCACGGTGACCGGGTGGGCGCTCGGGACGCTGGCAGGAGCGGTCGTCGCCTCCCGCGCGGGCGCCCCGGTCGCCGATGTCCTCGCACACTCGACGCTCTCCGGGACGGGCCTCGTCGCCGCTCTCGCCGTGACCGTCGCGCTCGCTCTCGTTCTCGTCGCGGCGCTTCGGGCGAAGCCGCTTGCCCTCGGCAGCCGCTCGTTCTCGGCTCTCGACGCGGCCGCGCTCGGCGCACTCGTCATCGTCGGGCTGACCCTCCTCCGCGGCGACCTCGACCAAGAGGCACTCGCGCGTGAGTCGGGCGCGGCGGTCGGGCTCGTCCTCCTGCCGGGACTCGTGACCTTCGCCGCCGCAGTCGCCTGCGCGCGCGTGCTCCGGCCCGCGCTCCTTCTCCTCGAGCGCGCCTCGCGGGGTCGCTCCGTCGCGCTCCGCCTCGCCGCGCTCTCGCTCGCGCGCCACCCCGGCCACGCGGCGGTGGCGGCGGCCTTTCTCCTGGTCACCGTCGGACTCGCCGTCTTCGCGGAGAGCTACCGGTCCACGCTCGCGCGCGGCCAGGTGGAGCAGGCTGCCTACGCCGTCCCGCTCGACTTCACGCTCCGTGAGGACCTGACGCGGCTGATCCGCGTCGACGAGGCGGCTTCGCCCGAGCAGCTCGCAGCGCTCGGGAACGACGTGCGCGCCGAGCCCGTCCTCCGCCTCTCCGGGAACGTCAGCCGCACGGGCCGCACGGGCATCGCGGTGCTCGGTCTCGATACCGAGGCGATCCCGGCGCTGAACGGGTGGCGCGACGACTTCGCCACGCTCTCGCCGCGGGAACTCGCCGCGCGCGTCACGCCTGCCGAGGAGGCCGCGCCTCGGGGGCCCGTGCTTCCCGCCGACGCGACGGCGCTCGAGCTCCCTGCGCGTGGGCCGGCCGTGATCTTGACGGCAAGCGTCGAGACACTCCGCGGCGACTACGCGCAGCTCACGCTCGGCGAGCCGGACCACGATCGCGAGCGTGTCCTGCGCGCGGCGGTGCCTGCGGACGCCCGGGGCGGCAGGGTCGTTGGTCTGACGATCTCGCCGCCCACGGAGCTGCAGGAGCGCGCGGGCGAGGGGGCTCCGCTCGAGCTCGACCTAGAGCTCGGCGCGCTCACGGCTCGGACGCCGGCCCGCGACGTCTCGCTCGGAGGCTACGAGGACTGGATCGGGGTGAACGGCATCGAGGCGGCCGCCCTCGAGGACCGCGTCGCAATCCACGGCACGCTCAGCGAGCAGTTCACGAGCCGCTTCCGGCCACGTCAGCCGAGCGACGACACGCCGGTCACGGTGATCGCGTCGCCGAACGTCGCCGCCGCAGCCGGGCCCGGAGGCGAGCTCCCGCTCCGCGTCGCCGGCGAGCAGGTCGTCGTCCGCGTCAGGGCCGTGGCCGAGCGGTTCCCGGGAACCGACGGAGACTTCGTCGTCGCCGACCGTCTCCTGCTCGGCACCGCTCTCAACGCGGAGCGGCCCGGCCTCGCCGTCCCCAATGAGGTCTGGCTGGGCGCTGCGACGGAGCAGGATCGTGCCGAGCTTGGCGCCGCGCTCGCCCGCCCGCCGTTCGACGTCCTCGCGGTCGAGTCCCGGGAGGACCTCGAGCGCTCGCTTCGCGACGACCCGCTTGCGCGTGGCACGCTCCTCACGCTCCTCGCCGCGGCACTCGTCGCCCTCGGACTTGCGCTCGTGGGCGTCCTGCTCGGCGTCGTCTCCGACGTGCGGGACGAGCGCGGCGAGCTGGAAGACCTCGAAGCGCAGGGCGCGCCCCCGGCTCTGCTCCGCCGCGTCGTCCGCCTGCGCAGCCTCGTCGTCGTCGCGGTGGGCCTGGCCGGCGGCCTGGGAGTGGCGGCCCTCCTCGGCTTTCTCGTCGTCGACCTGGTCGCAGTGACGGCCGACGCACGCACCTCCGAGCTACCGCTCCGTCCCGCCTTCACATGGCCCTTGCTCGCGGCCGCCCTCGCCGCCGGCGCCCTCGCCGCCGGCGCCCTCGTCACCGCCGCCTCTCGCCGAATATGAGCGACCCCGCCGTCGAGATCCGCGACCTCTTCCGCGTCTACCCGGCTCCCGAGGGAGGCGTGGTCGCGCTCCAGGGCCTCACGCTCGACGTTCGCGAGGGGGAGATCTGCGTCGTTCTCGGCCCGAGCGGGTCGGGGAAGACGACGCTGCTCAGGATGCTCGCGGCGCTCGACCAACCGACGGCCGGGAGCGTCCGTGTGCTCGGACGCGACCTCGCCCGGCTCGGCCGCCACGGGCGGGCGCGCTACCGCGCCGAGCTCCTGGGGTACGCCGACCAGCACTACTGGCGGGCACTCGCCGCGGAGCTCGAGGTGCGTGAGCTCGTCGCCCTCCAGCTCGGGCTCGGGGGCATGCCGAAACGGGAGCGCTTCGTCCGGGCCGACGTGCTCCTCGAGCGGGTGGGGCTCCTCGATCGGGGCCACGCGCACCCGCGCGAGCTCTCGGGCGGCGAACAGCAGCGCGTCGCCGTCTGCGCGGCGCTTGCGCACCGCCCGCGCCTCTTCCTCGCCGACGAGCCGACCGGGGAGCTCGACGCAGCCAACGCACGCCTCGTCTACGAGGCGATCGCCGAGCTCGCTCGCGACGCGGGGACGACCACCGTCCTCGTCAGCCACGACTCGCAGTCGGCGTCGGTCGCCGACCGGATCGTCAGCGTGCGCGACGGTCGCGTGAGCGAGGAGGCGGCGCTCGCGGGTGGCGGCGACGAAGCGATCGTCGTCGGCCGGGGCGGCTGGCTCCGCCTCTCGGAGGAGCTCCTTCGCCGCACGGGCATCGGCTCGCACGCGACCGCACGCCTCCATGAGGAGGGGATCCTGCTCCAGGCCGTCCCCGGCGCCGAGGGGCCGGGCGCCGCACCTCTGGAGCCGGCTCCCGAGCAGGCGGCCGCAGGAGACGACATCGTCGCCGAGGCCCACAGCGTGACGAGGACGTACGGGGAGGGTGTCGCAAGCGCGACCGCGCTCCTCGAGCTGGACGCAGCGTTCCCGGCCGGTCGTCTCACTGCGGTTATCGGGCCGTCGGGCTCCGGGAAGACGACGCTTCTCCATCTGCTCGCAGGGACGGACGTGCCGACGCGCGGCGTTGTTCAGGTTCTGGGCGAGACCGTCTCGGCGCTCGATCGGGAGGCCCGAGCGCGGTTCCGCGCAGCGCACGTCGCGCTCGTGAGCCAGCAGGCACGGCTCGTCTCCTTCCTCACCGCGGCGGAGAACGTCGAGCTGGGGCTCTCGCTGCGGGGGGTCGAGGCGGAGGAGGCTCGGGCGCGGGCGGCGGAATCGCTCGCGGTCGTCGGGCTCGCAGGCGTGGCCGCCCGCCGTGTGGCCGACCTCTCCAGCGGCCAGCGCGAGCGGGTGGCGGTCGCCCGCGCCGCGGCTTGCCGGCCGCGGCTCTTCCTCGCGGACGAGCCGACCGCCCGCCTCGACCAGGCGAACGCGCTCGCCGTCGCCCGGCTCCTCCTGCAACTCGCGCGGGAGACCGGTGCGGCCGTCGTCTGCGCGACGCACGACCCGCTCCTCATCGAGCACGCCGACGGACGGCTCGACCTCGAAGCGCGACGGCGACCAGCGCCCCGAGCCGTCGTCTACTAGGTCGTCGCGGCAGCCCGCGTCTCGACGGCGAGGAGCGTCCGCGCACCTCCGGCCGCCTTCGCGCGGTACGCGGCGAGGTCGGCCGCGCGGTACACCTCCTCGGCGGACGACTGCGCCGGCGTCACGCGCGCGATCCCGCCGGAGAAGCTGTACTGGCCGCGGCCGATCTCCGCGAGCATCTCCTGGGCCCGGTCGGCGACCTTGACAGCGTCCTCCGCGGTCGACCCGGGAAGGATGATGGCGAACTCGTCTCCGCCGAGCCGGCAGGCGACGTCGGTCGCCCTGATCGTCGCGCGCAATGCGTCGGCCAGCGTGCGCAGGGCCTGATCGCCGGCGACGTGGCCGCTGACGTCGTTGATGCGCTTGAGGCCGTCGAGGTCGACGATGAGAAGTGTCAGGTCCTCCCTCGTGCGCAGGCTGCGCGCGACCGCCGTGTCGAACTGCTCCTCGAAGAGCCGGCGGTTGTAGAGCCCGGTGAGCTTGTCCCGCGCCGCCGTCTCCTGGAGCTCTGCGAAGAGCATCGCGTTGCGGATCGCGATGGCGACGATGTCGCAGAGCGCGCGGCAGAACTCGACGTCCGCCTTGTCCCAGATCCTGTCCTGGACGTCGACGATCTCCATGAGGCCGATCGTCTCCCCGCGCGTGACCAGCGGGAGCATGAGGAGTGAAGCCTGACCCTGCTGTTCGAGCAGCGCTCGCTCGGCCGGGTCGTCGTCCGGATTCTCGACGCGGATCTGGACCGGCTCCTGCGTCTCGAGCACGTGCCGGGTCACCGGATACTCGGCGAGGTGGTAGACCTGGCCGCCCGTCTCGGTGATCCGGTCCGCCCCGTGGCGGTACTCGACGAGCATGACGAGATCGCCGCGCGCGGCATCGTAGGTCGAGAGCTCGGCCGCCGTCGCGCCGGTCAGCTCGGCGGCGCGCGTCGCGAACTCTCGGAGCACCTCGCGCAGATCCAGGCTCGAGGAGAGGGACCGCGAGAGGTCCAAGAGCGCCTGCAACCGGTTGGCTTGGGCCATCGCTACAGAATCGGCTTCCGACGCATGCCCCTTGAGGGTCGCGATGGCAGGCTCAGGCGCGGTCGCGGCTCATCTCCTCAGGCCGCAGGAAGAAGCTGAGGATCATGTTGACGATCGAGATGATGATCGCCGCGAGAAGCGTCGACCAGAAGCTCCCGGTCTCGAAGCTCGGGACGATCCAGTCGGTCAGGTAGAGCATGAACGTGTTGATGAGGATGAGCGCGAGCCCGAGCGTGAGGATGACCGCCGGAAGCGCGAGGAGGATCACGAGGGGGCGGACGAAGAAGTTCACGACGGTGAAGACGAGGGCCGCGATAAAGAGAATCCAGAAGTCGTCTCCGTAATCGACGCCGGACACGATCCACGCCGCGACGAAGAGAGCGACGACGTTCGAGAGCCAGGCGAAGAGAAGCCTCAGGAGCATGAGGCGAATCCTGTCAGATCGTGCCGGAGCCCGCGGGCCGAGAGTCTCCCTTGCCCGGCACGCCTTTGCGGTGTATCACTGCCGGAGGAGGACGAGACATGGTCTGGCCGAAGGGGCTCTTGCTCGCGGTCGCCGGGGCCGCGGGACTCGCCGGTGCCGGGGGCGCGGGGGCGGCGACGATCGCCTACACGAGCCTCGGCGCCTCCTCGTCTCACGTGTGGGTGATGAGGGGGGACGGGAGCGAGAAGGACGAGCTCACGACCGGCTCAGTGGTTGACGTGGGCCCCTCGCTCTCGCCGAGCGGCTCCCGGCTCGTCTTCGTGCGGCGGCTCCCGGGCGGGCGGGGCGACCTCTACCGTGTCGGCGTCGGCGGCGCCGGCCTCACGCGACTCACCCAGACCGCCGTCGGCGAGGCCGACCCGGCGTGGTCGCCCGGCGGCGGGCTGATCGCCTTCGAGGCCGGCGGAGCGATCGGGACATCCGAGATCCTCGTCGTCGAGCCCGACGGGACCGGGCGGAGGCGGCTCACCTCCAACACGGTCGACGACGTCGATCCCGTCTGGTCGCCGAGCGGCGGGCGCATCGCGTTCACGCGCTACGTCGGCGGGACGAACGCCGAGATCTATGTCGTGAAGACGGACGGGACCGGCCTCCGCCGCCTGACCGACCGCCCGGGCTCGGACTACGGCGCGGACTGGTCTTCGACCGGCTGGATCGCGTTCGTCCGGCGCGGCGGCGGTGTCCACGAGCTCCGGCTCGTTCGTCGGGACGGGAGCGGGCAGCGCCGCCTCGTGAGAAGCAGCCGACCGCTGGGCTCTCCGACCTGGTCGCCGAATGGATCACGGCTCGTCTTCGAGCTCTGGGACGGCGAGGACTGGGAGCTCTACGTCGTCTCGTTCAACGGCACCGGCCTGCGGCGGCTCACCCAAAACGGCTCCGGGGACTTCGGCCCGGTGTGGGGGCCCGAGGGCGGACGGATCGCCTTCACGCGCTTCTCCGGCGGGAGCAACAACGTCTGGACGATGCGCGGAAACGGAACCGACAAGCGGCGGCTCACGTCCGCCTCGACCCACCAAGCCGTCAGCGACTGGGGAGCCGGGCCCTGACGAGAGTCCGCACGAAACGGGCGACTGGGACGCGCCGCGTTCGCGGCCAAGTGTCCGCATCACTCGACCGGGGGACGAGCGCCGGCGCGCGCGGCGACAGCCGTCGCGGGCTTCTTCATCGTCCGCGCCCTCTGGCCGAACGGCGAGCTGAGGGCTCTCGTCGAGAGCGTCGCCCCCGCGCATCACGAGACGCTCGAATGCTCGTGGGGCTCGAGCAGCTTCCCAGGCGAGGCGAAGTCGTACTACGGCTGCTTGTACTTCGCGCGCGGCGATCTCGACCATGTCAGCCGTATCCTCGCCACGCGAGCCGCTCGCCGCGGATTCGTCGTGTCCTGTCGGAATAGAGGACATCTGGTCGCCGTCACCGGGACGCGCGGCGCGACGACCGTCTACGCCGACGTTCGGGAGTCGGGGTTCGCCGCATTTCGATCCATCACCTGGTCGTTCCGGCAGACCCGATGGACCCGGCGGCCGACGTGATCGCGGCGCCGGACGTCGACTTCCCTGCACGCACCGGGCTCGTCGACCTCTCCGCACACGAGGGTGCGCCGCGCGGCCGCTCCGGCGGCGCCTACAAGAACGCCTACTAGCCCGCTCCTCGGAGAGCGCCCAACCTTGCGGATGAGAACGGAGGGAGTCCCGGTCCCCACCACCGGGACTGCCTCCTGCGTCTCGAGAGTCCTGCGGTCAGGCGGCGGAGCCGGCCTTGGTGCTGACCCCCAGCGCGGTGCCGAAGAGGATCTCGCCGATGCGAGCCTCCTTGAGCTCGATCTCGTCGGCCATGTTCTCCGCGACCCACTCAGCGGCAAGGGCGCTCGCCGCGTCGGCGCTCGCCGCAGAGTCCCACGCGCTGAACGAGATGATCTCCCCCTCGCTCTCGAGGAGCGAGTAGGCCTTGAATCCGGGCTGCGCCTGGAAGATCGGCAGCACCCCCTCTTCCGCCCGTCGAGCGATGTCGTGCGCGTCGCCCCCGTATCGGTACCTCGCTACGCGACCGTGCATCTGCGCCTCCTTTCGGCTGTCCTCCACCTCGTGGCCCGTCCACGACGGTCTCGCAGCCGCTCGGCACCCTTTCACATCTCGCGCGAGATGTCACTAGTTGCCACCTACGTTGACACCCGAGTTCCCCACGGTGCCGCTCCCGACAACAGAGAGCCCAATTGCGGGGGCTTTCCGTGAGGGCCGTGAGGGATTCGAACCTTCGACCTTGGGACGCGCTCACGCGCAACGCGCTCGAGCAGTCCTGATCGCTCCAGCACCTTGAGCTCGGCTCGCAGCCCTCGATCCCCGCGAGAAGGTCGTCCATCTCGCGCACCTGCAGCGCCGGCTCGTCGGGGCAGTCCTCCTCGAACTCGGGCAGCCGTTTGATCAGGGCCTCGTTCGAGTGGCCGTCCAGCGAGTCTCTGCACGTAGTTCACACTCTCCTACTCCTTCCGTGGGTGGACCCGAATCGTCCGCGAGGCGAGCACGCGCCGATGCTCCGAGGCCGTGGCTCTGCCGCGCTGAGGCGCGCCGTGACTCTGTGGAAGTGCGCGAGCTAGCCGCGCTCGACATGGCCTTGTAGGGTCGGCGCCGCTGGCTTGATCCAAGGCGCGGCTCAGTCGCCGCCTCGTTGACCCGATCGGAGGAGTGATGGATGTCATCCTCAAGGTCATTGCCGCAGTCTTCCTCGCGCTATTCGCCGGGATCTGGCTTTGGGTGGCGTGGAAGCTCTGGAAGTTCGACCCGTCCACAGCGGTCCCGAAGCTCGAGTTCTCCGAGGCAGTCGCCGGCGTAGCCGGCTTGGTGTCCTCGGCGGTCGCAGCGGCTACAGCTGGCGTGCTAGGCATCGAGATCCAGAAGGGTCGCGCGGCCGGAGGCACGGCGACACTGATGGCCGCCGTGAAAGCGTCAACGTTCCTGAAAATCGGCGTCCTGACGTACCTGATCGTCGGCCTCGTGAACCTCCTCGTTTGGCTCGGCAACTCCAGCGTCGCACCCGAAATGATCGGTGCCTTCGCGCTCGGCGCACTCGGCTGGATGGGCGGGGCGTTCAGCGCTGTCTTCAACTCGTCCAACCCCGGCGGCTGAATTGGCGGCGCTCTCTGCGTGACGTCTGTTAGAGAAGGGGCCGCAGTACCCTCACCGCGAAACGAGAGGCTGGGTGGTACGTTGCCCCTTCCGTTGCCCCCTGACTCAAAGCGGTGGCGAGCAAGACAACAAAAAGGCCCCATTTGCGGGAGTTCTGATGGTGGGCCGTGAAGGATTCGAACCTTCGACCTTGGGATTAAGAGTCCCCTGCTCTACCAGCTGAGCTAACGGCCCCCGGGCGGGCCTCAGTGTAGCGGCGAGCCGGCGGGCTCACGGCGGACGCGTCCGCCTCGGCCACGACTGGGGTCTGACCCCTGACGTGCCCCTTTCGGTCGCGAATGTGGACAGAAGCGCGTCGCCGCAAGACGAGCCCTTCGAGGCTACAGGTCCCACCTGGCCCAGGAGCCATGCGGCAAGCACGGCCTCGAGGACGTGCCTCGTCCGGCTTCCACAGGAATCGGAGCGTTGCACCCGCCGTAACGGCCACGTCCCGGGTCAGACCCCGGGCGCGTCCGGAGGAGACAGGCTCAGGCGCGCTCCAGGCGGCGTTGGGCGTACCAGGCAAGCGTGCGGCCCGCGCCGAGGGGGCGCCCGAGCAGGCCGAGGCCGCCGAGGAGGAGCTTCAGAGTCATGCGGTTCGGCTACATTCGCCGGCGGCGTGCGAATCCTTTCCGTCGTCGGCAACCGGCCGCAGTTCGTGAAGTCGGCCCCTCTCTCCCTCGCGCTCCGCGACCGGGGTGTAGACGAGGTCGTGCTCCACACCGGCCAGCACTACGACGACGAGCTCTCAGCGATCTTCTTCGAGGAGCTCGAGCTCGCGCCGCCGCGCTACCGGCTGGAGACCGGATCGGGCACGCACGGCGAGCAGACGGGGCGCATGCTCCCCGAGATCGAGGCCGCAGTGCTCGAGGAGGAGCCGGACGCCGTGCTCGTCTACGGCGACACGAACTCGACGCTCGCGGGCGCGCTCGCGGCGGGGAAGCTGCTGGTGCCGGTCGCGCACGTCGAGGCCGGCCTCCGCTCCTTCGACCGCGCGATGCCCGAGGAGCTGAACCGGATGCTCGTCGACCGCATGTCGAGCCTGCTCTTCTGCCCCACGGAGGCCGCCGTAGCGAATCTGGGCGCCGAGGGGATCGCCGACGGCGTCCACCTCGTAGGCGACGTGATGTACGACGCCAACCTCCGCCTCGCGCCGATCGCACGGGAGCGGTCGGACGCTCTCGCCCGTGCGGGCGTCGAGCCGGGCGGCTATCTCGTGCTCACCCTCCACCGGGAGGCGAACGTCGCGCCGGAGCCGCTCGCACGCATCGCCGAGGCCCTCGCCGTCCTCGACGAGCCGATCGTCTTTCCGGCGCACCCGCGCACGAGCGCCGCCATCGCGGAGGCGGGCATCCGGCTCGGCCCGCGCGTCTACCTGACGCCGCCTGTCGGCTACCTCGACTTTGCCGCCCTGGCCTCCCAGGCGCGCGTCGTCCTCACCGACTCCGGCGGCGTCCAGAAGGAAGCGTACTGGTACGGAGTCCCGTGCGTGACGCTGCGGACGACGACCGAGTGGGTGGAGACGCTGGAGGCGGGCTGGAACACGCTGGTAGGAACCGATGTGGACGCGATCGTCGCGGCAGTTCGCGACGCGTCTCCAGGCGCCGAGCGACCGCCGCTCTACGGCGACGGGCACGCATCGGAGAGGATCGCTGACCTCCTTTGTACGATGAGTCGCGATGAGGAGTGAGGTCGCCATCGTCGGCGCCGGCTACGTCGGCGTCCCACTCGCCCAGGTCTTCGCCGAGGCCGGTCTGGGCGTGCTCCTGGTCGACGTCGATGCCTCGCGCGTGGCCACGCTCGAGCGCGGGGAGAGCTACGTCGAGGATGTTCCCTCCGAACAGCTGGCGCCGCTCGTCGAGTCGGGCGCGGTCGCGGCGACGACGGACTACGACGCCCTGCGTGACGCCGACGCGATCCTCGTCGCGCTCCCGACCCCGCTCTCCGTCAACCGCGAGCCCGACCTCTCGATCGTCCTCGGCGCGACGCGTGCGATCGCCGAGCGCCTCCGGCCCGGCCACCTCGTCGTGCTCGAGTCGACGACGTACCCCGGCACGACGCGCGAGGAGATGCTCCCGATCCTCGCCGAAGGCGGGCTCGAGGTGGGGAAGGACTTCCACCTCGCCTTCTCGCCCGAGCGCGTCGACCCGGGGCGGACAGACTGGACGACGAAGACGACGCCGAAGATCGTCGGCGGGATCACGGAGGCGTGCACGGCGCGCGCCTGCTCGCTCTACGAGCGCGCTCTGGACACGGTGATCGCCGTCTCCTCGCCGGAGGCGGCCGAGCTGACGAAGCTCCTGGAAAACATCTTCCGCTCCGTGAACATCGCGCTCGTGAACGAGCTCGCACAGCTCTGCGACCGCATGCAGGTCGACGTGTGGGAGGTCGTTGATGCGGCGGCCACAAAGCCGTTCGGGTTCATGAGCTTCAAGCCGGGCCCTGGTCTCGGCGGCCACTGCCTCCCCGTCGACCCCTTCTACCTCGCCTGGAAGGCACGCGAGTACAACTTCTACACCGAGTTCATCGAGCTCGCCGGGAAGATCAACGAGAACATGCCGTACTTCTGCCTCGAGAAGATCACGCGGGCGCTCAACTCGGTGGAGAAGGCCGTCAACGGGAGCACCGTGCACCTCGTCGGCGTCTCGTACAAGGCCGACGTCGGCGACCTGCGGGAGTCGCCGGCGCTGAAGCTCATCGAGCTCCTGCGCGCGGAGGGCGCGAGCGTCTCCTATCACGACCCGCATGTTCCGGAGCTGCCCGAGCACGGGCTCGCGTCCGCGCCTCTCGACGGTGCGCTCGAGGCGGCCGACTGCGTCGCCATCGTCACCGCGCACTCGGGCGTCGACTACGACGCCCTCACCGAGCGCGCGCAGCTCGTCGTCGACTTCCGCAACGCGACGGGCGCGAACGGCAGCCAGAACGGCCGCGTATGGAAGCTCTAGAGACGCCGACGGTGGCGCTCGCCGGGCTCGGGCCCTGGGGCTCGAACCTCGCACGCAACTTCCATGAGCTCGCCCGGCTCGCCTGGCTCTGCGACGCGGACCAGGAGCGCCTGCGCGGGGCGGCGACGCGCTATCCGGCCGCCCGGGCGACGGCGCGCTTCGACGACCTGCTCGAGGACGAGGCGGTCGACGCGGTCGTCGTTGCGACGACGGTCCCCAGTCACGCGGAGCTCGCCCGGCGCGCGCTCTCGGCCGGCAAGCACGTCTTCGTCGAGAAACCGATGGCGATGGCCGCCGACGACGCCGACGGGCTCGTCGCGCTCGCCGAGGAGCGCGGGCTCGTGCTCATGCCCGGTCACCTCCTCCTCTACCACCCGGGCGTCGAGAAGCTGAAGGAGCTCGTCGATTCGGGCGAGCTGGGCGAGATCCTCTACGTCTACGGCAACCGCCAGAACCTCGGCACGATCCGGCGCGACGAGAACGCGCTCTGGAGCCTCGGCGTCCACGACCTCTCGGTCATCCTCTACCTCCTCGGCGAGGAGCCGAGCGAGCTCCTTGCGCGCGGCGAGTCCTTCCTCAAGGAGGGCGTCGAGGACGTCGTCTTCTGCTACCTCCGCTTCCCCTCCGGCAAGACGGCGCACATGCACCTCTCCTGGCTCGACCCGCACAAGATGCGGCGCATGACCGTCGTCGGCAAGGACAAGATGGCCGTCTTCGACGACATGGAGCTCGACCGCAAGGTGACGGTCTACGACAGTGCCGCCGAGCCCTCGCTTCGGACGTACGGCGAGTGGAGCACGCGCATGGGTGACATCTACAGCCCGCGCACCCCGAACGCCGAGCCGCTGCGGCTCGAGTGCGAGCACTTCCTTGCGCTCCTGCGCGGCCAAGGCGACCCCTTCGCCGCCGCCCGCGCGGGGCTGGCCGTCGTCCGAACGCTCGAGCAGCTCCAGGCCTCGCTCGAGCGGGAGCGCGTTTGAGCGCACAGGTCGCCGAGAGCGCCGTGGTCTACCCCGGCACGGTGCTCGGGGACGACGTCGTGATCGGCGACAACGCCGTCGTGGGGAAGTCGCCGACCCTGGGCGCCCGCTCCACGACCAGCCGAGAGGAGCTCCCGCCGCTCGTGGTCGGGGACGGCTCCAGCATCCTGGTCCAGGCGAACGCCTACGTGACGGCGTACTCGACGCTCGAGGAGGACGTGTTCATCGCCCCTTGCGTCGTCACCACCAACGACAACTTCATGGGCCGGAGCGAGGAGCGGCTGGAGCTCATGAAGGGCCCGACGATCCGGCGCGGCGCGCGCGTCGGGGGCGGGGCCGTCCTCCTCCCGGGGATCGAGATCGGCGAAGAGGCCTTCGGGGCTCGTGCCCGCCACGCCGCCGGAGGCGACGTAGGCGCGGTACACGCCGGTGGAGAGGTCGAGGAGCGCTCGCCACGTGCCGTCCTCGCGGGTGAGCGCGATCGCCACGGTCACCCACGAGCCGGTGGACGTTCGGCGCTGGACCTGCACCACCTCTCCCGTGGACGCCACTCCTGACAGCGAGCCGGCCGCGTGCCGGGAGACGAACCGAGGCTGTGGCCTGACAGTGACGCGGACGGCGCCGGTCGAAGCGGCGGGCGACGTCAGCCGGTAGAGGGTCGTCACCGACGGGCGAACGGAGACGTTCACGCTCCCCTGAATCTGGCGGACGTCGGTCCACGTGGCCGAGCCGGCGGGCTTCCGCTGGAGCGTCGCGCTCGTCAGGTTGCGAGCAAGGGCGCGGAGCGTTCTCGCCTGCCCCCGCTCGATGGACCCGCCTCCGGTCAGGCGCAGGACGCCGATTGTGAACCACGTCGAGCGGAGGCTCAGCACCGACCGGAGCGTGGCGCCCGTGATGTTCGTGGAGCCGGAGGCCCCGGTCACCCTCGCCGTCTCGACACGGCTGGATGCGTTGCGGGCGGTGACGGCGAAATCGGTGATCGACCGCGGCGCCCGGCCTCCGAGCGCCCGCTTCAGGGCGGCCCCCGACCAGACGCAGTCCCGCCCGGTGCCGGGACAATCCACCTCGGCGTCCGTCGAACCCCAGTTGTGGTGCGGCGAGATGCTGTCATGGGCGTCCTCGACGCCGACGAGGTACGGAATCGCCGGCGGTCCCCACTCGTCCTCGCGCGAGGCCGTCCTGCCCCCCGACGTCGAGTGGTAGACGGTCCACGCGAGCGCGCCGCCCGCTCGCACGACCTCGCCCGCGGTCGCGTCGACCGCGTCGTTCGTCCTCGAAGTCTCGGCGCGAATGCCACCGTAGACCTGGCTGCGGGTGTCGTCGTAGAGGTCGAACCAGGAACCCGCCTTCCGGCTGACGAGGCCGAACGTGCGGGCGACCACCGCCTGGGCCTTCAGCGCCTCGACGTGCCAGGACGAGGGCATCTCCCAGGCGATCACCCCCTTGACGTACGGCTCGAGGGGGACGTCGTTGACGGCGGAGAGCAGGCCCCCCTGTGAGCGGACCCGGAGCAGTCCGCGGTACCCGTTCCCCGAGAGCGTGAGGGGGCTGCCGTTCGGAGTGAACCGGACCGGGCTCGCCAGCACGCGCGGCGTTCCGTTCGCGGTCACGATCCTCATGTTCGGCCGGAGCACGTGCGTGCCGGCGGTGAGGTTGAACGTCCGGCCGTTCGCGTCCGTGACGGTGAAGGAGGACGCGGAGCCGATGGAGAGGCGGCTGCGGCCGTTGGCGAGAAGGACGCGCACCCGTCCGACGCCCGCCGGGCCGAGCGTCGTGCCGGTGTAGTAGTGCTGGACGATCCACTGGTAGCCCCGGCCCTCGTCCCGCGCGTAGCCGTACGCGCCGTACTGGGCGAGCCCGAGCCCGTGTCCCCAGCCGTGGCCCTTGAGGACGAACGTGACCGCAGGCCGAGCCGTCGCCGCGCACGAGAGTGCGACGACGAGGGCGATGGCTGCTACGAGAACCCGGCGCATGAGCCGCATGGACCCCTATCGACAATCACGGTACGCACGTGCAGTAAGGATTGCATGAAGGCTCCGAGGTCGGCCGCCCGCGGCCCTAGGCGAGCCGCTCGGCGTACTGGCGGCGGTAGTAGTCGAGGTACTCCCCCGACTTGATCGGCTCCCACCAGGAGCGGTTCGAGCGGTACCAGTCCACCGTGTCGGCGAGCCCTTCCTCGAAGTCCCGCGTCGGCTCCCAGCCCAGGGAGCGAAGCTTCGAGGAGTCGAGCGAATAACGGCGGTCGTGACCCGGACGGTCGGTCACGTACCGGACGAGCGAGGGGCTCACGCCCGTGAGCTCGACGATCCGGTGAGTGATCTCGATGTTCTCGCGCTCGTTCCCCCCGGCGATGTTGTAGATCTCCCCGGGCCGCCCTTCCCGGAGCACGAACTCGACGCCCGCGCAGTGGTCGTCGACGTGAAGCCAGTCCCGTACCTGCCGCCCGTCCCCGTACACGGGGAGAGGCTGCCCGTCGAGGGCGTTCGTCACGAAGAGCGGCACGAGCTTCTCCGGATACTGCCGAGGGCCGTACGTGTTCGAGCCCCGCGTGATCGACGCGTTGACGCCGAACGTCCGCACGTACGCTGGGACGTGGAGGTCTCCGGCGGCCTTGGCGACGCTGTACGGACTCGACGGGTTCGCCGGATCTGTCTCCTTCGCCGAGCCTCCGCGCTCGAGGTCTCCGTACACCTCGTCCGTCGAGACCTGGACGAACCTCGCACCGGTGCGCCGCACCTCCTCGAGGAGGACCTGCGTCCCGAAGAACTCGGTGCGGCCGAAGTCCGTGGCCCCGAGGATCGAGCGGTCGACGTGGGTCTCGGCGGCGAAGTTGACGATCGCCTTGCAGCCGACGGCCGCCTGCGCGACGGCCTCCGGGTCGGCGATGTCGCCGACGGCGAGGTTGCAGTCGACGCTGTCGAGGTTCTCCTTCCGACCCGAGTACGTGAGCTTGTCGAGCACGACGACCTCGTCCCCGCCGGAGACGAGCCGCTTGACGAAGTGGCTGCCGATGAACCCGCAGCCGCCGGTGACGAGAACGCGCACGGCTCGGATGCTAGTGGGTCAGCGCGCGGCTGCGAGCCAGCGGGCGCAGGCGAGCATGGCCTCGTCCGGGTCCCAGGCGAGCGCGTGCGCGATGCCCCAGCCGCGCATCCGATGCCGGTTGAGGTCGAACTCGGCGGCGAGCCGGTCGAGTCGACGCCTGATGCGTGACCCGGGGTGCGGGTCGTTGCGGAGCTCCCAACGGCGATCTCGGAGGAGCGAGGCCGTATCGAACTCCCGCTCGCCGACGAGGGGCTTGGGGTCGATGGCGAGCCACGGCTCCCGCTCGGCGCGGAGGACGTTGCCGCCGTGGAAGTCCTGGTGGAGCACGACCGGCTCGCCTGGGGACGAAGCCGCTTCGCACAGGAACGCGACCGCCTCGTCCAGTAGGGGGCGCTCGAACGGCCGCCCGAGCCGCTCCCAGCTGGCCGGCAGCTCCTCGGCCCAGCGCGCCGCCTCGTCGGCGAGGAGCCTGAACCCGTGGCCTTCGAGGAGCGGACGCCAGAGGCGTCGGAGCACGTCTGCAGCGATCTCGTTCGCCTCCTCCTCGTCCCGTACCTCCCAGAGCCGAGTGCCGGGCTCGCAGCGCTCGACGAGAAGCGCCCGCCGCTCGGCGTCGTGGGCGTAGAGCCGCACCGCTCCCTCGCCGCGCCAGTGGGCCAGCGCGTCGGCCTCGTGCTCGCTCTCCGGCTCGGGGAAGTTGACCTTCAGCACGACCGGCGTCCCGTCCGGGAGCCGAGCCGGCGCCACGTAGGAGATGTGGGCGCAGTGGTACGGAGCGCCCAGGCGGAGGCCCCAGAGATCGGCGCACTCCGCGACCAGACGGGGGAGCCGCTCGAGCCATGCCGCTCCGCCGGGCTCGTTCCGCCACCACTCGAGCCCCGGTGGGACGTTCACGCGCCGAGGCGCGCGAGGCACTCGCGCAACCCCTCGCGCCAGTGCGGAAGCTGCGGCGCGTCTTGGCGCCCGCTGCGCAGGACCGAGTAGGCCGGCCGTGGCGCCGGGCGGCCGAGCTCCTCCGTCGAGATGGGGACGACGCGGCAGTCGACCTCCGCCTCCTCGAAGATCGCGACCGCGAACTCCGCCCAGGTCGCTTCACCGTCCGCGGCGACGTGCCAGACGCCCTGCGGAAGCTCGAGGACCTCGCGGGTCGCCGCGGCCAGGTGACCGACGTAGGTGGGGGAGCCGCGCTGGTCGTCGACGACCCGCGCCTCGTCCCGCTCCTCTCCCAGCCGGAGCATCGTCCTGACGAAGTTGTGGCCTGTCCACCCAAAGAGCCATGAGCTCCGGACGATCCAGCCCTCACGCACCTCGCCCTCGCCCTCGAGCTTCGTCCGCCCGTAGACCGAGCGTGGGTTGGGCTCGTCCGACTCGACGTACGGCTCCCGCTTCTCGCCGTCGAAGACGTAGTCGGAGGAGTAGTAGACGACAGGCGCGCCGAGGGCGGCGACCTTCCGCGTCCCCTCGACGTTCGCGCGCAGCGCTCCCCCCTCATCGGCCTCGGCCCCGTCCACGTCCGTCCAGGCCGCGGCGTGGAGGACCAGAGACGGCGTGTAGCCGAGTGAGATCGGCTGGGTGACGTCCAGCTCGGCGCGCGTGCGCGCGTCGGCCTCGGGGAACGCCTCCCGGAGCGCGGCGCCGAGCTGGCCGCCCGCCCCCGTCAGGAGGATGCGTCCCGCTCCGAGAGGATCGGCGACTGGGTGCTCCACAGGTGCCTGACGCGCGGGTCGTCCCACGGGACGCCGTACTCGTCGGGATCCGCCGGGTCGTACTCGCGGGTGACGTGGTAACAGAAGATGAGGTCGGTGAGCGCCTCGAAGCCGTGCGCGTGGCGGCCCGGGACGTAGATCGCCACGGGGTCCTCGTCGCCGATGTCCCTCGTGAAGACCTCGTCCGTCTCCCGGTCGAGCACGACCACGCGCGCCGTCCCCGTGAGGCAGGCGAAGAGGTCGTCCTGTCCGAGCTCGTGGTAGTGGAGCCCGCGGATGACCCCCTGGCGGGAGAAGGAGACGTTCGTCTGCAGCGTGCGGTGCGGGAGGAGGCTCTCCCGCCGCACCTCGACGAACCAGCCGCGCTCGTCGCGAAAGGACCGGAGCGGAAGGATCTCGATCCCCGGGATCACGCGGGCTTGTTCGCCCCGGTCTCGTCGATGAGGGTGCCGATCCGCCCGAGCGCCTCGTGCGTCCCCGCGTCACGCCACCAGCCGCTCACCTGGGCGGAGCGAAGGCGCCCCTGCTCGGCGTACGTGCGGTTGACGTCCGTGATCTCGAGCTCGCCGCGGGAGGAGGGCGCGAGCCCGCGAATGATCTGGAAGACGTCCGGCGGGTAGCAGTACAGGCCGACGACCGCGTCGCTCGAGGGCGGCGCCTCGTAGCGCGTGTCGACGACGCCGGCCTTCTCGACGACGTCGGTCACACCGCCGTCCTCGCCGTAGACGACGACCCCGAAACGCTCGGGGTCGGGCACCTCCTTCACGAAGATCAGCGCTCCGTCGGGCTTGCCGGCCCACTCCCGCACAACCTCAGCCTCGCCGTACTCGAAGATGTTGTCGCCGAGGCAGACCACGAGACTCTCGCCGCCGGCAAACGACTCGGCCATGCCGACGACCTGCGCGATCCCTCCCGGCTCGGTCTGCACCTTGTAGGTGAGATCGAGGTCGAAGAGGAGGCCGTCGCCGTCCCGCTCGTGGACGCGGCCGTCGCCCAGCAGGTCGATGAAGTCGCCCGCGTGGCCCTGCCCCGTGACGAGCAGGACGTCGCGGATCCCGAGCAGCTGCATGAGCTGGAGCGGGTAGTAGACCATCGGCCACCGCCCGACCGGGAGCAGGTGCTTGTTCGTGATCCGCGTCAGCTCCTGGAGGCGCGTCGCCTCCCCGCCTGCGCAGATGAGCCCGCGGGCTCGGATCGCTCGGCCTTCCATGACGTGAGGATGCTAGTGCCTCACTCGCCGAGGGCGGAGCGGAAGGCGGCCTCGGCCTCGTCGCCGTAGACGGCGAAGACGACGCGCTCGAGGCTCGCGGGCTCGTGGGCCCGAGACTCGGCGACCATGATCGTCGCGCACTCCTCGAGGGGGAAGCCGCCGACGCCCGTCCCGAAGGCGGGGAGGGCGAGGGTGCGGCATTCGAGCTCGTCGGCGACCTCCAGGCAGCGCCGGGTCGTTCGCCCGACCAGCTCCGCGTTCGTGCGCAGATCCTGGCCCATGACCGCGCCGTGGATCACGTACTGCGCAGGCAGACGACCGGCGCCGGTAGCGACGGCGTCCCCGATCTCGATCGGGCCCTTCGCCACCGCCTCGCGCTCGATCTCCTCGCCGCCCGCGACCTTGATCGCACCGGCGACCCCGGCTCCCATCCAGAGGTGGTTGTTCGCCGCGTTCGCGATCGCGTCGACGTCGAGCTCGGCGATGTTCCCCTCGACGACCTCCAGCTCCACGCTGGACAGCTTAGAACCTTCGCAACTGAGGACGGAGAATCGCACCGACGAGCGGAACCGAAGGCTGGGGAGGGGTGTACCTTCGCCGAGTGTCCACTCAGACGAAGAGCGCACTCCTCCCCGTCCTCGCCGCGCTGTTCGCGCTTGGGGCGACTCTCGCAGGCTGCGCCGGCGGCTCGGACGGCGACCCGGCAGCGGCCGCCGCGTCGACAGTGACCGACATCCCCGTCGAGAACGCGTCCACGGGCTCCGGAGCGCCGGTCTCGCATCCCCGCGGAGCCGTCGAGGATTGCTCCACCCAGTCTTGGGCTGACTTCGCCGGGGCCTTCTCCGACCCCGCCAACCTCGTCGTCGGCCCGCTGCTGCTCGTCGGCGCCGGAACTCCGACTCCTGCCGTCGTGGTCGAGGTCCACGGAGGAAACAAGTTCCCGCTCCTCGTCAGGGAAGGCCACGTCGTCACGGTGCAGATTCCCGCGAACGCCCGGCGATACGCTGCGCTCGGCTACGGCCCGTTGCCGCAGGGTGAGATCGACTTCCGCGACGGATACGACACGGTCACGTTCATTGCGTGCGGCGAAGACGCCTCGTCCACCCACCCACCCCCGCGCTCGTAGCAGGAAGCTACGGGCGCGACCGAGGACGCCGCCTCGGGGCGAGCAGCGCGGCCCGGCGGCACAGCCTGCGTTTCGTCAAACCCTCCTAACGGCCGCTCGGGCTCGGCGCCGGCGCAGCCCGGGACTTCGGCTGGAGCGGAGAGGGCTTCACGCGGAAGACCTTCGCCAGGCCGTCGGGGAGCCACCAGTTCCAGCGACCGAAGAGCACCATCGCGCTCGGCACGAGTAAGGCGCGCACGATCGTCACGTCGATGAGGATCGCCATGGCGAGCCCGAAGCCGAACTGCTGCAGGCCGACGACCGAGCCCGCCACGAAGCCCATGAAGGCGGCGAACATGATCAGCCCTGCGGCCGTGACGATCCGGCCCGTCTTGGCCAGACCGAGCGAGACGGCCTGCTCGTTGTCGTGGGTCTCGTCCCACTCCTCCCGCATGCGGCTGACGAGGAAGACCTCGTAGTCCATCGAGAGCCCGAAGACCATGGCGAACACGAACACCGGGATCCAGCCCTCGATCTGGTCGAAGGAGATCAGCCCCAACGCGTCGCCCGCGCCCCACTTGAAGAAGACGACGAGTAGGCCGTAGGCCGCGCCGATCGAGAGCAGGTTGAGGACGATCGCCTTCAGCGGGATGAGCACCGACCGGAACGCCCGCACCAGGACGATGTAGGTGAGCAGAAGCACCGCCAGCACGAGCCAGGGGAAGGCGCCGTAGGTCAGGTCGAGGAAGTCGACGCCGCCGGGCGGCCCGCCGCCGGCGTAGACGGCGACGTCATGCGGGAAACCGGCTGCCGGGACGATGTCGTCGCGTAGGCGGTCGACGAAGTCGAGCGCCGCCGGCACGCCGTACTCGCTCTTCCCGACGACCTGCATCTGCAGGTACTGGCGGGTCGTGTCGACGTACTGGACGCTCGCCGGGTCGAGCCTGATCTCGGCCACCTCGGGATCGCTACGCAGGTCCGCCTGCAGGCGGGCGAGCGAGGCCTCCACGTCTGGGTCGTCCACGCCCCCGGGGCGGCCCGTGTCGAGCACGATCGTCGTCGGCGCGAGCGCGCCGTCTCCGACCTCCTCCGTGATGATGTTCAGCCCCTGGACGCCCTCGAGGTCCTGCGGGATGCCCTGGTTCGATCCGGGCCCCAGCTCCAGGCCGAGCACCGGAAGCGCCAAGAGGACGAGCAGCGTCGTCGTCGTCGCGGCGAAGACGAGGGGCCGCCGCATGATCGTGCGAGAGAGACGGATCCAGAAGTTCGACTCCTGGTCCTGCCGCCGCTCGACGATGCGCTTGGGAATGAGCCGCACGCGGTCGAGCCTCGCGGCGAGGAAGTAGAGGAGAACCGGGAGCAGTGTGAGCGCGCAGACGATGGAGACGAGCGGGATGGCGAGGCCGCCGATGCCGAAGCCGCGCATGAAGGGCAGCGGCATGAAGAGCATGAGCGCGAGCCCGATGCCGACCGCCGTGCCCGAGAAGACGACCGCGCGACCGGCCGTCTCCATCGTCCGTACGATCGCGTCCTCCTTCGACTTGCCGCTCGCAAGCTCCTCGCGGTAGCGGTAGACGATGAGGAGGGAGTAGTCGATCGCGATGCCGAGGCCGATGAGCATGACGAGGTTCGTCAAGTAGCTCGTCAGCTCCATGAAGTTGGCGAAGATCCAGATGATCCCGAGCGTCGTCGGGATCGTCGCCGCCGTGAAGATGAACGGAAGCAGGAAGGCGAGCGTCCCGAAGACGAAGACGAGGATGAGGAGCGCGATCGGAACGGCGATGAAGAACTCGCCGACCTGGAGGTCGCGCTCGAAGACTGGATCGAGGTCGTGCTCGATCGCCGCCTGGCCGGAGACGTAGACCTCGGCGCCCGGGATCTCGCCGATCGCCTCCCGCACGTCGTCCGTGTAGCCCTTGGCGTCAGCCGGCTCGAGGGTCGAGACGATGAGCGCGCTCACGACGGAGTCGGAGACGGGCTGTACCGACGCGACCTCGGAGCCCGGAACGACGTCCGACGCCTTCAGCGCCGCCTGGTCGACCTCCGAGGCGAGCGCCTCGGCCGAGCCGGGCTGGCCCCGGACGACGATCGTGAACGACCCGTCCGACCGCTGGCCGAAGTGCTCCTCGAGGATCTTCTCAGTCCGCGCCGAGTCCGTGCCGGGGAGAGAGAAGCGGTTCGTGAGCAGATCGCTCAGGCCGGACATGGCCATGAGCGAGGCAAGGAAAACGACCGCCCAGATGCCGACCACCGCCCAGCGGTAGCGGATCATGCTCCGCGTCCAACGCTCCATCAGCCGATCACTCCCTAGAAGTGTGAATAGTTAGTAGTCACTATCTACTCGTCTGCGCGCCAGGCTAGCGGGCCTGCCCTGGAGTGTCAAAAACCCGCGACGAGCAGCAAGAAGATGGTGCCGAGAGCAGGCTGTCTCTAGGAGCCGGGGGCGGCCCGGCGCGCGGCCTTGCGGGCGCGCACGCCGGGCGCGAAGCGGACGGCGGCCACCCAGATGTAGAGCAAGAGCCCGCAGGCAGCCCCGACCGCTTTGAGGATGCGTGCCACGGCTACGATTGTCGCATGGCCCCGCGCAGGGACATCGACCGGCTGACGAGCGAGCTCGAGGAGCTCTTCGCCGACCTCTGCCAGCACAGGCTGGCGCCGCAGCGCGTCGGGTTCCGCCCGCGAGTCGACGTCTACCGCACGGAGGACCCGCCCGCGCTTCGCGTCGTCGTCGAGCTGGCGGGAGTCGACCCGGCGGAGGTGGAGCTGGCCGTCACGGACGGGGTCCTGATCGTCTCGGGCCGCCGGCAGCGCCCCTCAGGAAACGTGCGCCGCTACGAGCACATCGAGATCGACTACGGGCCCTTCGAGCGCCGCATAGCGCTCGGGGACGGCGTCGACGCGGGTGCCGCCGAGGCCGGCTACGAGCACGGTCTCCTTACCATCACCATCCCGCTCAGGCACCGGCTGGCGGGCCCCGTGCGGGTGAGGGTCGCACGGAGTGAGCCGAAATGAGCGCAGTCGAGGAGATGGTGCCCCAGGGCGAGGTCGAGGGGACGACGATCCTTCCGATCCTCCCGCTCCGGGAGACCGTCGTCTTCCCGTCGTCGATGACGCCGCTCGCGATCGGCCAGGAGCGCTCGATCCGGCTCGTCGACGAGGCCGTCGCGGACGATCGGACGATCGCGCTCGTGACGGCCCGTTCCGTGGACGAGGAGGCCGAGAGCGCCGAGGACCTCTACGGCGTCGGCACCTCCGCCGTCGTCCACAAGATGATCCGCGTCCCCGACGGGACGCTCCGCGTCCTCGTTCAGGGCCTCGAGCGTGTGCGCCTCGATTCGGTGGAGCAGGCCGACCCGTACCTCGCCGGCCTCTTCACCCCGCTGCCGGACGTCGTCGGCAGGGAGAAGGAGGTCGAAGCCCTCGCGCGCTCGGTCGAGTCGCTCTTCGGCCGCATCATCTCGATCGCGCCGTACCTGCCCGATGAGCTCCTGCTCGCGGCCGCCAACGCCGAGACGCCGAGCGGGCTCGCCAACCTGATCGCCTCGACGATGCGCCTCAAGACCGAGGAGAAGCAGGAGCTCCTGGAGACGGTCGACGTCGAGGATCGCCTCCGCAAGCTCACGGTGATCCTCTCCCGCGAGCTCGAGGTCTTCGAGCTCGGGTCGAAGATCCAGTCGCAGGTCCAGTCCGAGATGGATAAGTCCCAGCGCGAGTACTTCCTGCGCCAGCAGCTGAAGGCGATTCAGGAAGAGCTCGGCGAGGGCGACGAGCAGCAGGCGGAGATCGCCGAGCTCCGCGCGCGCGTCGAGGAGGCGGCCCTTCCCGAGGAAGCCGACAAGCAGGCCCGGCGTGAGCTCGACCGCCTGGCGAAGCTGCCGCCGGCCGCCGCCGAGTACGGCGTCATCCGCACGTACCTCGAGTGGATCCTCTCGCTCCCCTGGAGCGAGACGACCGAGGACGACCTCGACCTCAAGGGCGCCAAGCGAATCCTCGACGAGGACCACTACGACCTCGAGAAGGTCAAGGAGCGGATTCTCGAGCACCTGGCCGTGCAGAAGCTGACGCACCGCCTCTCCGGCCCGATCCTCTGCTTCGTGGGTCCGCCCGGTGTGGGCAAGACGTCCCTGGGACAGTCGATCGCCCGCGCGCTCGGGCGGAAGTTCGTCCGCGTGTCGGTCGGTGGCGTCCGCGACGAGGCCGAGATCCGCGGCCACCGGCGCACGTACATCGGCGCCATGCCGGGGACGATCATCCGCGCTCTCCGGGACGCCGGTTCCAAGAACCCCGTCTTCATGATCGACGAGATCGACAAGATGGGCGCCGACTGGCGCGGCGACCCGTCCAGCGCCATGCTCGAGGTGCTCGACCCGGCCCAGAACTCGACCTTCCGCGACCACTACCTCGACCTGCCGTTCGACCTCTCGCAAGTCCTCTTCATCTGCACGGGGAATCAGCTCGAGCCGATCCCCGGGCCTCTGCGCGACCGCATGGAGATCATTCCGGTCGCCGGCTACACGGAGGACGAGAAGGTCGGGATCGCACGCCGGTACCTCGTTCCGAAGCAGCTCGACGCGCACGGCCTCGAGCCGAAGCAGGTCGTCTTCACTGAGAAGGCGCTGCGTCTCCTCGTCCGCGAGTACACGCGCGAGGCGGGCGTCCGGAGCCTCGACCGCGAGATCGCCGCCCTCTGCCGGAAGGCGGCGCGTGAGATCGCCGAGGGCAAGCGGAAGGGCGCCCGCATCGAGGAGCGGCGCGTGCGCGCCTGGCTCGGCCGGCGCCGCTTCTCCGGCGAGGTGCGGAGGCGCACGTCCGACCCGGGCGTGGCCACGGGGCTCGCGGTCACACCGGTCGGCGGCGACGTCCTCTTCGTCGAGGCGACGGCCATGCCCGGGCAGGGCAGGCTGACGGTGACCGGGCAGATCGGGGACGTCATGCGCGAGTCGGCGCAGGCCGCGCTCTCCTGGGTGCGCGGCCACGCACAAGCGCTCGGGCTCGAGTCCGACTGGTTCGAGGAGCGTGACGTCCACATCCACGTTCCCGCCGGTTCCGTCCCCAAGGACGGACCGTCGGCAGGAGTCGCGATGGCGACCGCGCTCGCCTCTCTCGCCATGGGCACTCCGGTCTCGGAGGACGTGGCCATGACCGGCGAGATCACGCTCACCGGCCAGGTGCTCCCGATCGGCGGCGTGAAGGAGAAGGTGCTCGCCGCCCAGCGGGCGGGCATCCCAACGGTCATCCTCCCGCACGAGAACGAGGCCGATCTGGACGACCTCCCGAGCGAGGTCCGCGACTCGATGGACTTCGTCCTCGCGGACACGATCGACGACGTGCTCGGGGCGGCTTTCCCGCCCGCCGCCGTTACCGAGTTTCCACGGGCTGCCCGTGGGTAGATAATCTCGGCGAATCTAATCTCGGCGAACCGATCGACGAAAGGACTGTGA
>JAIBJN010000038.1 GCA_020029595.1 Actinomycetota bacterium | reverse complement strand
CGACCGGGGCAATCGCGCCGCCGTCTCTCGCGGCGGAGTTCCCGGAGAAGGTGCTGTTGGTGACGGTGAAGCCGCCGCCGGAGTTCAAGATCCCGCCGCCGTCCTGCGCGGCGGAGTTCCCGAAGAAGGTGCTATTGGTGACCGTGTACGTACCGGCGTCCGTCTGAATCGCGCCGCCGTTGGTGCCTGCGGAGTTCTCCGAGAACGTGCTGTTCGCCACGGTCATCGTACCGCCGGCGGCCGAGATCCCGCCTCCTCCACCGCCCCCTCCGGGGAACCCGCTCGCGGAGTTCCGGGAAAACGTGCTGTCGGTGACGGTGAGCGGGCCGAAGTAGTACATGCCGCCACCTCTTTGCGCGGAGTTCTCCCAGAAGGTGCTGTTCGTGATAGTGACCGAGCCGTTGCCGTGGACGATCCCGCCGCCGTGGCCCAGGGCGGAGTTGCCCGAGAGGGTGCTGTCCGTGATGGTGAGCGAGGCGCCGGAGCCGGCGTTGAGGATCGCGCCGCCGCTTTCCGCCGTGTTCTCCAACAGGATGCTGTTCGTGAGGGTGAGCGAGCCGCCGCCGGTCTTGTGGATCGCGCCGCCGCCGTGCCCGCAGCAGCCGACGGCGCTGGAAGAGTTCCCGGAGAGGGTGCTGTTCGTGACGACGAGCGTCCCGTCGGCGGCGAGGATTCCGCCGCCGTCGGGCGCAGAGCCGTTGGCCACCGTGACTCCCTTCAGGTCGAGTGCGGCCCCCGCGCCGACCTCCAGTACGCGGACGGCGTTCCCGCCGGAGATGGTCAGGTTGGCGGCACCCGGCCCATCGATCGTCACTGCCTCCGAAATGACGGGCAGGGTGCTCCCCAGCGTGATCGTCCCGGTCGCGCTGAAACCGATGACGTCGACGGTGGGGGCCGGCTCGCCGGCGGCGCAGGCGTCGACCGGCGCATTCGTATTCGCCGCCTCGATCGCTTCCCGGAGCGAGCAGTCGCCGTCCGAGTTCAGCTCGTCGTCGGTGGTGGTGACTGAGATGGTGGCGGCGTAGGCCGCCGGTGGTCCGACAAGGAGGGTCAGGGCGAGAACGACTCCTAGACCGAGAGCGACCCGGACTCGGGCGCCTCGGGCGCGACTCCCGACGCGGCGCAGACCACCTCCGGGGAGGCGCAGCTGCCTTCTGCCGCAGGAGGCTCGGTCGTTCGACGGCCGCAGAAGCCTTAGCATGGTTGACGCCGGGTCAAGCTATAACAGAAGGGCGGACAGTTTGCAACGGGCGCCACATGCCGCCTCGAAGCGCTCACAGAGGCCGTCCGCTGAGCCCTCTAGGTCGTCGGCTTCTCCAGGAGCTCGATGCTCTCGATCGCGACTCGGTCCCGCGGACGATCGCGCCCGTCGCGCGGGAGCGCCGAGATGCCGTCGATGACGTCCATCCCCTCGCTGACGCGCCCGAAGACCGTGTGCTTCCCGTCCAGCCAGGGACACGCCTCGGTCGTGACGATGAAGAACTGGCTCCCGTTCGTGTCCGGGCCGCGGTTCGCCATCGCGAGCGCGCCCCGGACGACGCTCTGGTCGTTTGGCTCGTCCTCGAACTCGTAGCCGGGGCCGCCGGTGCCGTCTCCGCGCGGACAGCCGCCCTGGACCATGAAGTCGGGGATCACCCGGTGGAACGTGATGCCGTCGTAGAAGCCGTCGCGGGCGAGCTTCGTGAAGTTCTCGACCGTCCTGGGCGCGTCCTCCTCGAAGAGCTCGAGGGCGACGGCGCCGTGTGTAGTGTGGATCGTGGCTTGAGTCATGGCTCCACCGTATCGGAACGCCTTTGGTACGCCGTCTCGCTCCCCGAGCGCGCGGTGCGCGCGCTCGTGGGCACGCTCGGTGGGTTGATCCAGGAGAGCGCCCAGGTCGTCCTCCCCCGGCTCGTGCGCCGCTCACGGCTCTACGAGGCGACGGCGAAGAACGCGCTCCGGATCGCGATCGAGACCGTCGGCCGCGTCGAGCCGGGCGAGCCGCAGGAGATGTCCGCCCAGGAGGTCACGAAGCGCAAGGCGGCCGGCAACGTCGTGGAGCTCGGCTCGATCGCGGCGTTCGGCTTCTCTCCGCTCTGGCTCCTCGCGGCCGCGTCGGACGTCTCCCGGGGCTCGCGGGTCTACCTCGCCGCCCTCGTCGAGGAGCTGAAGCGGGCAGGCGTGCTCGCGGAGGAGCGGGAGATCGGCTCCGTCGACGAGCTGCTCGCGACGCTGGAGAACGCCTCGGGCCGGACGGCGCGGCTCGTCGACCTGCCGCCGCTCGAGCTTGCGGAGCTGCGCTCGACCCTGGCCGAGCTCCGCAGCGACGCAGCCGGCCTCCCCGGCCCCGACGAGCTCGCGGCCCTCTACCGCGGCCTGCGGGCCGAGGCGGCGCGGGAGCGAGGCTCGCTCCTCGAGGTCTCCGTCGGCATGGGCATGGCGATCCTCCTCTCGGCGAGGAGCGTCGCGAACGCGCACCTCGCGGTTCCGTACAGGGAGGACTGGGGGCCCCTGCGGAGGGAGGGCTTCGCCGCCTACGCCCGCCGCGTCGCCGCGCCGTACGCGCGGGCCGTCGGCGGGCACTTCGACCCCGAGCGGCCCTCGTGGACGGAGCGGATCATCCTCAAGCTCGCGCGCGTGCGGTGAGCAGGCCCGAGATCCGCCCGGTCGAGACCGACGACCTCGCCTTCTGGGTCGAGATCCACAACCGCTGCTCTCCCACCCCGGTCACCGTGGAGGAGCTGCGCGCCTACCGCGAGGCGCTCGCCGGCGAGCTGCACCTGCTCGCGCCCGCGGCCGGCGAGCCGGCGGCGGCCGCCTTCGTCGCGCTCGAGGCCGACCGCCGATCACACGGCGCTGCGCTCGGGTGGATCGGCGTCCTCCCCGAGGCCCGCGGCCATGGGGTCGGCTCGACGCTCCTCGCCGCGCTCGCCGACTGGACGCTCCGGGCGGGGCTCGGGGCCCTGGAGGGCTACGTGCTCGAAGGCGACGCGCCGAGCCGTGCCTGGGCGGAGCGGCGCGGCTTCGAGGAGGTCGGCCGCGACTCGTGGCTCGCGCTCGACATCCGGGATCTCGAAGCCCCGGCCGTCGACCCGCCCGAGGGCGTCGAGCTGACGACGCTCGCTTCCCTCCCGGAGCTGGCCCGCGGGGTCTACGAGGTCGCCTGCGAAGCCTACCCGGACATTCCGGGGCAGGAGGACGACGCGATGGAGTCGTTCGAAGACTGGCTGGCACACGATCTGGGCGGGCCGAACGACGATCCCGAGGCGACCTTCGTCGCGGCGGCCGGCGGCGAGGTCGTCGGCTACTCGAAGTTCCACCTCCCGCAGGCGCGGCCGGGCGTGGCCGTCCACGACATCACCGGCGTGAAGCGCGCGTGGCGCGGGCGGGGGATCGCCGGCGCGCTCAAGCGCGCGCAGATCGCGTGGGCGAAGGAGCGCGGCTACGAGCGGCTCGAGACCTGGAACGAGGAGCGCAACGCGCCGATCCGGAAGCTGAACGAGTGCCTCGGATACAGCCTCGCCCCGGGGCGGGTGCTCGTGCGCGGCGCCCTCTCCCCCTAGGGGCCCTAGAAATCCGCCGAAAACTTCCTAAAGTCCAATGTAGGGACCCGCGCTGCTGCGGCCGGTGAGGGGAGGGGCGGTTTGCCTACCTGGGAGAGCACGACCTGGATCGCCGTCGGCGCGTCCGCGCTTGCGGTGCTGCTGTTCGTCACCACGGTCCTGCTCGCAGCCCGCCTGCGGAGGGGTGGAGACGCGGCGGCGCGCTCCCGGCGGGAGACCGAAGGCGCCTGGGAGGATCTGCGGCGAGAACGTGCGGCGTCCACGCGGGCGCGGAGCGAGCTGCGCTGGCTCCGGCACCTCGCGGAGGTCGGCGCCTCGGACTCCCTCGAGAGCTCCCTTCGGCGCGTCCTGGAGGCGGCTGCGGGCCTGGGCGAGTCGGCCGCGGCCATCCTCGTGCTCCCCCAGGTGGACGACGACCCGCTCGTCGCGACCTTCGGGCTCTCGGCGGAGGAATCCTCGCGCGAGCTGCTCGGCCTGCCGCCGGGCGGCGGCGAGGCGCGCGCGGTGAGCCTGACCTACCGCTACACCGAGGAGGAGGAGGTGCGAGACGAGTTTCGCCTGAGCGGCGGACTCGCCCTCCCGATCGTCGACGAGGGCGGCGGCCGGCTGGGAACGCTCGCGGTCTTCTGGCGGCGCGTGGAGCGGGACCTGACCGAGGAGGAGCTGGAGCGGCTCGAGGGCCTGGCCGCGGCGCTCGGCCCCTCCCTCCGGAACATCTTTCGCTTCGAGGAGCTCCGGCGGGAGCTCGACCTCGACGCGGCCACGGGCCTCCCCGGCCGGCGCTCGCTCGAGCACGCACTCGACGTGGAGTGCGCGCGGGCACGGCGCTACACGCATCCCTTGAGCCTCCTGCTTCTTCGCTCCGTGGGCCCGGGCGCCACCAACGGGACGCGGACGGCGGCGGAGCGCCTGCGGGCGGCCGTGCGCACGCCCGACTTCGTCCACCACCTCGGCGGCGGGCGCTTCGTGGTCGTGCTTCCGGAGGCATCTCTCGTCGACGCGGAGCGCCTCTCCCAGCGGCTCCGCTTCGCCCTGGGGGCGAAGACGGAGGGCGCGATCACAGCGCGCATGCCGACCGCGTTCGTGGAGCTTCGATTCGAGGACGACGCAGTCTCGCTGCTCGAGCGCGCCGAGACGGCCCTCGCAGGCGTCGAGCTCACGGCGGGCGCTGGAAGAAGTTGGTCGACGGCTATTGAACCGGGTCTCCGGGAGGGTTAGGTTTGCACCGGCGTACTGTGGCGACGATTCTCGAGCTTGCGACGTATGCGGACGTCTCCGCGGAGAACGTCCTGCGCGTCGTTCACGGGGAGCCTGTCAACGAGGATGTCGAGAGGCGCGTCTACGAGGCGATCGAGGCCCTCGGAACGCCGCCCCTCCCGCAGCAGGTCGAGGTCCTCCCGCCACTGCCCTCGGGCCCTGAGCGCGAGGAGTTGCTCGAGCGCTTCCAGGCGACCGCGGCCGAGCTCGAGGCGACGCTTCCGCAGGGCGTCGGCACGGTGGTCTACGAGGCGCTTCGCGTCGAGGTCCGCCCCGTCGCTCAGCACGTCGCCGAGCTAGGCGCTCTCTTCGAGCGCATGCTTACCCGCCTCGAGGACGTCTCAGTCGGCGTCGAGGACGAGCGCCGCGACCGGCTCCAGGACGTCGCCCTCCTCACCGAGCTCGTCACCTCGGGCTGGCGCTCCGTCGACCGCCGCCTCGCCCGCCTCGAGCAGGTCGTGGCCCGCATCGAGGCCGGACGGAACGGCCGCCGCGCCCCCCGCCTCTACAGCCTGGACGACCCGCCGGGGGGCGCCGCGACCGATCTCTAGCGGTTTGGAAAGGGTTTTTTAGGGCCTCACCCCCGCGATCACGTAGACGCGCTCGCCGGTCGCGGCCGACACGAGGAGATCCGGCACGGCGTCGGCGTCCAGGTCGCCGAGACCGACCGTGTCGAACCCGAAGCTCTCGAGCGGCGTCGTGCTCGTCAGCCTCCGCAGAAGCGAGCCGTCCGCGCCCGAGAAGATCTCCACCTGCCCGGCCCCCGAGGCACCGTCGCTCGAGAGGTACGACCCGATCGCGAGGTCGACGAGCCCGTCGCCGTCGACGTCTCCCGCTTCCCGGCCCGGGCCGAAGCCCTCGTTGGCCGCCGAGCCGGTCCAGCTCTGGAGCTCTCGTCCGTTCTTGCCGGAGTAGACGGCGGCGCGCCCCGTCTCGGGACCGAGAGACGTGTCGCTGAAGTCCGCGACGTACACGTCCGGCCGGCGGTCTCCGTTGACGTCGCCGACGCCGGCGACGAAGAACCAGCCGAGGTCCACCCCTGTCGCGGGCGCCCCGATCTTGTGCAGCAGTTTGCCCTTCCGCCCCGAGAAGACGTACGCCCTCCCCGCGCTGCCCGGGCCGGCGTCTCTCGCGCCCACGATCAGATCAGGAACCTTGTCGCGGTTCACGTCCTCGGTCCAGTCCGTGGCCGATCCGAACAGGTCGCCTTCGCCGCCGAAGTGCAGCCTGCGAATGAGCTCGTACGTCCTTCCCGAGAAGATGTACGCCTGGCCCGAGTTGACGCCGCGCGCGTCGCTTCTCGGCGCGCCGACGAGGAGGTCCGCGCGCCCGTCGCGGTCGACGTCCCCCGCGCCGGAGACCGCGGCGCCGAAGAAGTCGCCGGCAGCAAGGCCGGCGAACGTGCGCAGCAGTCCCCCGGTTGCCCCGGAGTAGAGGTAGACGTGGCCCGAACCCACTGCGGGCGCGCCGCTGACGATGTCGGGCACGCCGTCGCCGTTCGTGTCTCCGGCATCGGCTATCGCGTACCCCTGCTGGTCGCCCGGCGCCCCGTCGAGGCGGTACAGGAGCGAGCCCGTCCGGCCGGAGTAGACGTACGTCGTCCCCGTCGCCGTGAACGGCTCGCCGACGATCAGCTCCATGGCGCCGTCACCGTCCAGGTCGCCGAGCTCGCTCACCGCCCAGCCGAAGTTGGCACCCGGGCTCGTCCCGCTCAGCGTGTAGAGGATGTCGACGGGCTCGACGAACCCGTCCCCATGAGGTGCAGCCGCGCCCGGAGCGACCGCCGCGACGAGCGCGGCGAGACCGGCGGGCAGCCAGCGATTCCAGCGCATCGTGCTCCCCCTTCGGTTTTCATACGAGGCTAGGAGGCGGCCGCGAGCGGCGCTTCCACGATCGTGCGCAGTTCTGCGAGGTCGCCGATGCGACCCGCTCGCCGCACCGCCGTGGGCGGGCGTCCGAACGCGCGGTGGAAGCTGTCCGTGAAGTGGCTGTGGCTCGAGTAGCCGAGCTCGCGCGCGAGCAGGCCGAGGTCGACGTCGGGGTCGAACAGCCGGTCGAGCGAGGAGCGGAGCCGGAGCTGGTTCCGGTAGCCGTGGATCGTAAACCCCGTGCGCGCCCGGAAGACGCGGGCGAGATGGAAGGGCGAGCTGTGCACGGCCCGCGCGATCCCCCCGAGCGTCAGACGCTCGCCCAGGCGCCGCGCGACGAGCTCCTTCGTCGCCTCGACGAGCTCCGTGTGGCCGGCGGCGGTCGAGCGCCGCTCCCGGCGGCCGGAGCCGCCGGCGAGCCTGAGACCGCTCCCCACCGCCTCCGCGAGGATGCGGCAGAGGTTCTCCTCGACGAGTAGCCGGTCGGCGCTCTCGCGAACGCTCGCCGCGCGAAGGACGAGACGGTGGAGCAGGTACGTGGCCGGCTCGAGCGGGCCGTGGCTGACCGGGAAGCGGGGCTCGGTGAGGCCCGGCGCCGCGAGTTCCATCAGGAGGTGCTCGTCCACGAGCAGGAAGGCGCAGTGGTCCCCCCGCGGATTGAGGAGGCGCCTCCGGTAGGTCTGCTCCGGGTTGTAGAACATCACGTGGTTCGGAGTCGCCACCACGGGGCCCTCGGCGTGCTCGATGACGACGCTCGTCCCCGGGAAGACGACGTAGTGCCCCTGCTCGGCGCAGTTCTCCCGCGACCAGCGGGGGTCGTCGGGCCAGCAGTGGAACTCACCCAGGGCCACGCGGTCGCCCTCGAAGATCAGCCGAACTGCCCCGTCTCCTGCCACTACTCTCCTGAGACGACCGCCGGCCGAAACGGTCGGGCTAGTGCCCCTCCAGGTGCACTAGGGCGTCCGTCCCTCGAGCAGCGCCTCCAGCTTCGGGTAGACGAACCTCGGCCGCGCCCACGGCTGCCCCGGGTCGATGACGTCGTGCTCGAGCTTCGGCGTCGGCGGGAGCCAGTACACCGTCACCTCGCGGTCGCGGTTCCGCCAGGCCTCGACGAGCTCCTCCGCGCGCGGATTGGAGATCGTCTCGTCGTTCGGGTTCAGCATGACCGTGATCTCGGGCGCTGCGGGCTCCTCCTCGGACGCGCGCTTGCGGACGTACTTGCCCAGCACGAACGTGTCCGCGATCCCGCCCGTCGACCAACCCTGGTACTCGTGGTCGAGCTTGCTGACGCCCCCGACCGACAGGTCGGGCAGGTGACCGAAGACGTTCGTGAGCCCCCAGGTGACCGCGTACGGCAGGCCCGGCATCCCGATCCCGGGCGCGATCACGACCACCCGGTCGACGTCGCCGCGCTCCTGGGCCACCCAGGCCGCCACCGTACCCCCGAGCGACAGCCCCATCACGTCCGTGTGCTCGCCGAGGCCGCGCCCGAGATCGACGGCTTGGTCCGCGTAGCGGGCGAGCTTCTTCGCGTCGAGATCCTTCAGGTGGGAGACCGAGCCGATCTTCCCTGTCTCCGGGTTGCCGAGGCCGTGCTCGGGGAGCCGCAGGATGAGCACGTTCCAGCCGCGCTCGAAGATCTCCCGGCCGAACAGCTCCCACTGCTTGGGGCAGTTGGTGAGGCCGTGGATGAGGACGACGGCGCGCTCAGTCTTCTCGCCGTGGGTCAGGAGGCGGCTGAGACACGGCGCGATCACCCCGTCCCGTACCTCCTGGTCGCGGATGTCCTCGACCTCGGCGACGGCGGCGTCGTAGGACGTCACGGGCTGCGGAGACGCCGCGAGGCCCTTCGTCGACGCGGGCCAGAGAGCGAGGGCGACCAGAACCGCGAGCAGGACGGCGAGGACGAGCCCGACCCACTTCAGGATCCGCAGGGCGATCGCCGTTCGCCGGCCCGCCATCGTGCGGCGAGTGTAGTGCGGCCTCAGGTCGGCTTCCGCGCCCTCGAGTCGGCGCTGCGCCTCGGTCAGTCCCGCTCGGGCTGCTCCTTCGACTCGTCCTCGTGGCGCGAACGGCTGGACACCCAGCGCGAGTGCTCCTGGGAGATGAGGCCCTCGATGCGCTCGGCGAGAAGTCGAAGCGGACGGGCGGAGCCGGAGTAGACGTCGGCCCGCGCGAGGTAGAGGTACTTCTCGTGCTTGAGCGCCTCGGCGGTCGAACGGTAAATGATCCAGTTCTGGTGGTACTGGTAGGCCTGAAGGAGGCCCTCGACGACGACGACGACGGCGCCCAGGATCCCGGCCACGTACACGGGCACGTCGAATGCGGCGACGACGGGGATTGCGGCAGCGGCGGTGATCACGACCGCCTTCAGCCACTTGAAGCGCTGCCCGCACTGCCTGCCCTTGGCGTCGTACCAGGCGATCTGATCCTCGAGACGCTCGAGCGTCGGATTCTGGCTCTCCTCGGCGGGGGCCGGCCGAGCCTCGGTTTCCTTCGCCTTGTCGACGATCGCCATCTCCGGCCGCCTAGGTCGCGCGCCCCGCCGGGACTCCGCCTGGAACGGCGGCGCTCCGCAGGCGCGTCCGGGCGACCAGGCCCCCCGCCAGGATCGCGACCGCACCCCCGAAGCCCAGGAATGCGCCCAGCGCGACCGAGCTGATCGTGTCAGGCTGGAGCATCGGGACGGCGAGATAGCGCACCCACAGGAGCGTGGCGAACGCTCCGAGCCCGATGATGGCGCCGCAGGCGACGAGGCGGCTCCGGCCGGTCGTCAGGAAGAACGACGCCGCCCCCGCGAGGACGGCGATTGCGATCGGGGCGAACGCCTCCCAGCCGCCGTCGCGGTCGATGACAGCGCCGAGCCCGCTCTCCTGCGGCCGCGGGCCGTCGTTGAACGGGACGATCGTCCCGGCGACAACGATCGCCACGCCGGCGAGCACGAGCACGCGGGGCAGCCAGCCCACGTCCTCGCCGGGATCCTCTCGATCCGCGGCGATCCGGGGGACGGCGGCGGCCGCGAGCAAGAGGCAGCCGAGCAGCGCGAGGGCGGCGCCGCCCGTCAGGCGCGAGCTCTCCTCGGCGGTCGTGTGGAAGGCGGTGACGAGCACGCCGACGTACCAGGCGACCCCTGCGAGGGCGAAGCCGAGGAGGAGGCCGGTCCCGATCCGGCCGGAGCCGCGGGAGTACGAGAGCGCAAGAGCGCCCAGAGCGCCCACCACAAGCCCCGTCGGCGCCAGGCTCGTGAAGAAACCGACGTCCACACCGGAGGTGTCGGCGAGCCCGGGATGGGCAACCTCGTCCGCGCGCAGCACGGTCCCGAGGACAAGCAGGCCTGCGCCGGCGAGGCCGAGGATCGTGGCGAGAAGCGGCGGTCCACGCTCCTCCTCGCGACGCTCGGGAGGAGGCGGCGGTGGCGGGAGCTGCGACGTCTCCGGCTCACGGATCTGCTCGAGGGCGGCGACGAGCCGCGCCATGCCCGAGCGCCAGTCGGTGTCGATCAGCGTGACCGCGTTCCGCCGCGCGAGCAGCGCGAGGTCGCCGGGAAGCTCTTCCTCCTCCGGCATCGTCGCTCCACCCACGAGCACCGGGATCACGACCGGGTCGCCGCGAAGGGCGGTCCCGACCTCCAGCCGGACGAAATCGTCCGGGTCGTCGAGGCGCCGCTGCCCGGCCCCGTCCTTCGCGCCAAGCCAGCCGCGACCGACGACGACCAGGAGCGCGTCCGCCGACCCGACGGCGGTCTCGATGCGCTCCACGAAGTCGACCCCGGGCTGCAGGGCTTCGACGTCCATGAACACCCGCTCCTCGCCGAAGCGCTCCGCGAGCGCGTCGTAGAGCCGGCCCGCGTGGGCAGGGGCATCCTCGCGGCGGTAGCTGATGAAGAATCCGGGCGTGCGAGTCCCACCTTCCCGTGACAGCCGCAGGGCTTGGGGACGACTTGAGTGTACGAGGCGCCTGCGACGGGGGCAAGAGCCGCTACCAGTTGGGCAGGTCGCCCTCGCGGTACGGCCGCTCCACGAGATCGGAGAAGCGCGCGTAGGCCTCCTCCGGGGAGCTCGTCTCCGCGAGGACGCCGGCGTCGTGCTTTCGCGCGACGTCGACGACCGGGTAGCGCACCTTCGAGTCTGGTCGACGCGCGCCGACGGCGAGGAGCAGACATGGGCCGTCCCCGGTGCCCACGAAGACGTGCTCCGTCCAGGGCGGGCAGTGGACGAAGTCCCAGGCTCGCAGCCGGCGCTCCTCGCCCTCGACCAGGAGCAGGCACTCGCCGGCGAGGACGAGGAAGTCCTCCTGGGCGTCCTCGCCGTGGTACATGCAACCCGGCTGTCCGGGGTCGAGGACGCTGACGTTGATCCCGAGCTCGTCGAAGCGGACGTCTCCCTCGAAATGGCAGTACTTCCCGAGCTCGTCGCTCCCGAACCAGCGCATCTCCCGCGCATTGACGACGAACCACCCCTCGCCCTCCGGGACGAGGCCGTTCTCCGTGGGGGCAAGCCTGGCCTCCTGGACCACGCGAATCTCCTCTCTGCCGATTCCGCCAGCCTAGACTCCCTCCAGTCCCATGGCGACTCGACATCTGATCGGCCTTCTGCTGGCGACCGAAGAGGATTGGCCCACAGCGTTCGAGGCCATGCTCGATCGCGTCGGCCCCGTCCGCTATCGGGGCGAGACGCACGAGCTCGCCGCCGCGCGGATCATGAACGAGCCGTTCGACCTGCGCTCCACCCCCCGCTACACGCTCGTGATCGACCGGCTCTCCTGGTGGTACGACCTGCCGCGGGAGTGGCTGAAGAAGATCGCGCTCATGGACGACGTCTATCTGCTGAACAATCCCTTCACGTTCCAGGCGATGGAGAAGCACGCCGCCTACTGCGCGATGATGCGGCTCGGCATCAAGGTTCCGGCCACGTGGCTCCTCCCGCACCGGCTGCCGCCGGACAATCCGCGCTACGTGCCGATGGCGGAGCAGTACAACCCAGACTTCGACCTCGAGGAGATCGCCGGGTGGGTCGGGTACCCGCTCTTCATGAAGCCGTTCGACGGCGGCATGTGGGTCGGCGTGACGCGGATCGCCGGCCCGGACGACCTTCACGCCGCGTACGACGATTCCGGCGAGCGGATGATGCACCTCCAGGCCAGCGTCGAGGGCTACGACGTCTTCACGCGCAGCCTCTCGATCGGGCCGCAGACGCGCGTCATGCGCTACGACCCGGGCGCGCACGGCCACTATCGCTACCTCGTCGACCTGGGCTTCCTGACGCCGGAGCTGGAGGGCGAGGTGGCCGCGATCAGCCGGCTCGTCAACGCGTTCTTCCGCTGGGAGTTCAACTCCTGCGAGACGATCGTCAAGGACGGGCAGGCCTATCCGATCGACTACGCCAACGCCTCGCCCGACATCGCGCTCGTCAGCCTGCACTACCACTTCCCGTGGGCGATTCGCTCGCTCGTCGCCTGGTGCACGTTCTGCGCGGTCTCGGGCCGCTCGATGCGGCTCAACCAGCGCACACGCGAGTACTTCGAGGTCGGCGACCGCGACGACCTCGGCTACGAGGAGAAGCTCGCGCGCTACGACGAGCTCGCGGCCGCCTACTTCCAGACGGAGGAGTTCGAGGAGTTCCTGGCCATGGTGCTGCCGAACCTCGAGGAGCTCACGGTCGAGTACGTCGAGAGCCCCGAGTTCGGCGACCTTCTCGTCAGGTCGATCCGCCTCGAGGTCGAGCCGGAGCGGCAGGAGGAGATGATCGAGCGCTGCCGCTCGCTCGTCGCCGAGTGGGCGGCCGACGAGCGCGCCGCCGCGCGGTAGCCGGGCAGCCTAGGGCGTCACCGACGCACAGTCGTCGTTCTCCTCGAGCGCGTCTCGAAGCTCCCCTCCGCCGTCGAGGCTCTCCAGCTCCTGGAACGAGCTCTGGAGCTCCTGGCTGATCTGATCGATCAGCTCGGTCGCCTGAGGCACCTTCCCGAGCAGCTCGGGGAGCGAGGCGCTCTCCGTCCCGAGCACGCCGCGGAGCTCGTCGACGCCCGACTCGACGGTCGTCGCCATCGAGTCGACCACTTCGGCCGCCTCCTCGCCCGCCTCGGTCTCCGGCGCCCCGAGCGCGCGAACCTCGTCGACGAACGTCTCGGTTGCACCGAGAGCGTCGTCGATCGCGTCCTGGAGCGCGTCGGCGCTCAGGTCCGACGGCTCCGTGAACTGATTCACGGCGTCGTCGACCGAGGAGCTCCAGTCCGCCGCCGCCGAGCAGAAGTCAGACGCCCATTCCTCGCTCGCGGACTCCTCCTCGCCGCCGCAGCCCGCGGCCACGAGGACCACGGCGGCGACTGCGATCAAGACCAGACCTCGCATGGATCCTCCCCCGGGAGACTACCCGCCCAGCACCGGGCCGGGAGTGAGCGCGTCCCGCTAAGCTCTCGCTGGGATGAGCGTGGAGCAGCTTCCTGTGGAGAGCCCGCGCGAGGAGGACGCGGAACGGCACGCCGGCGTCCTCCGCTACTACGAGCTCGCCAAGCGTGCGGAGTGGCACATGGCCGACATGCCGTGGAGCGAGATCCCGCCGATCCCGGAGACGAGGGGATCGGTCCAGAAGCGCGCGCGGCGCACCGATGTCTGGCGCTCGGTGATCACGCAGCAGTACCAGGCCGACATCCTCGCGGTGAAGATGTCGGCGCAGCTCCTGAACCTCGCGCCCCACCACGAGGCAAAGCTCTACTACTCGACGATGGTGCAGGACGAGTCGCGGCACGTCGAGGCGTGGCTCAAGCTGCTCGAGGAGGTCGGCGGCACGGCCGAGCGCGACCCCTACCTCGACGAGCTCGCGCGCATGTTCCTCGACGACCTGGACATGCTCGAGGAGAAGGTCTTCCTCATGCAGGTCTTCTTCGAGCGGCTCATCATTCCTCGCTTCCGCCTGATCGCGCGCTCCTCCCGGGGCACCGTCCTCGAGGACCTTTGCAATCGCCTGACGATCGACGACGGCATCCACCACGGAGCCGGCATGGCCTACGAGCGCGTGCTGCTCGAGAACGCCACGAAGCGAACGAGGGGGAGGCTCGTCAGCGCAGCCAACCGCATGCTCCCGATCTTCGTCGAGCACGCGCTCTGGCGGCCGCCGGCGCGCGCCTGGATCGGCCGCGCCATGCACGATCGTGACGTGCAGAGGCTCCGGGAGGACCTCGAGGACGGCGTGCGCCTCGCGAACTCGCTCGGCCTCGACGTCAGCGACGTCGAGCTGCCGTTCTCCTAGCCGGCGGCCCGGAGCCGCTCCGAGAAGAACTCGAGCGCCCTGCGGGTCTTCGTCTCCTGCTCGCCGGCGAGATCGACGCCCTGCTCGGTCAGGAACGCGCGCGTCTCGGCCGCGACCTGGAACGCCTCCGACGGCGCGCACTTCGTCGAGAGCTCGAGCAGCCGGGAGTCGTCGGGATAGAGCCACACCTCGGCGACGATCTTGCGGCCGAGCCCGGCGGGGGAGAACTTGACCTTGAGGACGAAGATGGGGCCGAGGATCGAGAGGCCGTCCAGCGCGAGTCCGTCCGGCGCGTGCGCCGCGAAGAACGCCCGCTGCTCCTTCGAGAAGAGCTTCCGCAGGGGCCGGTCTCCCGCGACCGCCTCCTTTACGTGGGTCGCCTCCAGCACGCCCTTCATCGAGCCCGAGCAGACGAACCCGCCCGGCATCGCGTCGACCTCGACGCCGAAGCTAGGCGACGCGCGCAACTCGGCGGGCAGCTCGTGCGGCACGACCGGCCGCAGCTTCACGACCGAGTCGTCCCCCTTGCCCTGAATCCGGCGCGCGCGCACGACCACGCCGTGGCCGTTCAGCACGAGGTCGGGGGTGTCGAAGAAGAACACCTGGCGAATCTGGCCGTCCAGCGGGTCCAGCTCGAGGGCGGTCATCGCCGAGCGCTGCTCGCGCTCCGGAACCGTCACCTTCAGCTCGACGCTGTCGGCGTCCTTCGTGAGCGCGAGCACCTCGACCAGCTGCTCGTCGGTGAGGCGTGGACTCGTGTCGGTGGACGTCATCTCGCTCCTTCCTTCGCGGAAGAGGGAGTATGCGCCGAGTCCGCGGGAAGCGCCAGCAGGTGGGGCGGCGTCGCGCTACGCCTCGGGCGCGGGCGCGCGGACGACGCAGCGGAACCCGAGGTGCGACGTCGACGTATCGACCGCCTGCGCCATCCGCGCCGCCGGCCGGTAGCGTCGGCAGTAGTTCGGCGCGCACAGGTGGGAGCCGCCCTTCATCACCCGGCGCGGGATCCCGGCGGGGTCGGTCGGATCCTTGCTGCGCTCACGCGGGTCCGGGGCGCAGCACGACGCCTCCGCCTCTCCGGGAGACGCGTACCAGTCGGTCGTCCACTCCCACACGTTGCCGGCCACGTCCACGAGCCCGTAGCCGTTCGGCGGGAACGACCCGACCGGAGACGTCCGCTCGTAGCCGTCGAGGCGGAGGTTCTCGACCGGGAACTCGCCCTGCCAGGTGTTCGCCATCTGCTTGTCGTTCGGCGCGAACTCCGCACCCCATGCGTACTCGGCCCCCTCGAGGCCGCCGCGCGCAGCGAGCTCCCACTCCGCCTCGGCCGGCAGCGCCTTGCCCGCCCAGCGCGCGTACGCCTCGGCGTCCTCGAAGGCGACATGGACGACCGGATGCCGCTCCCGCCCGTGCAGCGAGCTGTCGGGGCCCTCGGGGTGACGCCAGTCCGCGCCGGGGACGTAGCTCCACCACTGGTACGCGTCCTCGAGACCGACCCGGTGAGGCGGCGGCGAGAACACGCTGGAGGCGGGGACGAGCAGGTCGGGATCCGCGCCCGGGTAGGCGTCGGGATCGGGCGCGCGCTCGGCCAAGGTCACGTGGCCCGTCTCCTTCACGAACCTCGTGAACTGGAGGTTCGTCACGGGCGCGCGGTCGATCCAGAAGCCGTCCACGGCCACCTCGTGGGCGGGCGCCTCCTCGGGATAGTGGGCGTCCGAGCCCATCGTGAACGTCCCGCCCGGGATCCAGACCAGGTCCTTCGCAGGCGTCGCCATGCGGGTAATGTGGCACAGCGGAGCGCGCGGAGGCGGCACTCGAGTCCGCGTCCGGTCGACGCGCGAATCGAACCGCCGTAAGGTCCCTTCCATCTGCGGACTCCGGTGGCCACTCCTCGTCTCGCTCGTCGCCGCCGCGGCGCTCGCCGGCTGCGGAGGCGACGGCGTCGAATCGCATCCGACGCCGTCGGCCTCGACGGTCGAGAGCGATGCCGGCCTGCGCGCGGTCGAGATCGCGAGTGGGCTCGACCGGCCTGTCTACGTCGCGTCGGCGCCCGGCGAACCCGACCGCCTCTACGCCGTCGGGCAGGCGGGCGTCATCCAGGTGCTCGATCACGGCGAGCTCCAAGGCGAGCCGTTCCTCGACATCAGCGACCTGACCACCACGAGCCCGAAGGGCGAGCTGGCCGCCGAGCAGGGCCTCCTGTCGATGGTCTTCGCCCCGGACTATGCGACGAGCGGACGCTTCTACGTGGACTACACCGACCGTCAGGGCCACGTGAACGTGGTCGAGTACCGGGCCCGTGAGGGCCGCGCCGATCCCGACTCGGCGCGGCGCGTCCTCCTGGTCGAGAAGAGCTCCCCGACCCACAATGGCGGCCAGCTCCACTTCGGGCCCGGCGGCGACCTCTACGTCGGCATCGGGGACGACGGCGGGTCCCGGGTGCACCCCCAGAGCCTGGAGGCGGGCGACCTGCTCGGGAAGCTCCTGCGCCTGGACGCCGAGGACCCCGACGCCGGCGTGCGCGTCGTCGCGTACGGCCTCCGCAACCCCTGGCGCTTCTCCTTCGACCGCGAGACGGGCGACCTCTGGATCGCGGACGTGGGCTCGCTCACGTGGGAGGAGGTGAACTACCTTCCGCGCTCCGATCCGGGGCTGAAGAACCTCGGCTGGGACGCCTACGAGGGCCACGAGGCCTTCGTCTGGGACGAGGGGAGCCACGACGAGCCGGAAGGGCCGGGCGAGCTCGTCTGGCCGATCGCCGTCTACGGCCGCGACGGCGGGTGCGCCGCGGTGATCGGAGGCTATGCCTACAGGGGCGAGGAGATCCCGGCCGCCCGCGGACGCTACTTCTACGGCGACTTCTGCACGGGCCAGGTGTGGAGCATCGACCCTGCCGAGCCCGAGCGCGTGCGCCACGAACTCGAGCTCGGCACAACACTCGCCTCCTTCGGCGAGGACTCGGCGGGCGAGCTCTACCTCGTCTCGCGCACCGGCAGCATCTTCCGCCTGAGCGACTGATCGTCGTCGAGCGCTAGCTCACCTCGAACATGATCGTCGTGAAGGTCTGATTTCCGCTCTCCTCGATCGCCTGGATCTCGAGCTCGTACTCGGTGCCCGACTCGAGGAACTCCGACGGAATGGGCACGCTCCTGGCCGAGGCCTTGAGGTCGACGCTGTACACGCGGAGCGGATCCTCCCGTGTGACGATGACCCGGTAGCCGACGATGTCGATTCCGGGAGGTTCGGCGGGAGCCATCCACCTGGCAACAACGTTCGTGCGGGCCACCGTGGCGCCGTCTGCAGGCGAGGTGATCTCGGGCCCGTCCGGGATGTCGTGCGACAGCCTCGCCTTGCCCACCACCTTCTCACCCTCGATGGTCGTGCCGACGAACGTGTACTTGCCCTCCGGGAAGCGCTTCTTGAACTTCTCCAGAGGGACGACGTCGAAGGGCGGCTCGTTGGTCTCGGAGAAGAGCTCGGTCAAGCCCCAACCCTTCAGGCGCCCCTCGGCGTTGATAGTGAGGAGCGTGCGTCCGTTCGGGCCGGAGATCGTCATCGACCTCCAAGGTTCGCCGTCGAGGAAGAATTGCGCCCCCGCGTCACCAGCCGTGGCGTCGACCTCGACGATCATCGTCGCCGCGGCGAGGCGAGTCGGCTTCGAGGCCGCCGTGCTCGTCTGATCGCCCGCGAGCGCCGTTCCGCCCAGGGCAAGCAGCACGAGGGCGGCGACGCCCGCCGCGATCTGAACCGGTCGTCTCTTCATGTCCCCTCCTTCCGGCCGTAAGGTCCGGAAGCGACGGTACGGGGCGAATCTGAGATGGCGATGAAAGGCTGCTCGTTCCCGAGCAACACTCATCAGGGATCCGCACCGAGCCGCCATCCCGAGACCGTGCCGCAGCCAGACAGAGAGACGACTCAGGAGTGGCACCGGATCGCGCCCGAGTCGAGCACCTCGCCCCCCAGCGCGACAAAGGCGAAGCGGGCGGAGCCGGGGCGGAGTTCGAGCCGGAGCGCCCCGTACGCATTGTCACTGGCGAAAGCGAGGCGGTGATCGTCCTGGTCGAGCTCGTACAAGCTCTTGCCGCCGGCCCCGGCGACGAGCTCGGTGATGCCGTCGATCGGTCGAAACCGCTGCATGTCATGGTCATGCCCGTTCACGACGATCACGGTACGTCCGCGAAGCGCGTCCCAGAGCGGGGCGACATCCTCCTGGTCACCATGCTTTCCGGCGCTGTAGCGCGGCCGGTGCCAGAACGCGACCCGACAGGTCCCGGCACGGTGAAGCTGCCGTCGCAGCCAGTGGCCCTGTTGCGAGCCGGGCCCGAGCGGGGCCTCAGAGTTGAGGCTGAGCACCTGCCAGCCCGCGAGCCTGACTGAGTACCAGGGCGGAGGGCGCCCGCCGGTGACCTGGGCCCAGTAGAGATCGTAGCCCTGCGTGTGGAGCGGCCAATCGTGGTTTCCCGGCGTCGGCCAAGTCTTGGCGGCGAGGCGGCCGTACGTGGGTGCGTAGTTCCGGATGAAGTCAGACACCCCACCGCGCCCATACACGTCACCCAGGTAGAGCAGCCGGTCGAAGCGGCTTGCCGCGATCTGCGCGACGAGCGCGCGCGCCGCATCCCCGCCGCCGGCGCCGTCGCCGACGGCCCAGAGGACGGCGCGACCGCTCCGAGCGGGCTGCGGAAACGCTCCCGGCCCTTCGACGCTGGGGGGGCCTGATTGCGTCCAGGATCGCCAGGCGGACGCCCCTCCGGCGAGGGGAAGTGAGAGGGCGAGCATCACGACGAGCAGGCGCCCCGGCCAGGCGCTCACGCGCGGCTCACCCCTTTCTCCTCCCGTGGCCCGACCCTTCACCGCCCCGATCCTGGCGGTCGCCGATGAGAGCAGGATGAGCGCTCGTACCGGAGCATTCGCATGGCCAGTTCGCATCGCGGCACGACTGCGCGTTGCAGCTCGCGAGCGGCCGGTAGGGTGCTTCGGGATGGGCCGAATCGAGAGCCGGCTCAGCGAGCTCGGTTTGACGCTACCGACTCCGCTGACGCCACCGCCTGGCGCCACCTTCAACTTCCAAGGACACGCGCGCTCGGCCCCCGGTCAGAGGGCCCCTCGCCGTACAACGTCACGATCATCGTGGACGCGCTAGCCGCCGTCGCCTAACGGCGGCCGGGCAACGACCACGCTGCAAGACAGCTATCGGCAGCGGGAGCGCGGCTGCGAGAGGTGGGCGAGCAGCCGCTCGAGGACGCCCTGGTCACTCGGCAGCGCGAAGTGGTCGACGCCGGGATTGTCGGTGAGGCTGAAGTGGAAGCAGCTCATTGCGCCCCACACGAGCACGGCGTCGTTCGTCAGGTCCTCCTGGTTGATGTCCCCGTCGCGCGTGAAGAACTCGTTCGACTCGTCGACGACCTGCCCGACCGAGAGATCGTCCAACCGCATGCCAACGGCCGTCTCGATCCCGGAGCCCTTCTCGGCGTAGACGTCCACGTCCGGGAAAGCCGAGGGATCGACGAACTCGACGAAGCCGATGTAGTAGTCGGCGATGCTCTTCGCCCAGGCCACGCCCGCGTCCTCGAAGAGCTGCCCGTAGTCCTCGGGGGTGTACGAACGTCCGGTGGACGCGTCCTCCACGACCGTCTCGAGGCGGTCGAAGACCCGCGGGTCGGCCGCGCTCATGTAGCTCGAGGGTGCGCTGAGGTACATGAGCGCGCTGCTCTCGGCGTTCTCCGCCGTCGCCGGGAAGGTGAAGTCGGTGATGTTGAGCCCCGTGAAGAAGAGCGGATAGAGAATGCCCTGGCCCGGGAAGTTGCCGGCGATCGGCGTGAAGCCGTGGATGTACTTGTCCTTCCACCTCTGTGTCGTATGTGTGAGGAGGTATTGGGCGTACAGCGGCCCGTTCGAGTGGCCGACGAGGTGCACGGGCTGCTTGCCGTTGTCGCGGTAGGTGTCTTCGATCAGCTTCTTCGTCTGCTTGACGAAGTGCCGCATGTCGGGAGTGAGGCGTGAGTCGTACCCCGCCACGCGGATGTCGTCGTCGCGCACGTATCCCGCCGCTTCGAGCGCCTCGTACATCGGCTCGTAGAAGGGCGCGCTCTCGGTCTTGCCGTAGTCCTTGATCCTGACCTTCACGCCCCGCTGGTCCCGGAAGCGTTTGCTCATCGGCTTCGCCGGATTCGAGTCGAAGCGGAGGGTCAGCAGCTTGTCCTGGCAGACCTGCGAGAACGTGGTGCTCGGCTGGTCGTTGAGAAACCAGTCCTCGAACGTGCCGGAGCGCGGACACTCGGGCGCAGCCACCTGGTTGCGAACCGTGACCTCGAGCTTCGTGAAGTGGAAGGCCGGGAAGACGATGACCGGCGTGCGACTGACGCCGCGATCCTCCCTGACGGAGCCGTTCACCGTCGAGGGCCCGACCAGCAGGCCGCCAAAGAGCACCGCCGCTGCGGCGGCGAGGAGCCCAGCCGGCTTCTTCATCGTCGTCCCCTTCCGGGCTGGTTGCCTTCCCGAGCCGGCTCCGCCGGCTTCCAGGCGACTCTAGTGCACTGCGGCGCAGCGGACAACATAGGCGGCGCGAGCACGCCGGCTGAGTCGCCCAACGCCTGGGCTAGGCGGCCTGCCGTTGCGCCCGGCGGGCTCGTGCCCGCGCCGCGTGGACCTCGCGGTCCTTGGGCGGCGCGGCGGTCACGAGCTTGCCGAGCAGATGCTCCGAGGCGGCTGCGACGGCGTCGACTGCGCGCTCGAACGCCACCGCGTTCGCCTGCGACGGCTTCGTGAAGCCGCTGATCTTGCGGATGTACTGCAGCGCGGCGGCGCGCACCTCCTCCTCGGTCGCCGGCGGCTCGAAGTTGTAGAGCGTATGGATGCTTCGGCACATGGCCAGAGCCTACCGTCTCCATCTTGCCCGCTCGCCGTCGGCGGATAGCCTAAGGCGCCATGGCTCTCCAGAATCGGGTTACGCCCCTCGGCGAGCTGGTGGCAGATGCCGGGCGCGGCCTGGTCTACGGAAATCGTGGCTGCCTTCACGATGAGAGCGGGCGCATCCGCCGCCGCTACAACGGCAAGCGCTGGATCGCCTGCCGGCTCCAGTTTCGAGGTTGGCAGCGGCGACCGCTGATGCAGCCCGGCCGCTTCACCGAGCTGTTCTTTCTCGACGAGGCGACGGCGTTCGCCGCCGGGCATCGCCCCTGCGCCCTCTGCCGCCGTGATGACTACGCTCGCCTCGTCGGGATCTGGCGCGAGCTTCACCCCGGCCAGGTGGGAGCCGACGCGATCGACACGCAGCTCCACACGGAGCGCGTCGCTCCAGACACACACGCGCAGCTCCGCCACGAAGCGCCGCTCGACGAGCTCCCCGACGGCGCGTTCGTCCTGGCCGATGGCGAGCCCTGGCTCGTAGTCGGCGAGCATCTGCTGGCCTGGGCGACGGCCGGCTACGTCGTACGGAGGCCGCGACCCGCTCGTCAGCAGGCGCAGCTGATCACACCGCCTTCGCTGGTCTCCGTGCTCCGCGCCGGCTGGCAGCCGCTCGTGCCGCTACTGCATCCATCGGCGCTTGAGGCTGCGACCTAGCCGGCTGCAATGGGCGGAACCAGAGATTGCGCGCCGCCCGACCGCCGGAGCGAGGCGCCGCCGAGATGCAGCGGCGCCTCGCCCAGGTCCGTCAGGGTCTCAAGCAGCCGACGAGGCTCCCGAATAGAGCAGCGAGCCGGGCGTCGTGAGCGACTCCCCAGTCTCCAGCAGCGTCTTCAGGCCGGAGAGGATCATCGGCCAGCCGCCGTAGAGCTCGTCGTTCGCGTCCTCGCGCAGCTCGTCGTGGGTGACGGTCAGGCGGCAGGAATCCGCAACCTGTTCGATCTCCCAAGTGACCCTCGAGGTTCCCTCGCGCCTCACGTCGTCGCTCCACAGGGCGTTGAAGCTCTGGACGAGGCGGCGCGGCGGATCGACCTCCAGGTTCTCGCCTTTGCCCAAGACCCCGTTGGCGGCGGGGTGGCTCATCTCGTAGCGCGAGCCAGGCGTCCAGTCGGAGGCGACCCCCATCCCGAAGTTGTACTGCCGCCGCATCTCGCCGTCGGTGATCGCCTCCCAGAGGCGCTCCGGCGTGGTCTTGATGTAGATCTCGAACACCTTCTCCATCGTTTCCTCCTCGATT
>JAIBJN010000037.1 GCA_020029595.1 Actinomycetota bacterium | reverse complement strand
AGTGGGTCGCCCGCCTCGAGCATGTCTATGGCGCGCGACAGGAGGCGTGGTATCCGCCCCCGCCGGGCGCGATCGTCGGGGCGGCGATCCTGCGGGACGAGGCGGCCTAGGAGGGTCTTGCGAAACGATTGGCGAAACGCGTGGCGGGTCTAGCGCTTGATGATGTTGTGGACCTCGATGATCTCCGGCTCGCCGGCAAGCTCGATGCCGATCTCGGCCAGCAGCGGCATGAGCCGTTGACCGAACGTCTCCAATTGCTCTCGCGAGTCCCAGATCTCGCTGACTCGGAAGTTGCCGCCCGACGTGAAGGCGACGTGGTACTCCATGCCGTCCGGGGGCCAGTCGGCGCCCGACGCAAGACGGCGGACGGACTCGTCGTACTGCTCGGTCGTCATGCTCGGCGTGGCCGTGAAGCGGGCAAGGATGCTCATTGTCGATCCTCCATGTTCGGGGTACGGCCGACCTTATCTCTATTGCCAGGCGAAGCGAGACTAAGCCGCGAGTGGAACGGATCGCGCTCGGGCGAGCGCGATCCGACGGGGACATCTCCACGGCCCCTGGCTCATGAGTCCGCCTTCCGCGGCCGCCCGGTCTGCAGGGGCAGGATCGCCTTGGCCCAGGCGCCGACGTCGGCGCGAAGCCAGACTCGGATGCGGCCGCCGGCGATGACTTCGACGGGCGCCGGGAAGTCTGGCCGCTCGGCGTATCGCTGCGCGGTCCGCTCCGTCACGCCCAGCATGGCCGCGACTTCGTGGATGCTCGCCAGCTCGTCGGGCGTCACGGCCGCGAGCGTAGCGGGTCGCCCGGACGAGAAACCTGTCGTGTGAGCAGTTGTTTTCATCCGATGTAAAAGCTATCGTATCAGGCGACAACTTTAGCCCACGAGGAAAGGAGCCGCACATGCCCACCATCACCATCGCCAAGGCCATACTGCCCAGCCCGGCCGACTTCGAGATCGCGAGCTACGTCCTGACCGAGTTCCGGGTCCAGCTCGACGCGATCTCGAAGCGCGTCGAGGAAGCCCAGGGGGCCGAGGCCCGCGCCTTCGACCGCGAGAACGCAGCCGAACTGTTGCTCTTCGCCGTCGACACGGCCGACCAGGCCGACGAGCTCGCCCGCGAGACCAGGGAGCTTAGGGACGCGGCGCTCGAGCTCTACCGGAATACGGCCGGGCCAGACGACTGGCACTGGATCGCGTCCTGGCACGAGGAGCAGGCCAGACGATCGCCGAGAGCAGGAAGGACAGAGACGGATGCCTGAGCAGCAAGCGCCTGCTGAACGGATCGCCGGCATGACCGCAAGACTCGAAGACCTCGCGTGTTGGCTCGAACGCATCGCCGACGCGCTCGACCGACCTCCGCCCGCCAAGCCGCAGCCGCCAGCGACGAAGAGGCGGCGACACCTGAGTGTCGTCGCCGAGGATCGGAAGGCCGCGTGATCCCGGGCCTCGTTCTGCCCGCCGAGACGCTTCACCTCGCCGAGGCGCTCCAGGAGGAGACCGCGAAGATCCACGCGGCCGTCCGGGAGGCCCAGGAGGCGCAGGCTCGTCTCGAGGCCGCGCTGAAGCCGCACACGGTCTCCGAGGTTCCGGCCACGCGGGACGTCAGGCGGCTCGCACGCGAGCTCGAGAGTCTCCTCCCGCTGGACGGAGTCGATCGACGACGACGGCCGTCACATCGCGGTCGAGCTCGGCGCCAAGCGACCGAAGGGCCGCAACGGAACGAACGACCCGCTCTAGCCAGCCGAGACCCCGGGGCTTCGGCTCCGGGGTGGCGGGTGCCTAGGACAGAGAACATGACCAGCGTTGCGGCGGAGATCCCGCCCGAGGTCGAGGCCCTGCCGCCGGTGCTCCGACGGCTGTGGATCAAGCTCGCGAAGAGCGGCGAGGCGCCGCTGCCGCCCGCCGACGATCGAGAGGAGGACTGAGGAGATGGCCAGAAGGAAGAGAGGAACGCCCGGCGTGGTCGTGCGGCACTCGCGCGCCTGCCGGACGGCCGCCGGCGGCGTGTGCTCGTGCTCGCCCAGCTACCGCGCGTGGGTGTACGACCGCCGTGCCGGAAAGAAGATCGTCTGCACGTTCCCGAACCTCGACGAGGCCAAGGCCTGGCGGGCGGACGCCTTCGGCGAGGTTCGCCGCGGCAAGCGTCGGGCGGTCGAGCCGCGGACGCTCCGAGAGGTCGCGGCCGAGTGGATGGCCGAGGCCGAGGCTGGGCGCATCCGCCGCAAGGGGGGAGACACGTACAAGCCGAGCGCGCTCCGCGGCTACCGGATCGCGCTGCGTCTGTACCTCCTACCCGAGCTCGGGCATCTGCGGGTCTCGGACGTGACCGTTCAAGACGTCCAGCGCGTCGTCGATCGCCTCCTCGCCCCGACGAGCGAGCGGCCCTCCCTCTCGGCCTCGACGGCGCGGAACGCCGTCATGCCGCTCCGGCGGATCTGGCCCTGGCTCGTCCGGCAGGGCTACGCGGCGATGTCGCCGCTCGAGGGTCTCGACCTCCCGGCCGTCCGCGGTCGGCGTGACCGCATCGCCGAGCCGGCCGAGGCCGCGCGCCTGATCGCCGCGCTGCCCGAGGAAGATCGGGCGCTGTGGGCGACCGCCGTCTACGCGGGCCTGCGCCTCGGCGAGCTCCGCGCCCTCGACTGGTCGGACGTCGACCTCGACGCCGGCACGATCCGTGTCCGCCGCGGCTGGGATCCGATCGAGGGGCCGATCGCGCCGAAGTCGGAGGCGGGCACGCGGACGGTGCCGCTCGGCGAGACGCTACGGCCGTTCCTCCGAGCCCACCGGCTGCGCACTGGGCGCTCCTGGGGCCTCGTGTTCGGCCGGACGCCCTCGGAGCCATTCGCGACGTCGAGCGTGACGGAGCGGGCGAAGCGCACATGGGAAGCCGCCGGGCTCGAGCCGGTCACACTGCACGAGCTCCGGCACACGTTCGCCTCCTACATGATCGCGGCCGGCGTCGACTTCAAGAAGCTGTCCGCGTGGATGGGGCACTCGTCGATCGTGATCACGCTCGACCGCTACGGGCACCTGCTCCCGGGCGACGAGGCAGACGGCGCCGCGGCGCTGGACGCCTACCTCGCGCGAGCCTAGGGCTTGGGACGGCCGATCTCGGGAGTCTCGATGGCGATCGCATCGCGCAGGCGATTGACGGTGCCGAGGCCCTCAACGCCTGCTTCGCCGATCCAGTCGTGAATGACGTTCCAGACGGCCACCCGCTGTGCGTGAGTCAGAAGCGCTCCGGTCGGATCTCGTTTGCGGATCGCGGCCGCGGCGGCAGCGCTCGTCCCGCCGGCGAGGTCGAGTCGACGAAGGAGCTCCCGGGCGTCATCCCAAGCGAGTTCGACTGGCGTCTGCGAGAGCCGAATCGGGACGGTCCCAGCCTCCATGGCCCGTGATCCTAATCCTGCGGTCCAGTCGCGGACCAGTCAGGGTGTCCCCCTTGCCCTCTCCTGCCCCTTCCGTCACCCGATAGGCGGGGCGGGCCGACAAGCCGCGATCGCTCAAGCCACGCCGGATCGCTAGCGCTCATGCGGCCTCGTGCGCTAGTCGCCCGCGAACGGCCTGGATCGTATGCGAGACGATGACGTCCACGGCTCAAGGTTAGACCTCGAGCCTTGAGAATCGCTCAGCCCGAGCCGATACGGTGCGTGTGAACGTCGCCGCAGACGAGTCCCTCGTCAACCGTTCCGCCTGGGCGCAGCTAGGGAAGTTCTGCGCCGTCGGAGCGAGCGGTTACGCCGTCAACCTGGCCGTCTTCACCGTCCTCGTGCAAGGAGTCGGCCTGCATTACGGGCTCGCCGCCGTGTGCTCCTTCGTCGTGGCGGTCGGGAACAACTACCTCTGGAACCGGATCTGGACGTTTGGCGTCCGAGGGGGGCGAATCGGACTCCAGGCAGCGCGCTTCCTCGCCGTCTCCGTCTCGGCGCTCTCGCTCAACCTGGCCGTCCTAAGCGCCCTCGTGAGCGCGGGTCTGGGCGAGCTTCCCGCGCAGGCGGCGGCCATCCTCGTCGTCGCCCCGGCGAGCTTCCTCGCCAATCGCAGCTGGACGTTCGGGTTTCACACCACGCTCCGGCCCGTGCGCGCGCTGGTGGAGCGGGAGCCCTACCTCCTCCCGCTCGTCGCGGTCTACGTCTTCGGCCTCGCACGTCTCACGCCGTTCGAGCTGGTGCAGGACAGCTGGCTGACCTTCCTCAGCGGACGCGAGATCGTCGAGAACGGCCTTCCGAGCACCGAACGCCTCACGGTGTTCGCCGAGGGGAATACCTGGATCGACCAGCAGTGGCTAGCTCATCTCGCGTTCTACAGCCTCGTCGCGGGCGCCGGCCTCAAGGCGGCGTTGCTCGCGCACGTCTCCCTGCTAACGGCGGCCTTCGCGCTGGCGCTCGCCGCCGGACGGCACCTGGGCGCCTCGGGCCGGTCCGTCTTCTGGGTCGGAGCCGCCTCGTTCTTCCTGGCCCCGTGGATGTGGCAGCTCCGCTCGCAGAGCTTTGCCTACGTCATCTTCGTGGCCACCCTTTGGCTTCTCGCCCGCGACAGCCGCGCTCCCTCACGACAGGTATTCCTCGTCCTACCATTGCTTGTCTTCTGGGCGAACCTGCACGGCTCCGTTGTCCTCGGTGCGGGGCTCGTCGTGCTCCGAGGGCTCACATGCGGCTGGCGGCCTCGTACCCTCGCGCTCGTCGCGCTGCCCCCGCTGTGCGTCCTTGCCTCGCCCTACGGCCTCTCGCTCGTCGGCTACTACCGCCACATGCTCCTTGGCCCCGAGTTCGCCAGGATCGTGGGCGAATGGAGGCCTCCGACCTTTCCGCAGACATGGCCCTTCTTCCTCCTCGCGCTCGTCGCCGTCTGGCTCCTGGCCCGCTCGGGCAATCGTGTGTCGCTCTTCGAGAAGCTCGCTGTCGCCGCGACGATCGTCGCCGGTCTGCTCGCCATCCGCAACATCACGTGGTTCGCTCTCGCGTGGATCGTCCTCGTTCCGGCGGCGCTGGAAGCCGTGCGGCCCGTCCGCACGGCGGCTCGGCGTGCCGGGCGCCCGCTGCGCCTCCTCGCCTGGATCAGCGCCGCCGCGATCCCTGTCACCGCCGTCATCATGCTGGCCTGGCCCACGAAGGCGTACGAGACTCGCTGGTCCGAGCCCGCCCTCGCCGCCGTCTCCGACATTGCCGACAGGGATCGGGACATCCAGGTGTTCGCGAGCGAGCGTTACGCGGACTGGCTCTTGTGGCAGAAGCCCGAGCTGGCCGGCAGGGTCGCCTTCGACGTCCGCTTCGAGCTCTACGACCACGAGCAGCTGCAGGCCCTCTTCCGCTATCACAACCGCATCGGCGACGACTGGCGGGCCGCGGCCGCCGGCTATGACGTGATCGTCCTCGACCGGGTCGCCGACCGTGAACTCGAGGGACCGCTGCTCAGGTCCCCCGGCGCCCGCCGGCTCTACGCCGACGAGCTCGTCAGCGTGCTCTACCGTCCGTCGAACTGAGCCGCGCCCACGCGGGGCCCGAGCGCCAGCTGGACGATCCACCACGCGACGACAGCGTAGACCGCTCCGACGAGCGCATCCACGACGTAGTGCTCGCCTGAGTAGATGATCGCGAAGAGGACCCCGACGACGAGGCTCGCCTGAAAGCAGACCACCCACCGCGGCAGCCGGTACTTGAGCGCAACAAAGACGCCGATGAGGGGCCAGGCGGCGTGGAGAGACGGAATCGCGGCGACGGTGTTGTAGCTCGGGCTGTGGAACTGGTCGGCGATCGGGGTCAGGCCCATGTCGTAGAGGGCTTGGCGGATGACGTCGTGTACCGGCGGGATTAGGCCTTCCTCGGCCGCAAGCCATGGCGGCGCGGTCGGGGCGAGGACGAACGTGATCTCACCGAGCACCGTGACGACGAGGATCGCGAAGAGAAGATCGACGAAGCCCCTCCGGTCCCAGACCGCCCAGATGAGGAATGCGAGCGCGATCGGCGCGATGAAGTGCGAGACGTACATGAGCGTCGTGAAGATCTCGAGCACCCCGGTGGTCCCGTCGTAGAGTTGAGATTGAAGCCAGATCGAGGGCAAGGACCCGCCGAACAGCGCCCGCTCGGCTTCGATCTGAGGCGTGTAGTGGACAGTGAAGTCGAAGCTCTGGACTGCGTTCGCGGAGAGCAGATACGCCAGGCCGCCGACGAACACGGGCACCCAGTCCCGCAGGAAGCGGCCGCCGCGGTTCAGGAATAGCGCGACGCCGAGCATCACGATCAGAAGCTGCGCAAGCGGCGGGAGCGCCCCGCTTGCCAAGGTCCGCCCCACGAGGATGAGGCCGAAGGCGAGGACGAGCGTCGCGACCGCGCGCCGCAGGCGGACGCCGCCGGCCGTTCGGCTCTCAGGGGCGTCGTCGAGGACGGCGACCGCGCGGTCCAGCGGACGCACGAGCAGGGCGAATGGGGCGCGGAGGACTGCGGCGACTCTCTCCACACACGGGCTATCGACGCGGCGCTGCGCCGCCTTGACCCCCGGCCGCTCGGAGGCCGGCTAGCGGCGCGCGACGACCGCGACCTCGATGCGCGCGCCCGAGGGGAGCGCGGCGATCTGCACCGTGGCCCGCGCGGGATACGGCTCGCTGAGGTGGCGGGCGTAGACCTCGTTCATGGCCTGGAAGTCCTGCAGGTCGACGAGGAAGATCGAGGTCATGACGACGTCGTCGAGACTCAGGCCCGCCTCGCCGAGGATCGCGGAGAGATTCTTCATCACCTGCTGTGTCTGCTCGACGATGCCGCCCTCGACGACGTGGCCCTGCTCCGGGTCGATGCCGAGCTGACCCGAGACGAAGACGAGGTCGCCGGCGACGATCCCCTGCGAGTAGGGCGCTCCCTCGAACGGCGCCGGAGCGTTCTCGGTCCTCACCGCACGCTTGCCGCTCATGGGCCACCCGGCCCATGAGCGGAGGGAAGGTGTGTGAGGGAACCGGGAGGTTCCCTCACTGTCTCAAAGAAGGGGGTTCGTCGGGGAAACATGGTTTCCCCGACGGGAGTGAGCCAAAAGCGAACGGCGGTCATCCCTCCACCCTTTCGATGCTCGCGCCGAGCGCGCGCAAGCGCTCGTCGATCCGTTCGTAGCCGCGGTCGATCTGCCCGATGTTCCCGATCGTCGAGCGCCCCTCCGCGCAGAGGCTCGCGATCAGCATCGCCATCCCCGCGCGGATGTCGGGGCTCTCCATGCGCTCCCCGTACAGCCTCGTCGGCCCGTTGACGACGGCGCGGTGCGGGTCGCAGAGGATGATCCGGGCGCCCATGGTGACGAGCTTGTCCACGAAGAAGAGGCGGTTCTCGAACATCTTCTCGAAGATGAGCACCGTGCCCCTCGCCTGGGTCGCGACGGCGAGCGCAATCGAGGTGAGGTCGGCCGGGAACGCAGGCCAGGGCCCGTCCTCGACCTTGGGGATCTGCGCGCCGAGGTCGTCCTGGATCAGGAGCTCCTGCCCGCCCGCGACCCGCACAGTCGTCCCTTCGGACTCCCACCTGATCCCCAGCCGCTCGAAGCCGTGCCAGACGCCGAGCAGGTGCTCGGGGACGGCGTCCTCGATCACGATCTCCCCCTCCGTGACGGCGCCGAGGCCGACGAAGCTCGCCACCTCGATGTGGTCGGGGCAGATGCGCCACTCGCCACCGCCCAGACGGTCGACGCCGCGGACGGTCAGCACGTTCGAGCCGATCCCCTCGATCCGTCCGCCGAGCGAGGCGAGGAAGTGGCAGAGGTCCTGCACGTGCGGCTCGCACGCCGCGTTCACGATCGTCGTCTCCCCCTCGGCGAGGGCCGCGGCCATGACCGCATTCTCGGTCCCCGTCACCGACGCCTCGTCGAGGAAGATGTGCGCCCCGACGAGCCCCTTGGCCTTCATGTGCAGGCGCCGGTTCGCGTGGATCTCGGCGCCGAGGCGCGAGAAGGCGTGGATGTGGGTGTCGAGCCGGCGGCGCCCGATCACGTCACCGCCGGGCGGGGGCACGATGGCCTCGCCCCAGCGCGCGAGCAACGGACTCGCCAAGAGGATGGAGGCCCGGATGCGGGTGCAGAGCTCGGCGTCCAGCTCGTGCTTGCGCACGTCCTCCGCATGGATGCGCACGCAGCCGTCGCCGACGTGCTCCACGTTCACGCCCAGGTCGACGACAAGCTCGAGCATCGTGTCGACGTCGCGGATCGCCGGCACGTTCGTGAGCGTCACGGGCTCGTCGGTGAGGAGGGCGGCGGCGATGATGGGAAGCGCGGCGTTCTTGTTTCCGGCCGCGCGGATGGCTCCCCGCAGCGGGCGACCGCCTTCGATGACGAAGGACTCCATCACGGCGTCTGCGACAAGGGTCTCGGGCACGAAGTCTCGGTCGGGGCTGGGCGGCCGCGGCGACCCAGGAGGCTATCCTAAACGGCCCGATGGACGTGACCCGCGACGCCGCCTGGGAGACGCTGACCCGTTATACGACGAGCGAGGCCCTCCTCCGGCACGCGCTCGCGGTCGAGGCCTGCGTCCGCTTCTACGCGCACGAGCAGGGCGAGGACGAGGAGCTCTGGAGCGCCGTCGCCCTCCTGCACGACTTCGACTACGAGATCCACCCCACGCTGGACAAGCACCCGCAGGACGGAGCGACGATTCTCCGGGAGGAGGGCTGGCCCGACGAGGTCGTCGAGGCCGTCCTCTCCCACGCCGAGCACCTCGAGCTGCCGCGGGACACGCAGCTCAAGAAGACGCTCTTCGCCTGCGACGAGCTGGCCGGCTTTGTACACGCCTGCGGGCTCGTCCGGCCGGACGGGATCGAGACGCTCGAGCCCAAGTCGGTGCGGAAGAAGCTCAAGCAGCCGTCGTTCGCGGCCGGCGTCCACCGCGACGAGGTCTACGCCGGCGCGGAGCTCCTCGGCCTCGAGCTCGACGACCACATCCGGAACGTCGTCGCCGCGATGCGCCCGATCGCGCCGCAGCTCGGACTCCGGACCGCGGCCGCGTAGCCTCGGTAGCCAGGGATCACGCGAGGAGGCGCCGGCGCGCCCGCTCCGCCACCGGCCTCAGGTCGTTCGGGTCGAAGGCGGCTGATCGACAGATGCCCGTGACAGACTCGAGCAGCCGGCCGGAGCGCATGAAGATGGACGCCATCCTGAACTTCGCGCCGACGAGCTCGAACGTGACAACGACGCCGCTCATCCCGCGCCCCGGGTTCTCGAGTGCGCGCACGCGGACCTTGGTCGGCCTCACGCTGGTCTCCTCGGCAAAGGCGTCGACGACACCCTGCGCGAAGATCTGGCGGCCCGCCGGTTTCGTCACGAGCTTGTAGGCGAGACTGGCGGTCGTCTCGGATTCGTAGAGCTGTGTCTCCGCCCGAAGCCTGACCAGATGGGAGCCGCCGACGACAACGTCCTCGAATGTTCTCGAGTACGAGACGTAGTCGTCGTCTGACTGCTTTGCCTCCTCGGCGACCGGACTCGCGCCGGGCGCCACATCCGCCGACGCCATGGTTAGATCGGGCAGCCTCTTCCGCCCCTGGAACGCGACCTTGGTCGCCTTCTCGGGGTGCGGCGGGGTGACGTCGATCTCGCCGGCGAGGACGGCCTGGATGCGCCTGTCGAGCTCGACCGCGATCCTCAGAGCCTCCTGCCGGACGTCCCGCCTGTCTGCCCGCACGATCGCGACGGTTGCGACGATCCGATGGCGGCGGAAGACGACATACGTCTCGTGCCCCGTGAGGAGCCCCGGAATCGTGATCGTCCCCCGGCCCCCGCCGGCCTCCTCTCCGATCGCGACCGCCTCGAAGGCGGAGATGCTTCGGAGCTTCAGCCCCGGCTCGACCGTCCCCTTGAGGCGCTCGTAGTCGGTGAGCTGCTTGTGCAGGTACTGGGCCGCGTACACAGAGTCTTCCAGGAGCTCGACCTCCGTCCCGACCGAGAGCGCGCCCTTTCGCACCTTCAGCGAGGCGAGCTTCGGGTGCGTGTAGTAGAGCTTGTGGCCTATGACCCGCCCGGCGCCCCTCAAGGAGGTGGCCGTGTCTTCCGGGTCGAGCGAGTCGTCGGCGGCCTCGGCGTTGCCGGTCGCTCCGACGTCCTCGTCGGGGGTCAACCCCTCAACCGAGGCTCCGAGCTCCTCCCGCGGGAGCACCATGGCCGCGAGTTGGGCCTTGGTGATCTTCTGCTCCTCGACCGCGTCGCGGGAGTTCCCTCCACCGACGCTGCAGCCGGCCAACACGAGGGCGCCGGCGAGGAAGAGACCCCGCAGGAATCGCGGCATGCCGACCGCTTCGGCCTGCGCGTCGTGGAGCTAAAGCCCTCGAACGAGCCGTTCGAGGTCGTCCTCGCTCGTCCAGAAGCCGCACGAGGCGCGCACCCAGCCCGTCCCGGGCAGGTCGCGCACGACGACCCCATGTTCCCCAAGCCGCGCGGCGAGGCCCGGCGGGTCGTCGGCCCGCCAGGAGACCAGCGTCCCCTGCCCCGACTCGGTGACGACCTCGGCGCCCCGCTCGGCGAGGAGAGCCCGACAGCGCTCCGTCATCTCCCTCGCACGGGCGAAGCGCTCCTCCCCGGCCTCGTGCGCGAACTCCAGGGACGCAAGCAGGCCGACGACCGACGCGGCTGGCGTGACTCCTTCGTAGCGCCGGGCCCCGTCCACGAGCTCGTACTCCGGGTGCTGCCAGGAAAGGAAGGACGGAGCGGTGACCCGGCACTCCTCGAGGCGCTCCTCCCGGACGTAGAGGCAACCGCTCCCCGCCGGGCCCGAGAGCCACTTCTGGCCGGAGATCGTGTAGAAGTCGCAGCCGAGCTCCCGGACGTCCACCGGGATGGCGCCCGCCGCCTGTGCGCCGTCCACGAGCAGGGGAATCCCGCGGCCCGCAAGCTCTTGGACGGGAAGCACCGCCCCGGTGTGCCAGGAGACGTGCGAGATCGCGATCAGCCGCGTCCTCGGAGTGATCTCGGCCTCGAGAGCGTCGAGCGCCTCGGCTGCCGGGCGGGCGCGGATGGCCGCGATCCGGAGCGTCGCGCCCGAGGTGACGAGCCCGCCAAAGAGGCCAGGATGCTCGGAGTCCGTCGTCACGACCTCGTCACTTGGGCTGATGCCGAGGCCGCGGAGGACGATGTTGCACCCTTCCGTCGTCGAGCTCGTCAGCGCGACGCACCCCACCGGTGCCCCGTGGAGCTCGGCCAAGGCGGTCCGAAGCCGCCCTCGGTCTGCGTTCAGGTCCTTGAAGTAGGCCTTGCTCGAACGGCCCTCCTCGAGCTCGCGCTGCTCCACGTCCCACATCGCCTCGACCGTCCGGCGCGGAAGCGGCCCGAACGTACCCGCGTTCAGGTACGCGAACCGGTCGAGCACGGGGAGCCCGCGGCGGACGGCTACGAGGTCGATGCGACCACCGCCTCGACCGGAGCGTGGTCGGAGAGCACGAGCCCGTTCACCCGCCGGCGCTCCTTCGGCCACGCCTCGGGGCCCCGCTCGAGCGCGACTCCGCGGGCGAGGATCTGGTCGATCCCCTCGATCGGCTGGGTGAAGCCCGGGACGGCGAGGCTCTCCACGTTGAAGTCGCCGCAGAGGACGCAACGGTCGGCGCCGGCGAGGAATGACGCCGCCCGCTCGATCTCGTCGGCGACGAGGCGCCGGTCGGGACTGTTGGAGGCGTGGAGGTTGGCGAGCACGATCAGCTCGCCCCGTGCGTCAACCTCGAGCGCATGGCAGACGCGGCGCTGGCCTCCGCGCAGAAGCCAGTCGGCATGCGAGAGGCCCGGGTTGAGGACGACCCGCCTGTGCCTCTGGACGTCGAAGTGGGGATTCACGAGGAGCGCGTTCGCCTGGCCGGTCAGGCCGGAGCGGAAGCGCTTCGGATCGGCGTCGGTCACGCGGCGGGCGAGCGGTCCGAGGCGGGCGGGCATCGTCATCGCCCACGAGCCGCTCATGCCGCTCCACTCCTCGAGACGCCGCACGGCCCACATGGGCACCTCCTGGAGGGCGACAGCGTCCGGCGCGTCCGCGGTCACGAGCCGCACCATCTCCTCGAGGTGGAGCTTCGAGGACTGCGGGTGCGTCCTCCCGTGGTAGAGGTTCCAGCTGCGAACGAGAAGCCGCACTAGTGCCCCTCCAGGCAAGAGAAGCGGGGCCGCATTACCCGAAGGAGCACTGCACTAGTCTAGGAGTGTGCGGGGGCGCTTCGTCGACCTCGTCGGGCGCCAGCTCGAGCTGTTCGAGGCCGAGTACGCCGGCCTCCTCCAGGACTGCCAGGTCGCGCTCGACGCCTACAACGCCGCCTCGCGGGACGAGGCGGAGGAGCGCTACGGCGACTATCTCGACCTCGTGGACGCGGCCCGGGACGCCCTCCTCGAGTATCGCGACGCCTACGCCCGGACGCTCGGCGACGAGGCAGCAGAGGAGTACGAGGGCGTCTTCAACGGACTCGTCCGCAAGCGGCTCCCCCGTTTCGGGCTCGAGCTCGACTAGGGTGAGCCGGCGTTTCGCTCACCGCTTGACGCGGAAGAAGCCCTGGGGCGCGAGGGCGGCGACGCGGCGTGTGACCGCGTCGACGGTCCGGCCCTCGTCCTCCCGGCTCTCCTTGCGGCGCACCGCCGCGCGGACGACGAACCCGCCCACGTAGCGGATCGGCTCGGGCGGAAAGCGGCCGACAACGCCCCTGTTCAACCCGCAGCCCGACCACTCGTCGTCGCGGCCGAGCGCGCTCGAGGCGAGGATCTTCCCGGCCGTCAGGCACGGCGCGACGCCGTTCCCCGAGTAGCCCACGCCGTAGACGACCGGCACCGCGCCGGGCAGGCGGCCGAAGATGGGGGCGCCGTCGACGGTGCGGTCTATGGGCCCGCCCCACGCGTGCGTCACCTCGGCGCCCTGGGCGAAGGGCACGAGGCGGACCAGGTCGCGCTCGAGCTTCTGCGTCGCCGCGGGGCTGAAACCGAAGAAGCCGTCGTCCACCCGTCCTCCGAGGACATGGCGGTGGCCGCCCTGTCCGAAGGCGATCCGGCCGTCCTTCGTCGTCCGGTAGTAGTGCACCATCAGGCGGCAGTTCGAGATCGACTCGCCACCCGTCCAGCCCGCCTCCTCGAGCGTCTCCGGGATGGGCGCCGTCGCGACCAGGTCGCTCGAGACGGCCACGACCGCCCGGTGCAGCTCGGGCACGCCCGCGAGCCAGGCGCCCGTGGCAAGGACGACCGCGCCGGCCTCCACGGACCCAGACGGCGTCCGCACGATCCCGCGGTCGCGGTCGAGCTCGACCATTGGGGAGCGCTCGAAGACGCGAATGCCTCTGGCGACCGCGACCCGCCGCAGTCCGCGCGCGAGGAGGGCCGGCTGCACGGTCGCCGCGCCCGCCTCGAAGGCTGCGCCGAGGTGGACCGGTGAGCCCGTCCGCCGCTGCACCTCCTCGGCGGAGAGGATCTCGAAGGGCTGCTCCCCGGCACGCGCGGCCGCCTCCACGGCTCCGTCCCAGGAGCCGAGTTGGGCGGGAGACGTCGCCGTCCACAGCCAGCCGCCGCGGCGGAAGCGCGCATCGATCCCCTCCTGCTCGCAGAACACGCCGAGCTCCGCGACCGCGTCCGCCGAGGCGCGGACGAGCCCGAACGCCTCCTCCTCGCCGAGGCGCTTGACGAACGTCTCGATCTTCGGCCACCAGGAGAGCGCAAAGCCGCCGTTCCGCCCCGAGGGCCCGCCTCCGCAGATGTCGGCCTCCACGAGGGCGACCGACGCGCCGGGCTCGAGCTCCGCGATTCGGAGCGCCGTCCAGAGCCCTGTGTAGCCGCCGCCGACGATGCACACGTCGGCGCGAAGGGCTTCCGAGAGCCCCGGAGAGGCGACGTCGCCTTCGGCCGCGAGCGCTTCCTGAAGCCAGAGGGAGCGGTTTGCCACGGCTCTCAGCCTAGTCGGGGGCGCGAGGTCAGCGGCCGCCGAAGTGGTGCGCGGCGGGCATGGCGCTCCGGACCTCTGCCTCGTCCGCCACCCGGCGGGCGAGCGGCGCGAGCGAGACGAGCTCGGCGACGAGGACGTTCCGGTTCCGATCGACGCGCTCGAAGCGGCCCCGCGCCAGGAGGAGCGGCTCGCCGCGGACGAGCGCCCGGTGGCGCTCGTAGACCGGGGGCGGCACGATCAGGTTCATCTGGCCGTGTTCGTCCTCGACGAGCATGAAGACGACGCCGTTGGCGGTGGACGGACGCTGTCGCGCGACGACGAGGCCCGCGACCGCCACCCGGGCGCCGTGCGGCGCCGTCTCGAGCTCGGGACTCGCCAGCACCTCGCCCGGCAGGTGCGGCCGCAGCAGCTCGAGCGGATGGAGCCCGACGGAGAGACTCGTCAGACGGTAGTCGGCGAGCATCCTCTCCCAGGGCGTCTGCTCGGCCAGCTCGGGGATCTCGCTCGTCGGCTCGAGCGGGAGCGCGAGCTGTCGATTCGCTCCGCCCGCACCGGCGCTCACGGATCGAGGCGCGAGCCCCAGGCGCCAGAGAAGCTGGCGGCGGGGCCAGCCGAAGACGTCACAGGCGCCGCTCGAGACCAGCGCTTCGAGCGCCGGCCGGTCGAGCGGCGCCCGTCGGGCGAGGTCGGCCACGCTCCCAAAGGGGCCGCCGGCCTCGCGCTCCTCCACGAGCGCCGTGGCCGGCTCCTCTCCCAATCCTTTGACGTAGCCGAGCCCGACACGGACGGCGCCGCCCTGGAGCCGGCACTTGGCCTCGCTCTGGTTCACGTCCGGCGGCAGCACCTCGACGCCGCGCCGCTGCGCGTCGCGGACGAGGCTCGCGGGCGGGTAGAAGCCCATCGGCTGCGCGTTCAGGAGCGCGCAGAGGAACTCGTCCGGATAGTGGTGGCGGAGCCAGGCCGACTGGTAGGCAAGGAGCGCGAAGGCGGCCGCGTGCGACTTGGGGAAGCCGAAGGACGCGAAGCCGCTCAGCTTGGAGAAGACGAGCTCGGCGGTCTCCTGGTCGGCGCCGTTCGCGAGCGCGCCGTCGAGGAAGCGCTTGCGATAGGCCTCGATCGCGTCGAGGCTCCGCTTGCGGCTCATCGCCCGGCGAAGCCCCTCGGCCTCTCCCACCGTGAAGCCGGAGAGAGCCATGGCCACGTCGAGGACCTGCTCCTGGAAGATGATCGCGCCGAGCGTCTCGCGCAGCGGCTCCGCGAGCGACGGATGGTCGTAGGGTGGCTCGTACTCCGGGTCCTCGCGCTTGCGCTGCCGCCGCTCGATGTACGGGTGCACGGCCTTTCCCTGGATCGGCCCCGGGCGCACGAGCGCGACCTGGATCGTGAGGTCGTCGAGGTTCTCCGGGCGCGTGCGCAGGAGGCTCTGCATCTGCGCGCGGCTCTCGATCTGGAAGAGGCCTACCGTGTCCGCCTCCTGGATCTCCTTGTAGACGTCCGGGTCCTCGAGCGGGATGCGGGAGAGGTCGATCGGCTTCCCGCGCAGGAGCGCGATCTGCTCGACGCACTCCTCGACCGCGGAGAGCATCCCGAGGCCGAGCAGGTCGATCTTGAGGAAGCCCGCGTCCGCGCAAGAGTCCTTGTCCCACTGGCAGTTCTGGCGCCCCTCCATCGCCGCGGGCTCGACCGGGACGAGCTCGACGAGCGGCCGCGACGAGATGACCATTCCACCCGGGTGCTGCGAGAGGTGTCGGGGCAGCCCGGCGATCTCGCCGCAGAGATCCCTGAAGGCCCGCCAGCGCGGCGAGGAGAGGCGCGCCTCGGCGCCGGGCACGTGCTCCATCTCCTCCCCCACCTTCCGCGCGTTCCAGCCGTCCGAGACGCGCGCCAGCCGCTCGAGCTCGGCCTGCGGGAGCCCGAGCGCCTTGCCGACGTCGCGAATCGCCCCGCGCGCCCGGTACGTGGAGAAGCTCGCCACGAGCGCCGAGTGCTCGCGGCCGTAGCGTTCGGTGACGGCGACGATGAGTTTCTCGCGGATGTCGCGCGGGAAGTCGAGGTCGATGTCCGGGACGGAGGAAAGCTCGCGGTTCAGGAAGCGGCCGAGCGCGAGGCCGGCGTCCACTGGGTCGACGTGCGAGAGCCCGGTGAGGTAGCAGACGATCGAGCCGACCGAGCTCCCCCGCCCGCGGCCCGGCGGGAGCAGATGGCGCGGCGAGCCGGGGCCTCTGACCTCGGCAGCCACGTCGCGTGCCAGCTCGAGAACCTCCCAGTGGAGGAGGAAGAAGCCGGAGAGGCCGAGCTCGGCGATGAGCGCGAGCTCCTCTCGGAGCCGTTGGTCGGCTCGGGTGCGAAGTGTGTGCGGCGCGTGGCGGTAGCGCGCCTCGAAGGCACGGCGGCAGACCTCCGCCAGCTGGACGTCGGCGGGGGTCGGGCCGTCGGAGAAGTCCGGGTAGCGGTAGCCCAGCTCGTGCGTGAGATCGAACGTGAGCCGCTCGGCCAGCTCGACGGTGGCGCGGACGGCGTCGCGGTCGTCCGGGAAGCGGCGGGCGGCGTCTTTCGGGTCGAGCAGGACGCTCTCCGTGTTCCCGCGCCGCTCCGGCTCGCAGCCCTCGAGGGAGGTGCGGTTCTTGATCGCCACGAGGACGTCCTGGAGGCGCGTGCGGCGAGGATGATGCGCGTGGACGTCCCCGGTGGCGACCGTGCGGACGCCGAAGGTCTCCGCGAGCGTGCGGAGCGCGGCGTTCCGGCGCGTGTCCCCCCGTTCGTACGGGCGCTGGAGCTCGACGTAGAAGCGGTCGCGACCGAACGCACGGGCGAGATGGGCGGCGCCGTTCGGGTCGCGGACGGCGAGGCCGTGCCGGGCGCAGCCGGAGAGGCAGACGAGCCCCTCGTTCAGCTTCTCGAGGAGGGCGGGATCCAGGCGCGGGTCGAGGCGCTCGTGAGCGTGCGCGGCGGTGAGGAGACAGCAGAGGTTGGCGTAACCGCGCGGGGTCTCGACGAGGAGCGTGACGTGGGAGCCGTCGGCGAGCGTCACCTCGGCGCCGGTGATGGAGCGCAGGCCGAGCGCCTTCGCGGCGTAGGCGAACTCGAGCGAGCCGTAGACCCCGTCGTGGTCGGTGAGCGCGAGCGCCTCGTAGCCGAGCTCGACCGCCCGGGCGGCGAGCTCCTCGGGCAGCGAGGCACCGTCGAGGAACGAGTAGGCGGAGTGCGCGTGGAGCTCGACGTACTCCGGCACGGTTACGCCGGTTCCTCGGCGCTTTGTGCGCGCCACGCGCGCGCTTTTCCGCGATACGCTCGAAGCGGGTGGTGGCACGGGGTGGCCCCGGCGCGCGCGCGTCTAACAGAGGACACGCAAGGACGGCTCGCCCCCGGCGCGCTCACGCGCTCTGCCGGAACCACTTGCCGCTCGGCTCGTCCCGGAAGATCACGACGTTCCGCCCGCTCTCGAGCAGCACCTCGAAGTAGCACCGCTCCACCGGCTCCTCCGTCCACCAGCGGTCGACCACCCGCCACTCCTCCCGCAGCACCACCACGCGCACGCGGTTCACCGCCGCCGGCAGCCCGTCCTCGCACGCGACGAGCGCCGGGCGCGGCTCGTTCAGTCGTCGCGCGGAACGAGAATGGCCCGGCTCTCCGGGATGCGCGACCACGGCGCGACCTCCACGACGGTGCAGACCGCGTCCAGTCCGACGGCCGCGCGCACCTGCCGGAGCCCTACGCGCAGGCGCTCCCGCAGGCGGCTGCCGCGGGGCCGGATCAGCTCGGCCTGCGTCCCGACCGACTCCGTCAGCTCTCCCAGCTCGAGCCGCAGCTCCGCCGTCGGCGCCGGCAGCTCAGTGAACTTGGACGCCAGCGCGAGCCGAAGGCGGTCAGGCTCCGCCGTCGGCTCGCGCAGCGTCAGCGAGCACCGCCAGGATCCTCCCCCGACGAGCTTCGCCGAGAGGGCGAGCTGCCTGGGAGCCCGGCCGGCCCGCTCCGGGCGGGCGAGCAGGCGCTCGATGAGCGCCGCGAGTGCCCGCGCGAGCGTGAGCTCGTTCGCCACCGGCTCCGGAAAGGAGAGCGTCTCGGCGATCTCGGCAGGTGGCCGGCGCGGCTCGACGGAGGCGTCGCCCTCCCCCCGGGCGAGCTGCCATGCCTCCGCGCCGTCCGCGCCGAGCCGATCAGCAACCGCCGCCCCGGGCAGGCGGGCCAGTTCGCCGAGTCGCTTGACGCCGAGCTCCGAGAGCTCCTCCCGCCGCTCCGGCGAGAGCGGGAGGAGGTCGAGCGGGAGCGGCTCGAGGAAGAGGTGCGCCTCGCCGTCGTCGATGACGAGCGCCCGGCCGGCCGGCGCCACGGTCGCCGCCGCCAGCGCCGCGAAGCGCCGGGAGGCCGCCCCCACACGAGCCCCCCACTCTTCCCCGACCGCGTCGAGCGCCCGCCGAAGCGCCTGCTGGAGCCCCCCGGCCAGCCGCTCCACCCCCCGCGTCTCGAAGTAGACACACCCCGGCTCGACGGGCTCGACCGCGTAGCCCGCCTCCTCGAGCCGCCGCAGCACGCTCTCCCAGGCCTCCTCCACCCCGGCCGGGTCCTGCTCGAGGAGCTCGAGGCTCGGGCAGGTGGCGAGCGCCTCCGAGAGCCGCATCCCCGGCCTGATCCCCGCGCGCTCGGCGGCGCTGGTGCAGGAGCCGAGGAGGGCCTGCTCCCCCGGCACCGGCGCGAGCGCCACGGGCCTGCCGTTGAGCTCCGGCCGGCGAAGAAGCGGAACCCGCAGGGCGAAGGCCGGAATCGTGAGACAGGCGACCATGGGAACACCTGTTCTACACGAACACACGTTCTCCTGTCAAGAGATTTCTCGATCGCGCTACCTCAGGACACGGAACCGCAGATGGGTCACTCCGGGCGACTCGATCACCCTTGTTCGCTCCAGCTCGATGTGGTCCGTGCCGAGGTGCTCGAACAGGCGGATGCCATCGCCGAGCAGGACCGGGACGAGGGTCAGCTGGATCTCGTCGAGCAGCCCGGCGCGCAGGAACTGCTGTGTGGTGCCGGCGCCCATCAGGGCGATGCTCCTTTCCCCGGCAGCTGCGCGAGCCTGGTCGAGCGCACTCTCGATGCCGTCCGTGACGAACGTGAACGACGTCGCCCCCTTCGCCAGCTCCTCGCGGGGAGCGTGGGTGAGCACGAAGCACGGCTCTCTGTCGCTCGCGATCTGGAGACCGCGGAGCGGCGCCGAACTCATCGGTGGGTGAGCTCCCGCGCGATCTCGCCGAAGACGGCCGTGTGCACGTCCACGTCCGCCTCGCTCGTCGCCGGAGACATAAGCGCCATGTTGTGAAAAGGCGTCAGGAGCACCCCGCGGTTGAGCGCGTAGAGGTGGATCAGCCGGTCGAGCAGATGGTCCGAGCCCTCAGCCGCGTCGCTCCCCGTGACCGGCCGCTCCGGGCGGAAGAGGTACTCGACGCGACAGCCGAGACGCGTCACGTGCCAGGAGAGGTCGTTCTCGTCGATGACGTCCTGCACGCCGCGTTCGAACCGCTCGCCCAGCGCGATCATCCGGGCGAACGCGTCCTCGCTGAGGACGTGCTCGAGCGTGGCGCGGACGGCGGCGAGGGAAAGGACGTTCGCGGCGAGCGTGCCGCCGACGCCGCCGACGTCCGACTCGTCCCGGGCGATCGCCGCCTCGATGCGCTCTGCGACCTCCTCCGAGAAGCCGTACGCCGCCGAGGCGATGCCGCTTCCGATCGCCTTGCCGACGGTGAGTAGGTCCGGCTCGAGCGCGTGCTCGCGGGTGTAGCCGCCGGGGCCGGCGCAGAGAGTGTGCGTCTCGTCGATGATCAGGAGCGTTCGGGTCTCCCGTGTGAGCTCCCGCAGGGCATCGTGAAATCCCGCCTGCGGGTGCACGATCCCGATGTTCGTCAGCGCCGGCTCGGTGAGCACGCACGCGACGTCGCCGTGTTCCAGCTCATGCTGGAGCGCGTCGACGTCGTTCCATTCCACCACGCGCGTCGTCGCGTCGAGCCGGCCGGGCGGGCCGAGATTCCCCTCACGCTCGACGACCCGGCCGTCGTGGAGCGCCGCGAACGTCTCGTCGACGGTGCCGTGGTAGCACCAGTTGAACACCAGCACCTTCGGCCGACCCGTGATGTGGCGTGCGAGCCGGATCGCAAAACGATTCGCATCCGTGGCGGTGAGCGCGAACTGCCACCGGGGCAGCCCGAACCGCCGCGTCAGCTCCTCTCCGACCCAGAGCGCCTCCTCGCTCGGAAGCATGAGAGTGATCCCGCGCGCGGCCTGCTCCGCCACTGCCCGCACCACCGGCTCGGGCGAGTGCCCGGTCATCGCGCCCGTGTCGCCGAGGCAGAAGTCGACGTACTCGATGCCGTCGACGTCGTGGAAGCGCGCGCCGGCCGCCTTCCTGGCGAAGACGGGATACGCCCCGGGCCACCGCACCATCCAGTGCATCGGGACGCCGGCGAGGAGCGACGACGAAGCGCGCCCCGCGAGCTCGCCCGAGCGCGGATGCAACCGCTCGAAGCGCTCGAGCTCGCGCTCGAGCAACTGCTCCGCCCGCCCGTGAATGCCCATCAGAAGAGGCCGCGCACCCAGCCGCCGTCGACCGCGAAGGCGCCGCCCGTGATGTAGCCAGCGCGCTCGGAGACGAGAAAGGCGGCGAGCGCCGCGAACTCGCGCGGGTCGGCGAGTCGCCCCAGCGGGATCGAAGCCTCGAGCCGCGCCTGGATCTCCGCAGGGTCGACGCCCTCACGCTTCGCGTCGGCCTCGTTCAGCTCGGTCACGCGCTCGGTGCTGGTGTAGCCGGGGAGGATCGTGTTCACGGTGATCCCGTCCTTCGCCACCTCCCGAGCGAGCGTGGCCGCGAACCCTGTCACCGCCGCCCGCACGCTGTTCGAGAGCATGAGGTTGTCGACGGGCTGCTTCACCGCGACCGAGGTCACTGCGAGGATCCGGCCCCAGCCCCGCTCCTTCATCGACGGCAGTGCGCTCGTGGCGAGCTCGACCGTGCTCCGCAGCAGAAGTGCCGTGGCCTGGTCCCAGTCTGCGAGCTCGAGCGTGTCGTGCGTGCCCGCGGGCGGGCCGCCGGTGTTCGCGACGAGGATATCGATCCGCCCGAAGCGCTCGAGGGTTGCCTCGACCACGCGCGTCGGCTCGCCCGGGACGGCCAGGTCGGCGGGGACGGCCAGCACCTCCGGCCCGATCTCGCCGGCGGCCGCGGCAAGTCGCTCGGGGTCGCGCGAGCAGAGAGCCAGCGCGGCTCCCTCGGCAGCCAGCTCGTCCGCGATCGCCCTCCCAAGACCGCGGCTCGAGCCGCAGACCAGGGCGACCTTGTCGTCCAGTCCGAGGTTCACGTGCGCCGGAGATAGGCGTCCGACCCGTCGAGCCAGTCCTGCCGCGGCGGACAGAAGATGTCGACGTCGAGCGTCGTCTCCAGCGCCTCGGCCTTGTGCGGCAGCTCCGACGGAATGTGCAGAACCTCTCCGGCCGCGACGTCCACGACCTCGGCCTCGTCCTCCCCGAGCCAGAACCGCAGGACGCCCTCGAGGATGTAGGTCAGCTGCTCGTTCTCGTGCGAGTGCTTGGGGACGATGCAGCCCTTGTCGAGGTACACGTGCGCCAGCATCATCCGCTCCGTGGAGACGAGGCGCCGGTGCAGATCCGGCTTGAGCGCCTCTTTCGGCATGTCCTCCCAGCGGTAATGGGTGGCCCCGAGACCGTTCACGCCTTCTCTCCTCTCGTCGCTCCCGACAGGAGTTGATCGTCTCACACGGGAACGGGCATTCGCGCCTCAGCGCCTGACGATCCGGAACCGCGCCGACTTCGCCACCGAGCTGTAGCCGTCGTCGAGGAGCAGGCGCACCTCGTACGTGCCCGGCCTCAGGGGCCAGGCGCCGTCCCCGGTCGGCGAGGTCGCCGAGAAGGACGTCGTCCCCTCGATCGATGCGTTGGTGTACTCGTAGAGGAGATAGCCGTCGTTGCCGCAGTAGCCGGCGTTGCAACCCGGCGTCGCGTACGGCGTCGTGCTGCCCGGCCTCACGCGGTAGATCGCGACCCAGTCCCAGCGCATCCCTGGCGCATTCGACCACGAGACCTCGATGGCGTCGCCCTTCACGTAGACCCTCCGGGAGGTGGCGACCCTCACAGCCTCGCCGGGCGGGTAGAGCCAGAACGGGCTTCGGGAGAGCACCTCGTCGTGCTTGTCCAGAAGCACCGCCTCGTAGGCGCCGCGCCGCAGGCCCGCGGTCGAGAAGGTCAGCGTCCCGTCTCGAGCGAAGGTCGGGAGCTCGGCCAGCGGATCGGCGCCTCCCGCCGGGACGACGGCGACGCGCTCCCCTCTCCGGGCGGGCGCGTGGAAGACGACGGAGAGGCTGTCGCCGATCGAGAGCCGCCTCGACTCGACCGCCACGTAGACGGGCGGCTCTCCGGTCCGCACTGCAAGGGTCGAGACGACGCCGCGATGGTCGGTGGGATAGGGCCGGACGGCGATGTCGACGTCGGGGCCGCCGTCCTCCCCGACGATCTCGCTCGCAAGCGGGCGG
>JAIBJN010000099.1 GCA_020029595.1 Actinomycetota bacterium | reverse complement strand
CCAGACACGCGCCCGCGCCGAACTCAAGACGAAGATCACTGCACAGTCGAAACGCCTTGTCTGCGAGGTCTAGGCCGAGGAGATACTGCCCGCGCATTCTTGCCGCCGAGGACGCCGTGGCAAGAAAGCTACTCACCGCAACTGGATCCATTGAATGCTCTACCGAGGGGAGGAGAGCGGCGAATCGATTCCACTCACCGGCAATTGACGACGTCAGTTCCGCGGTCTCGTAGCGTCCGATTGCGAGCCGAAAACGAACGTCGATGTCGTCGGGATACCGTGATTCGAGTTCGTCGAGGTACTCCGACATCGCCTCCGGTGAGAGCTCGGTGACAGTGAGGACGAGCCCCCAGAGCGCTTCCTTCAGATCCTCGTCGGACTTCGCCGTTCGGCGCGCCGCTTCGAAACGCTCGAATGCCGCCTCTTCCTCCGATGTGAAGTGCAGGGCCCGGCCAGCGAGGTTGCAGGCCCACGCATAGTCGGCGTGCTGCTCCTCGAGCCTGCCGGCTGTGTCCCCCGCCAGCGCGGCCGCGGCCGACATGTCGCCCTTGCGGATCAGGAGCTCCGCGCGCGCGAGCGCCGCGCCCGGGATGGTCACTCCGGAAGCGCCACAGGCCCCCAGCCACTTCTCGAGCGTCTCGCTCTGGCCAGTCGCGAGGAGGTCCCGCGCCGCGTGTCCCACGATCTGTGCCGCTTCCGTCATCCGCCCGGCCTGGAGGGAGAGTTCGAACGCCTCTTCCCAGCGCGCATGCTGCCTCGCATCCTCGATGACCTTCTCTGTCTTCTCCGCGAATGCCTGTGGGTTGTCAGCCTCGAGACGGCGGCGGAGAAAGTCACGGAGCAGCGGATGGAAGAAGAGCTCACCGGCGCCGATCTCGTGGAGCAGATCCTCGTCCCTGAGCCGCTCCAGCATAGGCTCCGGATCGGCAAACCCGAGGACTTCGTCCGCGAGCCGCGCGCCGACGGACGTGGGGACGGAAGCGGCCAGCATGAAGCTCTGAACCTCAGGCGGCTCCTGCCGGAGTACCTCCTCGGCGAAGTAGCGAAAGAGGGATTCCGAGACCTTCTCCTCGGGGAACGCCAGATCGGCCGAGAGGGCCGCGAGGCCGATCACGGCCGGCCAGCCTTCGGCCTGGCGGACGAGCGCCCGGACCGACTCCGTGGAGCGTCCCTCGAGGACACGAGCGGCCTCCTCGTCCGTCATCGCAAGCTGGTCGCGGCCGATCTCGACCGCTTCTCCGTAGAGGAACCGCCGCGCAGTGGCCCAGCCCGGTCGCCGCCTCGTGGTCACGAGCACCCGGATGGGCGCAAGGGTGAGGAGCCAGTCGAGGAAGTCCTCCACCGGGCTCGACTCGGCCAAGAGGTGGTAGTCGTCAAGCACGACGATCCCCTCTTCCGGCCACGAGTCCAGGTCCTCGGCGAGAAGCTCTGCGAGCGGTCGCGCCAAGCGCTCGGTGGCGTCTCCGACGCGCAATCGCTGCCGCACCCGCTCGCCGGCGTCCGGGACGACCGGGGCGACCGCATCCGCGAGCCCAGCCGAAAAGGCGCCGACGTCGGCCGAGGCCGCCGTCGCTCGGTACCAGGCGACGTCGGCTCGACCCTGGAGCCACTCGCGGGCCAGCGTCGTCTTCCCATAACCCGCCGGGGCTGTGAGCAGGATCGACTGCGCGGTCGCTTCGTCGAGGAGAGCAGTCAGGCGCGGTCGGCGTTTGTGTCGCCGGAAGAGCGATGTCAGGACGATGTCCCGGGTTACCGTCACGGCCGAGGCTCCCGTGTCGGGGGTCACGAGCCTACCGCGTCCGCATGCGGCGTTCCAGTGATTCGCACGGTCCAGCCCGCGCCCGCGGCGTGGGCCACGGGCGCGGGGCCGTCATCCCCCGAGACCGGTCAGTGCAGCGTGCGGGAGTCGTCGCGCACGCCGAGCGCCGCCTCGAGGCTTTCGAGGGGGTCTTCCCCCGTCGCTTCGCGGAAGGCGGCCGGGATCTGCCGTCGCCGGCTCACGCCGAGCTTCGTTCGCAGGACGTCCGCGTGCGCCTTCGCGGTGCGGGGCGAGACGCCGAGTCGCTCGGCGATCTCGATGTTCGAGCAGCCCGCCGCGATCAGTCGGACGACCTGCCGCTGACGCTCTGTGAAGCGAGTTCCGCCGTAGATGCTGAGCATGGCCGCGATCTTGGCAAGGCTGCGGCGGATCGGCTATTGACTTGCAGACTGATCTTGGGGGCTACCCCCGAGGGCGTACGAAAGCCGCCGAGTGCCCGCGCGCGTTGACGGCCTCGGCCTCGTCCCGCCCGAGCGCGCCGATCCGCAGGAGCAGCGCGAGCTCGTCGCGCAGGTGCGTCTGCATCATCTCGGGGCCGTCCGTGGCGATCGTGAACGCGACGCCGCGGTCGGCGAAGGCGCGGACCGTCTCCTTGAGCTCCCCTTCGTCCGCGAGCGCCCCCGTGAGGAGGTTCGAGCTGGGGCAGATCTCGAGCACGGTCTCGGTCTCCCGCAGGACCCGCATCGTCTCCTCGTCCTGCGCGGCGAGGATGCCGTGCCCGATGCGCTCGGGGCGCAGGTGTTCGACGACCTCGCCGATCTCCTCGATCCCGTGCCGGCCGCCCTCCTCGCCGACGTGGATCGTCACCCCGAGCCCGGCCGCGCGCGCCGTCTCGACGAGCGGCGCGAGCTGGCGGTACGGGTAGCGGCCGCCGTCGGGCCGCGGCCCGGCGATGTCGACGCCGACGATCCCGCGGTCGGAGTAGCGGATCGCCTTCTCGACGATGACCGCGTTCTGCTCGTGCGTGAAGGTGCGGTCCATCATCAGGATGAGCCCGGCACGCACCTTCGGGTACTCGAGCCGTGCCTTGTCGAGCCCGCGCGAGGCGGCCATGATGATGTGGTCGAGATCCTGCTCGCCGCCGCGGTTCCGCTTCATCGGATTGAAGCGGAGCTCGAGCGTCGTGATCGTCTGCGTGCGGTAGGCGCCGCCGATGGCGCCGTGGACGGAGCGCTCGACGGCCAGCGGGCTCGACTGGATCAGCTCCGTCCACTTGTAGATCGCGTCGAGCTCGGGCAGGCCCTTGACGCCGCGCGGGTCGACGGTAACGAGCTCGACGAAGTCCCAGTAGTCCTTGACGGGGAGCGCGATGCCCTGCTCGTGCGCGATCGTCCACATGACCGCGGGGTCGACCGAGCCGCCGAGGTGCGTGTGCAGCTCGGCGAGGCCCTCGCGGCTCAGCTCGGCGACGAGGGCGGCGCTCTCGTCCACGTTGCCTAGCCTCGCTTCGCCGCTGCGGCCGCGAGCGTGCCGCCTGCGAGCCGCTCCGGGATCGTCTCCAGGCGCTCGACCGGCTCGGCGCTGAAGACGAAGCGGACGTGGCGCTCGGCCACGGGCCCGCCCCAGCCGACCATCGCCGTCGCCGCGATCGAGCCCTCCTCGAGCAGGAGGCGCGACGCGGCCGGCGCCTCGAAGCCGAGCTCGGCCACGTCGAGGAGCAGCGACCAGCCGCCGCCCGGGCGGACGAACGGCCAGTCGGGGAGTCCGGCGAGCATGACGTTACGGCGCCGCTCGAGCTCGGCGACGCACTCGCCGACGTGTTCCTGTTGGCCGCGCAGGACGGCGGCCGCGGCCGCGCGCGCCAGCCCGACGGGCGTCGTCGTGTTGTAGACGTGGGCCCAGCCGGCGTCCTCGATCGTCTCTGCGGGCCCGGCGACCCACCCGACCCGCCACCCGATCATCCGGTGCTCCTTCGAGAGCGAGCCGACGACAATCGTCCGCTCGGCCATGCCCTCGTGGTGGAGCGGGTGGACGAGCGGCCGCCCGTCGAAGAGGAGCCGCTCCATGGCGGCGTCGTAGATGAGGAAGAGGTCGCGCTCGCGGCAGAGGTCGCAGACGAGCCGCCAGTCTTCCTCGTCGAAGGTGCCGCCGGAGGGCATCGACGGGCTCATCAGGAGCATGCCCGCCGTCGCGTCGCCGACCGCCGCGGCGAGGGCGTCGCGGTCGAGCCGCCACTCGCCCGCGACGACGCGGAAGGGAACGAGCCTGGGCGTGCCGCCCACGAGGTGGATCCGGTTGACGATGCCGGCGTAGGTCGGGTCGGTGACGATCACCTCGTCGCCGGGGTCGACGGTGACGAGGAGCGCGTCCAGGAGCCCCTCCAGGCCGCCGCAGGTGATCACGATCTCCCGCTCCGGGTCATAGGGATGGCCGGTGCGCCCGGCGATGAAGGCGGCGATCGCCTCGCGGAGGTGGATGTCACCGGTGAAGGGGAGCCAGCTGTTCGCCTCCGGCGTCTCCAGGCTCCTGGCCGTGACCCCGACCGCCTCGGGCGGGAGCGGCAGGTCCGTATCGAGGTTCTCCATGCGGAGGACGGGCCACGCGGTATTCGCGCGCGCCGGCTGGTCGGCCGCCGCGGCGACCCGGTCGATCCCGAACCCCCGGATCGGGCCGAGCCGCTTCGCCCTCTTGATCATGGGCCCCGAGTCTAGACGCTCGAGAGAGTGTCTAATCAGCCACGGCGGGTAGGGTTGCGGCATGAAGGTCGGCATCGTCGTGCCGTACTCCTGGTCGTTCTGGGGCGGAGTCCAGGAGCACGCCGACCACCAGGCGCGGGCGCTCCGGCGCCTCGGCGCCGACGCCCGGATCATCATGGGGCACGACCCGCCCGGGCGCCTGACCTGGCTCCTGCACCCGAAGCAGGGACGCCACACGCGGCCTCCGGACTACGTGCTCCCCGTGGGCCGCTCGGTGATCGTGCCGGCGAACGCGTCCCTCCCGAACATCATCCTCAGCCCCCAGTCGATGCTGCGGATGCGGAGGATCTGGGAGGAGGAGCGCTTCGACGTCGTCCACGTGCACGAGCCGTTCGCGCCGGTCATGGGCCCCTACGCTCTCGCCTCGGCCCCCTGCCCCGTCGTGGTGACGTGCCACTCCGCCGGGGAGCGCCTCGGCTGGTTTCCGCTGGGGAAGGTCCTCTGGCGGGTCCTCGTGGAGCGCATCGACCACCGCATCGCCGTCTCCGACTCGGCGCGCCGGGCCGCCGAGCCGTACGTCGGCGGGCCGTTCGAGGTGATCCCGAACGGGATCGACCTCCCGCCGGAGGCGGATCCGGGCGGGCGCAACGGCAACGTGGTCTTCATCGGCCGAAACGAGCCGCGCAAGGGACTCCCTGTCATTCTGCGCGCCTGGCCGCGGGTGCACGCCCGCACGGGCGCGCGCCTGCGCCTCGTCGGCGCCGACCCCCTGTCCGTGCGCTGGCTCGCCCGCCGGCAGGGGTTCTCCCTCGAAGGAATCGACCTCCTCGGCGGTCTCTCCGAGGACGAGCTCACCGCGGAGCTCCAGGCAGCGAGCCTGCTCGCGGCGCCCTCGCTCGGCGGCGAGAGCTTCGGCATGGTGCTCACGCGGGCGTTCTCGTGCGCGACGCCCGTCGTCGCCTCGGACATCGAGGGCTACGCGCAGGTGGCCGACCACGACGAGACCGGCATCCTCGTCCCGCCCGGGGACGTGGACGCGCTCGCCGCCGCGCTCGTCGAGCTGCTCGAGGATGAAGGGCGGCGCCAGAGGCTCGGCGCGGCCGCGAGGGAGGCGGCCAAGGAGTACTCCTGGGACCGGATCGGCCGGCAGCTGCTCGAGATCTACGAGCGGCTCGCGGCCCCGGTCGAGGCGGTGCGGGCGGCGGCGTGAAGCGGCTCCGCCTGCCCCACAGTCGCCCCGGTCGCCTCGCGCTCTTTCTCGTCCCCGGGCTCGCGCTCGTCGGGCTCGCCGTCTGGCGCGGCCCGGACACCGGACTTCTCGAGCGGGCCTTCCGCGCCGTCGACTGGAAGTGGGTCGCCGCCGCCGTGGTCATCAACCTCTTCTCGGTGGCTGTCCGCGCCTACGCGTGGAACATCGTCATCAAGCAGGCCATCCCGCCGCCCTGGCCGCGGCGGCGGACCGTGTTCTCGGCCTTCTGCGTCGGCCTGCTCGGAAACGCCGCTCTGCCGGGCCGGGTGGGAGAGCTCGCTCGCGTGGCGGTCGTCACCCGGCACGTGCGGCGCCGGCCGGGCACGTGGGCGACCATCGTCGGGACCGTCTTCGCGCACCGCCTGTTCGACGTCGTCGCGGCGGTCGCGCTCGTCCTCTACACCCTCTACGTCGCCCCGATCCCCGACTGGGCCATGCCCGTCCTCGGAGTGGTCATCGGCATCGGGCTCGGGCTCCTGCTCGCGGGCTTCCTTCTCGCGCGCCGGCACCACCGGCCGCTCACCGAGGAGATCGGGGCGCTCCGCCGGGTGCTCCACATGGCACGGCACGGGCTGACTGTGCTCCGGAGGCCGGGCCCGGCCTGCGAGGCGCTCTTCTTCCAGCTCGTCGGCTGGACCGCGCAGCTCTTCGCCGTCTACACGGCCTTCCTCGCCTTCGGCATCGACGCCTCGATCCCGAGGGCCGCGCTGGTGCTCGTGATCATGAACCTCGTGATGATCTTCCCGTTCTGGCCGGGAAACATCGGACTCGTTCAGGCGGCGGTCGCCGCCGCGCTCCTCTCGTACGGCGTCAGCTACCCGCGCGGGGTCGTCTTCGGGATCGGGCTCCAGGTGATCGAGGCGTCCGTCGGCATCGGCCTCGGGTTCCTCTTCCTCGCGCGCGAGGGCTTCACCTTCGCCATGCTGAGGCGCATGCCGGAGGTGACGGAGCTGGACGTCGACGAGGACGAGCGCGTCGAGCGGATCGCTTAGGAGGGTTTGCCGAAACGCAGGCTGTGCCGCCGGGCCGCGCTGCTCGCCCCGAGGCGGCGTCCTCGGTCGCGCCCGTAGCTTCCTGCTACGAGCGCGGGGGTGGGTGGGT
>JAIBJN010000036.1 GCA_020029595.1 Actinomycetota bacterium | reverse complement strand
GACGGTGTCTGTGAACGACCGCCACCAGATCGTGGTCGGCGGGCGCCCGCTGCTGAGGGCCCGTGGACCTGTCTGGCACCTCGCGTGGGGCGTCGACGGCTCGCTCGCCGTCCTCGTGGAGGGAGGGCGGCTCGACCGCTACGAGGGCGGACGCCTGGTGGGCACGGCGAGCATGACGCCGCCCACCCCCGAGCACCCCCTCACGATCTGGCCCCCCGAGCTCGCGCCCGACAACTGCGCGGCCCTCTCGGTCGGCGGTGACGTTGTCCGGCTTATCGACCTCGGCTGCTTCCAGGGCCGGGCCCCGCGGACGTTCGAAGGCGTGTACGCGGACTGGTCGCCGAACGGCAAGTGGATCGCCGTCGCGGAGCCCGATGGCATCGTCCTCCACCGTGTCGTCGGCCGTGAGGCGTCGGTGCGCTGGGACGTGGTTGCGGGGCAGCTCGCCTGGCTCAGCGGTTGACGGCGGGCGCCCGCCGGACAAGGCCCGCCCCGCAGGCGCCTCCGTAGTACATGCCTCGGAAGGGCGCCTCCGCGCTCGAGGTCCACGAGTGGTTCGACGCGTTGCGCCGCTACCAAGGCCCGGGCGTGCGCCAATCCTGCGCCAATCGTGCGCCGAAGTGCCCGTTTCTGCGCCTCCGTGACCACGCGAAGCGAGGCGCTCTGAGAGCGAAAAACCCCGCCTGAGCGGGGCTTTTCGGAGGAGGCGCATACGGGATTCGAACCCGTGCTACCGCCGTGAGAGGGCGGCGTCCTAGGCCACTAGACGAATGCGCCCTTGCCGTGGGACAGAGTAGCCGATCCCCTTCTGCCTCCGTGGAGAGAGTGGCAGAAGCCGGGCCGCCGGCCTCTGCCGCCTGCGCTCGCTGTCCGACGGACGATCGGAAAGCCTTCGTGCGCATGCCGATTGTGCGGATTCGCGCATGAAAATGCAAGGGGGGTGAGAAGGGCGCGGCGAGAGGCTGAAGGAGGCTCGGCGTCCTGCGGCCCGAACGCCGAGCCTCCTTTCGTGCCCGAGTCCTTCCGCCGTGCCCCCCTCACGCAGCGAGTCCCAAAGGCCCTCGGGGACGGTGCGCTTATCTCACACCTCCGCCGCGCGTGGCAAGCGTCCCTGGTCGAGGCTTACCTGGCCCGAAGTTCGGGGTCGGCGGGACTATCTGCCGACTGCCCTGCGTTACAGCCGCACGTGAGGGACGCCGCGTGATTCGCGTCTACCGCATCCCCTTCTCCACGAACGTCGAGCGTGTTGCGCTCGCGGCGGCTCACAAGGGCGTCGAGATCGAGTGGGTGGACGTCGATCCCGCCGACCGGAGCCCGGTGCGTGAAGTGTCCGGCCAGGATCTCGTGCCCGTCCTCGTCGCGGACGAGGAGGTCGTCTTCGACTCGCCGCGCGTCCTCGCCTGGCTCGACGAGCGTCATCCCGACCCGCCGCTCTGGCCGCGCGATGTCGCCCGACGGGCCGAGGCGCGGGTCTTCGTGGAGTGGTTCAACCGGGTCTGGAAGGGGCGGCCGAACGAGATGGAGGCTGAGCTTCGAAAGGACGAGCCGGACGAGGCGCGCCTGCAGGCCCTCGGCAGACAGATGGTCGCCTGGCTCGACCTCTTCGAGGAGCTCCTCGACGGCCGCGACTACCTCCTGGGCGACTTCGGCGTCGCGGACGTCGTCGCCTTCCCGTTCCTCAAGTACGGCCGTCTGGGCCTGCCCGAAGGCGACGATGAGCTCTTCCACCGCATCCTCGTGCACTGGCAGCCGATCGGCGAGGGCCACGAGCGACTGGCGGCCTGGGTCGAGCGGGTCGACGCCCTCCCCCGTGCCTAAGGAGCCAAACCCTCCTAGTTGACGCGGGCCGCGCAGGAGCGGACACTTGAGCCGACCCGCGGGGAGCGCCACCTTTTCGCGGCCGACTCGAGGCCGCCACCGTGCTCCAGCGCGGGTCACCTTTTTGTTCGGCTACTCGATGGCCGAGATGGCGAACGCGACGCCGAAGCCGAGCGTCGTCGCGAGCCCGACGAGCTTGCCTCCGCGCTTGAAGGCCTCCGGCATCATCGTGTCGGCCAGCATCGTCAGGATGGCGCCCGCGGCGAACGAGAGGACGAAAGCGACCGCGCCCGGGGAGGCGCCGTCGAAGAAGGCGTAGCCGGCCAGAGAGGCGAGCCCGGAGACGAGGATCACGAGCGCCCAGAGCCCGAGGATCCAGCGCGGTCGCCAGCCCGCGACGGCCAGGCCGCTCGTGGCGGCGATCGCCTCGGGGAGGTTGGAGAGGAAGACGGCGGCGAGCATCGCGGCGCTGACGCTCCCGCCCTGGAGCAGGGTGAGCCCGATCACCGCCGACTCGGGGATGCCGTCGAGCACGATGCCGAGCACGATGGCGAGCGCCGAGCCCGACTCCTGCTCGCCGCCCATGCTCTTGCGGTCCGAGCCGCCGAGCCGGTCGATGAGCGCGTCCCCGACGTAGAAGGTGAGCGCGCCCGCGAAGAGGCCGAGTGCGACGCCGGCGCTTCCATCCGAGGTCGTGAACGCCTCCTCGACGAGCTCGTAGGCGACGGCGCTGATGAGGACGCCTGCGCCGAAGGCCATGATCAGGCCGAGGACGCGGCCGCTCACGCGAAGCTGCAGCGCGAGTAGGCCGCCCAAGAGGAGCGAGGACGCGGCGAGCAGCCCCCAGCCGAAGGCCGCGCTCATCAGCGCCGCAGCGCCCCGTCCGCCGCCCGGTCCTCCGCTGGTGCAGTGCGGTAGCCTCCGCTCATGCGGGCGACGACGAGAGGAGCGACGACGTGACGTACGGCGGGTTTGGGGTCTCCATCTTCCTCGTCGCGCTCGGCGCGATTCTCCGCTACGCGGTGACCGCCGAGGTAGCGGGCATCGACATCGGAACCGTCGGCCTCATCATCATGATCGCCGGCGTGGTGCTGTTTCTCCTGACGCTCTTCTTCACGATCTCCGCACAGCGGTCAGCCGCGGGCCGGCCGCCGCCGCCGGGCTACTAGAGCTCGTTCGTCCACGCGGCGCGCGTCCGCATTTCGTCGCCGCCACCCGCGTCAGTCGAACCCGCCCCCGTGCACGGTGACCGCCCAGAGCACGAGGCCGTTGGCGACGAGCGCCAGGATCGACCAGATCGGGTAGGCGCCGATGGAGAGGAAGTTCACGAAGAGGCCCGCGAGGGCGATGACGATCGCGATCACCTGGCCGACGACCTTTCGCGCGAGGACGAGGCCGCCCGCGGTCGCCTGGATCGCGCCGACGACGACCGAGAGCCAGCCCCACGTTGTGAGCGTCGACCAGGCCAAGTCCTCCTCGAGGAAGATCTCGCGGTTCGTGAGCGCGGCGATCCCCCAGACGAGGTTCATGACGCCGGCGACGATGAGGTAGACGCCCGCGAAGACGATCCAGCCGGCCCTCGTGCGGGAAGAGCTCGTGAAGGGCTGGGTTTCCACGTCTTCCTTTCGTGGCGACGACTGCGGACCGAGTCTGCCAAGTTCCGGTTGACCGCGCCAGGCCAGGACGGTTAGGGGACTGCCCCGAATCGGTCGGTGGCGCGGACCAGTTCCCGGCCGAGATTGACGTCGGCGACGTGGCCGGCGTCGTGGACGACCACGAGCTCGGCGCGCGGCCATACTCGCTTGAGCTCCCATGCGTTCGCAAGGGGTGCTTGAAAGTCGAAGCGTCCGTTCACGAGGATGCCGGGGAGCTCAGCCAGCGCGGCGGCCCCGCGGAGAAGGATCCCGTCCTCCAACCAGGCGTTATGGCGGACGTAGTGGGTCACGATCCGTGAGAACGCGAGCGCGAAATCGGCGTCGGTGAATCTCTCCGCCAGTCCGGTTTGTGGAGGCCATGCCGGCGTCACTGACTCCCACATGCACCAGGCTTCGGCAGCCCGCCGCCGGACCGCGGGATCCGGATCGTTCAGGAGTCGATGGTATGCCTCGACGATGCCTGCGTCTCGTTCGGCGACCGGCAGGGCAACTCGCAGGCGCTCCCATTCTTCGGGGAAGAGGAGAGCCAGGCCACCGCGGAACGCCCAGTCGAACTCCTTGTGTCGCCCGGTCGTGACGCCGAACAGGATCATCTCCGTGACCCGATCCGGATGCGTTTCGGCGTAGGCGAGCGCCAGTGTGCTGCCCCATGACCCGCCGAAGACCAACCAGCAGTCGACATCGAGGTGTCGACGCAGGAGCTCCAGGTCCGCGATCAAGTTCGCCGTGTTGTTGGCCTCGAGGTCGGTGTCGGGGTCGCTTGCTTGCGGCGTGCTCCGCCCACAGTTGCGCTGATCGAACAGCACGAGGCGGTACACGCTCGGATCGAAGAATCGGCGAAACCCCGCCGAGCATCCCGAACCGGGACCGCCGTGCAACACGACGGCGGGCTTCCCACGCGGATTGCCGCATGTCTCCCAGTAGACGAAATCTCCATCGCCCACCTCCAACATGCCGTGGCCGTAAGGCTCGATCTCGGGATACAGCTCCGGCATCACCTCAAGGCGACGGAACTCCGGGGGTTGCAGACGGATTGCACGCGGTTTTCGCTGCTGTCTCGCGAGATGCCCTAGAGACACGAAAATCCGCTTCAGAAGCGGGCTTTCGGAGGCTGCGGGGCTAGGATTCGAACCTAGACTACCCGGTCCAGAGCCGGGCGTCCTACCGTTAGACGACCCCGCAACGGCTCGGCCATTGTAGCCGCGTGGACGCGCGCGCAGGGGTTCTCTCAGAGCTCGAGACGGTAGAGCGGGATGAGTTTCTTCTCCGCCTCGGTGTCGATGTGGGCGACGACCTCGACGTACGGCTCGAGGCCTGAGCCGCGGAGCTTCGCCTTCAGGAGTTCGTCAACTTGGTAGATCCCGGAGGAGTTGTTCATCGTGATGGCGATGAGGACGGGCGCGGTCTCCCCGTCTTTGATCTCGACGCCCTCGATCGCCGCGGCGGAGAGGGAGTGGATCGAGACGCGACCGTGCTGGAAGGGGATCCGCGACCGTCCCTCGGCCATGTCGAGCGCGTCGGCGACGCGGACGATGCCGGCCTCGAGCGTGAGGGGCCTCCCGTCCTGCCTGTGACTCGTGATCGCCTGGAGGACCTCCGACGCGATCACGGTCAGGTCGGGCTCGTCGTAGAGGCCGTCGAGCAGCTCGCGCATCTTCGGCTCGGCGAGGAAGAGGCTCCAGTCCTCGTGCCCGTCGCGGTGCACGGCCATCCCGACGCAGTGGAGGAAGGCCGCGAGGGCGACGACCACCTCCGCGTCGTCCTGGCTCATTCCGTAGTCGCGCACCACGCTCGGCTCGACGTCGTTCTTCGCGAGCTGGCGCAGGAGCTTCATCGCGATGTTGGCGACGATCTGGATGTGCACCCAGGAGTGGTCGTTGATCTCGAGCCGCTTGACCGCGTTGATGTTGGCGACGTGCCACCACGCCTTCAGCTGCGCGTCTGTGTTCACCCTCTCGACGAGGACGCGAAGCTTCTTGTTCGCGCGCGGCGGCACGTTGATGCGCATGCGCTCGATCGCCTGCGCGGGCGTGAGCAGCGCCTCCCGCTCGGCCTCTTTGGAAACCGGCTCCTCGATGCGCTCCTCGGTCTCCGGGTCGAGCTCCGCCATGAGCCGGAGCCTACACCTGCTGAGGCGCGGCCCTACGCGGCGGTCTCGGGTTCGGGCGCCGGCATCGCGGCCGACTCCTCGACGCCCCTGAGCCGGTAGTAGACGAGCGTCCACACCGCCACGATGAAGGGCGTGACGAGTGTGTTCCCGACGATCTGCTGGATGAGGCCCGCAAGCCACTCCTCCAAGGGCGAGAGGACGAGGCCGATCACGATCGCCACCCCGATGAGAATCAGGAAGGTGAGAACGATCACGCCGAAGACGTTCCAGCCGTTCCCGCGCACGAGCTCGCGGCTCCGCCCGAAGGACTCTCCGATGCCGCGATTCTCGAGGACGATCGCCGGGATCACCACGATCCAGATCGTCAGGAGGATCAGTCCCGGCACGACCAGGAACGCCAGGCCGATCACGATCGCGAGGGTGAGGAGGATGCCCGCGACGAGGATCGTCCCGAGCCGCGGGTAGACGCGGCCGAAGGTCTCGGAGACCGAGAGGTCGGCCCGTCCGTCGCGTACGTCGCGGACGGCCTCGATCAGGGCGCCCTGGAGCCAGAAGGTGCCGGCGATGCTGATGAAGGCGCTGATGAGAATGCCCAGCCAGCCGAGCAGCGCCCCGAGGAGAATCCCGGCCACGGCGAGGATGACGAAGACCACGAGCGCGATCGAGAAGAAGTGGCGCCAGTGGGCCTTGTACATCTCCCAAGCCTCGCCGAAAACGCCGCCGAGCGGATTCACGGGCGGGAGCATACGGGACCGGTCGGCCGGTTCGCTAGGCGGCCGCCGCCCAGTCGCCGTAGAGCGAGCGGTAGTGTCCCGCGAGAGCCACGAGCTCGTCGTGCGTCCCCTGCTCCACGATTCGTCCGTGCTCGAGCACGACGATGAGATCGGCGCGGCGAATCGTCGAGAGGCGGTGGGCGATGATGAACGCCGTCCTGTCGGCGAGCAGGCGGCGAAGCGCCAGCTCGATTCGGCGCTCGGTGCCGATGTCCACGCTCGACGTCGCCTCGTCCAGGATCAGGATGCGAGGATCGGCAAGGAGCGCGCGGGCGAAGGCGACGAGCTGGCGCTGCCCGAGCGAGAGGCGGCTCCCGCGCTCGGCGACCTCGGTCTCGTAGCCGTCCTCGAGCTCGTGGATGAAGTCCTCGGCGCCGACGGCGCGCGCCGCCGCGGCGACGTCCTCGTCGCTCGCGTCCGGGCGGCCAAACGCGATGTTCTCGCGCACGGTCCCGGCGAAGAGAAAGCCTTCCTGCGGGACGATGCCGAGCTGCCGGCGAAGGCTCTCTTGCGTGACCTCGCGGAGGTCGTGCCCGTCGATCGCGATCCGCCCTTCGCGCGGGTCGTAGAAGCGGGCGAGGAGCTTCGCGATGGTCGACTTGCCGGCCCCGGTGTGGCCGACGAGCGCCACCGTCGTGCCTGCGGAGACGTCGAGGTCGATCCCGTGCAGGATCTCCGGCCCGTCCCCGTACCCGAAGCGGACGTCCTCGAAGCGGACGCCGCCCGCAATGGCCGGGAGCGGCCGGGCCTCCGGTCGGTCTACCACCTGTGGCTCCTCGTCCAGGACGTCCATGATCTTGTCGAGAGCGGCAGTCGCGGAGAGGAACGTGTTGTAGAGCTGCGAGAGCTGCTGGACGGGGTCGAAGAAGTTCGAGAGGTAGAGGAGGAACGCGAAGAGGGTGCCGACCGTGATCTGGCCCTCGAACGCGAGCCAGCCGCCGAAGCCGAGGACGATCGCGGTGGCGACCGCGGCGAGGAAGTCGACGAACGGGAAGTAGAGGCCGTTCAGGACGACCGTCTCGTGGTTGGACTCGCGGTAGCGCCTGTTGACGGCTCGGAACTGCCGCTGGTTCGTCTCCTCGCGCGTGAACGACTGCACCACGCGCATGCCGGCGATGTCCTCGGCGAGCGTCGCCGTGACGAGTCCGAGCCGCTCGCGGACGGCGCGGTAGGCCCGCGCGGAGCGGACGCGGAAGATGCTCGTCGCGATCGCCATGATCGGGAAGACTGCGAGCGCAGCGAGGGCGAGGCGCCAGTCGAGCACGAAGAGGATGACCGCCGAGCCGACGAGCACGAGCGTGTTCTGGAAGAGGCTCGTCACGCCGTCCGTGACGAGCTGGTCGAGCGCCTCGACGTCGTTCGTGATTCTGCTGATGATGACGCCGGCCCGGTTCCGCTCGAAGTAGCCGAGCGAGAGCCGCTGGAGGTGGCGAAAGAGCGTGTTCCGCAGGTCGGCGAGGATGCGCTCGCCTGTCCAGCCCGTGAAGTAGGTCTGCGCGGCGCTCGTGCCGAGGTTGGCGAGTCCCGCGACGACGAAGAGGGCGACGATGACCGTGAGGGCCGCGAGGTCGCCTTCGCTGATGCCGTCGTCGATGGCGAGCTTGGCCAGGAACGGCGGCACGAGGGCGGTGAGCGACGCCGCGACCAACGAGGCGACGGCGAGCGCTGTGCGGGCCCTGTAGGGGGCGGTCAGACGGGCGAGGGTCGAGACGCGCCGAACCGTGCGCGCCCAGGACCAGTCGCTGACCTCGGCGCCACGCTGCATCGTCAGGTGGGATCCCGGCTGCCAGACCTTCATCGCCGACCCCCCACCTCTTGACGCGCGCACGCGGCTAGAACGGGAGACCCACCTCCCCAACCCGATGGCTCGAGCCTAACGCGGAAATCCGCGCGCGTGGGAGACGCGACTGCGCCGAGATCGCATCGGCGGGTCATGCGCCCGCCGCCTCCACGCGCTCGGCGAACTCCCGCTCGAGCAGTCCGTGCTCGTAGATCTCCCGAAAGACCGGGCTGCCCTCGAGCAGCTCCGCCTGTGTGCCTCGCGCGGCGATGCGCCCGCGGTCGAGGACGACCAGCTCGTCCGCCAGCGCGATCGTCGAGAGCCGGTGGGCGACGATGAGCGTCGTTCTCCCCTTCATCGCCTCGCGGAGCCCGAGGCGAATGCGCGCCTCGGTCGTCGCGTCCACCGACGCGGTCGCGTCGTCGAGGATGAGGATGCGCGGATCCAGGATGAGGGCACGGGCGATCGCGATCCGCTGCCGCTGGCCGCCCGAGAGCGTGATCCCGCGCTCACCGATCACCGTGTCGTACCCGTTGGGCAGCTCCTCGATGAACTCGTGCGCCTGGGCGAGCCGCGCGGCTCGCACGACTTCGTCGGCGCTCGCGTCCGGAGCGCCGAAGGTGATGTTCTCGCGCACCGTCGCGGAGAAGAGGAACGGATCCTGCGCGACGATCCCGATCGACCGGCGCAGGGCGGCGAGCCTGACGTCCCGGACGTCGACGCCGTCGATCGTGACGCGGCCGCTCGTCACGTCGTAGAAGCGGGGGACGAGGGAGGCGAGGGTTGTCTTCCCCGAGCCGGTGTGGCCGATGAGCGCGACCGTCAGGCCGGGCTCCACGACGAGGTCGATGTCGTCGAGCACCGTCCCGCCCTGCGCGTAGGCGAAGCTGGCGCCCTCGAAGACGACGTGCCCGTCTCCCGGCGGAAGTTCGCGCGCCTCGGGGGCGTCCGTGACGTCCTCGGACTCGTCGATCACCTCGAAGATCCGCTCGCCCGATGCGGTCGCGCGCTGCGCCTGGCCGATCCACATGCCGAGCATGCGGAGTGGCATGACCAGCATGAGCACGAGGACGTTGAAGGTGAAGAAGTCGTTGAGCCCAAGGGTGCCGTTCGCCACCATGCGACCGCCGAAGAGGAGCACGGTCGCCTGCGCGATGAGGGGGAGGAAAGAAAGGAGCGGGACGTAGATCGCCCGCTGCCGGTTCGCCTCGATCGAGCGCTCGAAGACGCGCTCGGTCCGGTCGGCGAACTTCGCCAGCTCGTTACGCTCCCGGGCGAACGACTTGACGACGTGGACGCCGACGATGTTCTCCTCGGCCACGGTCGCCACGTCCGCCATGCGTTGCTGCACGTCGCGGAGCACCGGATGGGAGACGCGCGAGTAGCGGTAGGCGAGGAAGACGAGGACAGGCGTGAATGCCGTCGCCGCAAGCGCGAGCCGCCACTCGACGACAAAGAGCACGATGGTCACCCCGACAATCGTGACCACGTGCTGGAAGAAGAAGATGAGCCCGTAGCCGAGGAAGAACCGCACCGACTGCAAGTCGATGGTGGCCCGCGACATGAGCTGGCCGGTCTGGTGGCGGTCGTAGAAGCCGAACGAGAGCCGGAGGAGCTTCGCGTAGACGGCGTCGCGCATGTCGTACTCGACTCCGAGCGCCTGCCGACCGGAGATCAGCCGCCGCCCGACCATGAAGAGCGCTCGCGCCAGGCCCACGAGGAGGACGGCGAGCGCGATCGCCCAGAGGCTGCGCCCATCCTGCGACTCGACGGCGCTCTGGAGTGCGTCGCCGGTCAGGAACGCAATCGCGACCGCGGCAACCTGCGAGCCGACCGCGAGGACGACGGACACCGCAAGGGACCACCGGTACGGCCTCAGGAAGCCGAGGAGGCGGACAAACGTGCGCAGATAGGGGTGAGAAGCAGCCACCGGAAGGCTTAACGTCGAGTGTAGTTGCGGCCATCCTGAGTTCCTGGCGGCGCTCTCGTAAGCTGCCGCGCATGCCGCTCCCGCTCGAATCTGTCCCGAACGTCTCCGAGGGCCGCGACGAGGCGACGCTCGCCGCGCTCCGCGAGGCGTTTTCCGCCCCGGGGCGCCTGCTCGACGTCCACACGGACTGGGACCACCATCGCTCAGTCTTCACCCTGGTCGGCAGCGGCGAGGAGCTCGTCGAGACGCTCGTGGCCGGCGTCGCCTGTGCGGCCGACCGGATCGACCTCGGCCGCCACGAGGGTGCGCACCCGCGTATCGGCGCGGCCGACGTCGTCCCGCTCGTCCCGCTCGAGCGCGAAGCGGAGCCGCGCGCCCGCGTCGCAGCGCTCGCCCTCGCCGACCGCGTCGCCGACGAGCTCGGCCTCCCGGTCTTCTTCTACGGCCGCCTGACGGAGGACGGGCGCGAGCCCGCGTTCTTTCGCCGCGGCGGGCCCAGGGAGCTCCAACGCCGAGTGGACTCGGGCGAGGTCCGCCCTGATCGCGGGCCGGACCGTCTTCATCCGACCGCCGGGGGCGTGCTCGTCGGCGTGCGGCGGCCGCTCGTCGCGTTCAACGTCAACCTCCGCTCGGACGATCTCGAGGCGGCGCGAGAGATCGCCCGGCTCGTCCGCGAACGCGACGGCGGCTTCCCGGGCGTGCGCGCGCTCGGGCTCGACCTGCCCAGGGCCGGGCTCGTCCAGGTGAGCATGAACGTGACCGACTGGCAGGCGGCGTCGCTGCACGCGATCGTGAGCCGGATCTCCGCGGAGGCAGAGCACCGCGGGATCGAGATCGCTGGCTCCGAGCTCGTCGGCCTGATGCCGGCCGGTCCCGCGGTCGAGGCCGCCGGCTCTCTTCTCAGGATCGACAACTTCGACGCGTCGCGGGTGCTGGAGCTCCGACTCCTCGAGGCAGGTCTCTAGAGTAGGCGGGGATGGCCCTCCTGCCCGAGAGCGCGCGCGCCGTCCTCGAGTCCGACGCGCTCGCGCACCTCGTCACGATCAATCAGGACGGAAGCCCCCAGGTCTCGATCGTCTGGGTCGGCCTCGAGGGCGACGAGATCGTCTCCGCGCACCTCAGGGAGCAGCAGAAGCTCCGCAACGTCCGCCGCGACCCGCGCGTCGCCCTCTCCGTCGAGACGCCGGTCACCAATCCGATCGGCTTGCGCGAGTACCTCGTCGTCCACGGCCGGGCCACGATCGAAGAGGGGGGCGCTCCCGAGCTCCTCCAGCGGCTCGCCCACACGTACCTCGGTCCGGAGGTCACGTTCCCGCCGATGCCCGACCCCCCGCCGGGCTTTCGCCTGCGGATCGCAGTGGAGCGCGTGGGTGGGATTGGACCCTGGGCGGAGGGTAGTTAAGCTTCGAGCGCCCTCCGGCGGGGGATTCCGGGACGACGGACGAGGAGGGCTGGATGCGGTGGCTGCGATCGCGGTGGACGGTTGTCGCGCTCGTGCCCGCGTTCTTCCTCGCCGGCTTCGCGATCGTCTCCGGGCTCGGGGGTGGGTCGGGCGACTCGGAACCGAGCGCCGCGAAGTCTTCCAGCGACGCCGCGGCCGGGCCCGAGGTGGTCACGGTCACCGGCGAACGTCGACCGGCATCGGCTCGACCACGACCGATGACGGTGACGCAAGCGGCAGTGGGCGCGACGGTGACACGACCGGCGACGGCGGGAGCGGCGAAGGCGCCGGGCCGAAGGCGCCGCCTCCCGGCACGATCGCGATCGACTACGGCCGCTGGGACGGGATCTTCGAGATCGCAAGTCCCGCGATGCTTCCCGAGTTCGGGCTGGCGACGGTCGTGGCGGAGTTCCGGTACCTCGGCGGGGTGGACTGCTCGATCGGCCTGGTCCGCGTGAGGGGCTGGTTCTTCAACGGGAGCGGGAAACGCGTGGGGACCGGGCTCTGGGAGAGCGTGTACTCGACCAGGGAGGGCGGCGAGGTCACCGGGCGGGAGCAGCTCCCCTTCGAGGCCTATGGCACCGTGACCGAGGTGGCGGAATCCGTGGCCCTGCGCGTCACCGCGGTGGAGTGCCTCTAGGCGCTTCCGGCCGGGAGCCTCAGTTACAGCCGCTCGAGCCGAGGTGCCACGAAACCTGGGTGCCGGGGCTGAGATGCTCCCAATACACTTGCGACAATGGCGCTCACGACCGCCGTGTCGCTGACGGGGGAAGACCTGACGCTGGCGGACGTCTGGGCGGTCGCCGTGAAAGGCGCGCAGGCCGACCTCGCCGACGAAGGGAGGAGGAGACTCCGCGCCGCCCGCGAGCTCGTCGAGAGGGTCGCGGCCGCCAGCTCCGGCGAGCACACCTACGGGATCAACACCGGCTTCGGCCGCTTCGTCTCGAAGACCATCCCGCCCGAGCTGGCCCGAGAGCTCCAGCTTCGCCTCCTCCGGAGCCACGCGTGCGGCGTTGGCGACCCCTATCCGGCCGAGGTCGTGCGCGCCGCGATGTTGCTCCGTGCGAACGCGCTCGCCAAGGGCTGCTCAGGCGCCCGCACGGAGACCGTGGAGCTCCTGCTCGCGTGCTTGAACGCCGGCGTGACACCCGTCGTCCCGAGCCGAGGCTCGGTGGGCGCCTCGGGCGATCTCGCCCCGCTCGCGCACCTGGCGCTCCCGCTGGTCGGCGAGGGCCTGGCGACCGTCGACGGGGAGACGCTCCCCGGCGTCGATGCGCTTGCCCGCGCCGGGCTCGAGCCTGTAGAGCTCCAGGCGAAGGAGGGACTCTCCCTCATCAACGGCACGCAGTTCATGGCAGCCGTCGGCGCCCTCGCCCTGGTGAGCGCCCACCGTGTCGCGCAAACGGCGGACATCGCCTGCTCGCTCTCCCTCGAGGCGCTCCAGGGCTCACGCACCAGCTTCCTGCCGCAGATTCATCAGCTGCGTCCGCTCCCGGGCCAGCAAGCGTCTGCCGCGAACGTCTTCCGTCTCCTCGAAGGCTCGGCCGTTCTCGAGGCGCATCGCTGGTGCGACAAGGTTCAGGACGCCTACTCCCTTCGCTGCGCCCCTCAGGTGCACGGCGCGAGCCGCGACCTCCTCGCCTACGCGGAGGCGACGGTCGGGGTCGAGCTGAACGCGGCGACGGACAACCCGCTCGTCCTCGTCGAGCAGGGCGAGCTCGTCTCCAACGGCAACTTTCACGGGCAGCCGCTTGCCTTCGCCCTCGACGCGACCGCGATGGCGCTCGCGGAGTTCGCGTCCATCTCCGAGCGGCGTGTCGAGCGGCTCACGAACCCTTCGCTTTCCGACGGGCTGCCCGCGTTCCTCACGCACGACGGAGGCCTCAACTCCGGCTTCATGATCCCGCAGTACGTCGCCGCCGCACTCGTCAGCGAGAACAAGGTGCTCTGCCATCCGGCCGGCGTCGACTCGATCCCGACGAGCGCCGGCCAGGAGGATCACGTCTCGATGGGAAACGCCTCTGCGCTCAAGTGCCTGCAGGTGCTGTCGAACGTCGAGCGCACGCTGGCGATCGAGCTCCTCGCGGGGGCACAGGGGATCGAGTTCCTTGCGCCCTTGGAGCCCGGCGTCGGTGCCCGGGCCGCGCACGATTTCGTCCGCTCGCTCTCGCCGACCGTGATCGAGGACCGTTCACTGGCCGGCGACATCGAGGCCGTTGCCGAGGCGATCCGAAGCGGAGAGCTCGTGGCCGCGGTCGAGCGCGAGGCGGGAGCGCTCGCGTGAGCGTTTCTCGCCCGGCGGGGATCGAGACGCGCGTCGAGGAGCTCTGCGGCGACCTCTCCTCGATCCGGGCGCCGCGAGGGCAGGCGCTGAGCGCGCGCTCCTGGCAGACCGAGGCGCCGCTCCGCATGCTTCTCAACAACCTCGACCCGGAGGTCGCCGAGCATCCCGAGCGGCTGATCGTCTACGGCGGCTCCGGCAAGGCCGCGCGGGATCCGGCGGCGCTGAGAGGGATCGTCCGGTGCCTGCTCGAGCTGGACGAGGACGAGACGCTACTGATCCAGAGCGGGAAGCCGGTCGGCGTCTTCCGGACGCACCGAGCGGCCCCGCGGGTTCTGATCGCCAACGCGCTCCTCGTCCCTCGCTGGGCCACCTGGGACGAGTTTCGGCGTCTCGAGGCCCTCGGTCTGACGATGTTCGGCCAGATGACCGCCGGGAGCTGGATCTACATCGGGACCCAGGGGATCCTCCAGGGCACCTACCAGACGTTTGCAGAGGCAGGGAAGGCACATTTCGGCTCCACGGATCTGAGCGGGCGGACGATCCTGACGGCGGGCCTCGGCGGCATGGGCGGCGCCCAGCCGCTCGCGGCGACGATGGCCGGCGCCGCCGTACTCTGCGTCGAGGTCGACCCGAGTCGAATCGAGCGCCGGCTCGCCACGCGCTATCTCGACGAGGCGACGGACTCGCTGGAGGATGCGGTCGGGCGCGTGCGGAGCGCCGCTCGCGAGGGCCGGGCGCTCTCCGTCGGACTGCTTGGAAACGCGGCAGAAATGGTGCCCGAGCTGGCGCGCCGAGACGAGTCATTCGACCTCGTCACCGATCAAACGGCGGCGCACGACCCCCTGAACGGGTACATCCCCCTCGGCCTCTCGGTGGAGGAGGCGGCTGAGCTGCGCGCACGCGACGCCGAGGAGTACCTCCGACGGGCCTCGGAGTCGATCGCGCGTCACGTGGAGGGCATGCTCGAGTTCGTCCGAGCCGGGAGCTATGTTTTCGACTACGGCAACAACTTACGAGGGGAGGCGCAAGAGGCCGGGGTTGAGAAGGCTTTCACATATCCGGGCTTTGTCCCGGCCTATATTCGACCGCTCTTCTGTCGCGGCATTGGTCCCTTCCGCTGGGCGGCGCTGTCGGGGGATCCGGAGGACATCGCAGCGATCGACCGGGCGCTGCGCGACCTCTTCCCGAACGACCTCCTCCTGCAACGCTGGCTCGAGCTCGCACCCGGCCGCGTCGCCTTCCAGGGCCTGCCGGCTCGGATCTGCTGGCTCGGCTACGGCGACCGGGCGAAAGCGGGCCTGGCTATCAATGAGCTTGTTTGCGACGGTCGCGTCTCCGCGCCGGTCGTCATCGGTCGTGACCATCTCGATGCCGGCTCCGTCGCCTCGCCCTACCGCGAGACCGAGGCGATGCGCGACGGCTCCGACGCGATCGCCGACTGGCCGATCCTGAACGCGCTCCTGAACACCGCGGCGGGGGCGACGTGGGTGAGCGTGCACCATGGTGGCGGCGTCGGGATCGGCAACTCGATCCACGCGGGGATGGTCGTCCTCGCCGACGGGACGGACGACGCGGCCGAACGACTCGAGCGCGTGCTCACAACGGATCCGGGCACCGGCGTGGTTCGCCACGCGGACGCCGGCTACGAGGAAGCGCTCGACGCGGCGCGGGAGCACGGGCTGCGCTTGCCGGGCCGCGTCGAGTAGGCGCCCGTCGATGCCCACGCTGCTGGTCCGCGACCTCGCACAGGTCGTCTCTCCGGCGGGAGTGCTGGCGCCGCTGCGTGGGCGCGCCCTCGGCGAGGTGAGCGTGGTCGAGCAGGGCTATGTCCTCTGCGTAAATGGGGAGATCGCGGCCGTCGGTCCGATGGGGGAGCTCCAGGCGGACGAACTCCCCGCGGACGTGGTCGAGCTGGACGGGCGCGGACGCGCCGCCGTGCCGGGGCTCGTCGACTGCCACACGCACGCGTGCTTCGCGGGCGACCGCGCGGCCGAGTTCGAGCTGCGCGCGAGCGGAGCGAGCTACGAGGAGCTCCACTCGGCGGGCGGGGGGATTCTCGCGACCGTGCACGCGACCCGGGCGGCCGGTGAGAACGGGCTCGCAGCGGCTCTCGAGCGGCACCGCGCGTGGATGCTCGCCCACGGCACGACGACGTTCGAGGCGAAGTCCGGGTACGGCCTGGACCGCGAGACCGAGCTCGCCCAGCTCCGGGCCGTCGCCGGGGCGGGAGGGGTGCCGACGTGGCTGGGAGCGCACGCCGTTCCGCCGGAGTTTCCGGATGCGGACGCCTACCTGGACTTTGCGCTCGCCGAGGTGCTTCCGACTGCCGCCGGGCTCGCCGAGGCCGCCGACGTGTTCCTGGAGCGGGGGGCGTTCGACGTGGCGCAGGCCCGCCGCTACCTCGAGGCGTGCCGCGCCGCGGGACTGGCGCCCCGCCTCCACGCCGACCAGTTCACGGAGGCGGGAGGGGTTCCGCTGGCGGTCGAGCTCGGGGCGCGGAGCGTCGACCATCTGGAGGCGACCGGGCGCGACGGCGTCCGGACGCTGGGGGCGAGCGACGTCGCCGCGGTTCTCCTGCCCGTCGCCGCCCTCTTCCTGGGGCGGGCGATGCCACTCGCCCGCGAGCTCGTCGATGCGGGTGCGATCGTCGCGCTGGCGACCGACTTCAATCCGGGCAGCGCGTTCTGCGAGAGCCTCCCGATCGTCATGAGCCTCGCCTGCACGCAACTGGGGCTCTCGCCGGCGCAGGCGCTCGCCGCGTGCACGGTCAATGCCGCCCACGTCCTCGGTCGCGCCGGTCGGCTCGGCCGCCTCGCGCCCGGGTACGCCGCCGACATCGTGCTGCTCGATGCCGCCGACTGGCGCTACCTCGCTTACCATCTGGGTGGAGAGCACGTGGCTGTCGTGGTCAAGGAAGGGGAGGTCGCATGGGAGCGCTGAGCGGGTGAGCTGGTGGGTGCCGCTCGCGTTCGTGGCCGCGGCCCTCGCCGGGCTCGCGATCGCGTGGAGTCTCACGGCCGGCCGCCCGCGATCCGACCCGGAAGCGCAGCCCGCCCACGGTCACGCCGGACGCCGGAAGTCTCGGTATCGGGAGGACAACGACCTCGTTTGGAACCCGGCCGCGTTCGCGGCCGCCGCCGCCCTCGTCGGCGGGCTCGTCCTCGTCGCCGTTCTGATCGAGGTGCTGTAGTGCAACTCCGGGTGCTACGGGAGGGGCCCTAACCGTGGCGAGCCGAAAGCAGCGGCGCCGGCGCGAGAAGCTCCAGCGGCACGAGTACGAGTACGTCCTCGAGACCGAGGAAGGCGAGGAAGTCCTCGAAAGCCCGCGCGAGGCGGAGCCGACCGCGGCGCGCAACGGGAAGGCGGCGAAGGAGCCGCCCGGGCCGGTCGACCGCCACGGGAAGCCCGTTCCGAAGCCGTCTCTGCGCCGTGTGCTCCGGCGCACGGCGATTTTCGCGCCGCTCATCGCACTCTTCATCTACCTGACAGCAGGTGACGACCTCACCGTGGGCACGCTGATCTTCAACATCGTCCTCCTGCTTGCGTTCTTCATGCCGTTCAGCTACATGGTCGACGCCTTCATGTACCGCCTGCTCCAGCGGAGGCAGGCGAAAGACCGTGCCGCTCGGCGTGGCGGCTAGCTGAGCCTAGGGCGCGCCTACCCGAGCGCCCGCGCCTTCTCCTCGCCCCGGTAGTGACCCGGGCCGGGCCAAGGGGCGAGCAGAAGGAGGATCTTCGCGCCGCGCTCGCTGCGGACCGAGCGGCGCTCGTCCGGCTCGAAGCGGGCGAGAGTGCCGGCCGGCGCCTCGACCTCCTCGTCACCGGCCCGGAACGTCACGGAGCCGTCGACGACGACGATCCAGGCGTGCTCCTTGACCTGGTGGTCTCCGAGCTCCTGGCCCGGCTCGAGCCCGACGAGGACGGCGCGCGCCTCATCCTGACTGCGGAGCACGACGGGCGACCGGCTCCCGCCCGGCGTCTCGATCTCCGCGAGCCTCCAGGTCTCCATCGGGAGGCCAGTCTAACCGCGGTTAGACTCCGCCACCGATGAGCCTCGAGGTCGAACAGCTCGCGCTGGGCGCGTTCCAGTCCAACTGCTACGTCGTCCGCCGCCCCGACGCGCCGGAGGCGGTCGTCGTCGATCCGGGCTGGCCCGGTGAGACGGTGCGCATCCAGGCCGCGCTTGGTGGCTCGCGCTGTGCGGCGATCCTCGTCACCCACGGGGACCTCGACCATGTCGGGGGCGTCGCCGAGCTCGCCGAGGCGAGCGGAGCGCCGGTGCACATGCCCGCCTCCGAGCGGGACCGCCTGGAGCGGCCGAGCGACTACCTCCCGTACGGCGTCGACGTCTCCCTCCGCGGGCACGTGGCCGAGGTCCTCCTCCGTGGGGGTGAGCGGCTCGAGCTGGCCGGGATCTCGTTCGAGACGCTCTCCGTGCCCGGCCATTCGGCCGGACACCTCGCCTTTGCCGCGGACGGCTGCCTCTTCTCCGGGGACGTGCTCTTCGCGGGGTCGGTCGGCCGCACCGATCGGGAGGACGGGGACTGGGAGGCGCTCCTTGCCTCCATCCGCCTGCTCGTCGAGCGCCTGCCGCCGGAGACCGTCGTCTACCCCGGCCACGGTCCCGTCACCACCCTCGGCCGCGAGCTAGAGACGAACCCCTTCCTGGCCGAGCTCCGGGCCGACGCCCCGTGAGAATCGAGGCGCCGCGCGGGACGCTCGACGTCCTCCCCGCGGACCAGCCGCGCCGCCAGGACGTGCTCCGCGCCGCCGAGACTGTCGCGCGTGACTACGGCTACGGCCTCATCGTCACGCCGACGTTCGAGGACACGGAGCTCTTCGCGCGCACGTCCGGCCAGGGCTCGGACGTCGTCCACAAGGAGATGTACACATTCGAGGATCGAAGCGGCCGCTCGCTCACGCTCAGGCCGGAGGGGACGGCGCCCGTCGCGCGCGCGTACCTGGAGCACGGCCTCCACCGCGAGCCGCAGCCGGTGAAGACGTACTACGTCGGCCCGATGTTCAGGTACGCCGCACCCCAGAAGGGGCGCTACCGCGAGTTCTGGCAGATCGGCTTCGAGGCCATGGGCTCCGACGACCCGGCCGTGGACGCCGAGCTGATCCAGCTCTTCACGGAGATCGAGCGCCGGGCCGGCGTCACGCACACGCGCCTCGAGCTGAACTCGATCGGCGATCGTGCCTGCCGACCCGACTACGTCGAGCGGCTCCGCTCGTTCCTGGCCGACCACCGCGACCAGCTCGACGAGGAGGCGCGGCGTCGCGCCGACGTGAGCCCGCTGCGCGTCTTCGACACGAGAAACGAGGCCGTCCGTCAGGTCCTCGCCGCCGCGCCGACGATCGGCGAGTCCCTGTGCGCCGAATGCCGGGGGCACTTCGCGGACGTGCGAGGCTTCCTGGACGCGTTCGGAGTCCAGTACGAGCTCGTGCCGACGCTCGTCCGCGGCCTCGACTACTACACGCGCACGGTGTTCGAGTTCGCGAACGAGGGTCTCGACGCCGCGCAAGCCTCCACCTGCGCCGGGGGCAGGTACGACTACCTCATCGAGGAGATCGGCGGGGAGCCCACGCCCGGCGTCGGCTGGGCGGCCGGCGTCGAGCGGCTGACGATGTCGAGCGCCGCGGAGCCGGAGCCGGCGGCTCTCGACCTCTTCGTCGCCTTCGCCGACGTGGGCCGCCGTCGGGAGGTCCTCCCGTGGATGGTCGCGCTCCGGGGCAGGGGGCGGAGCTGCGACACGGACTACGCCGGCCGCTCCGTCAAGGGGCAGCTCACGCGGGCGAAGCGGCTCGGCGCGCGCGCTACCCTCGTCGTCGAGCGCGACGGCCAGATGCTGCGCCGGGCCCGGGAGGAGGACGTCCCCGTCGGATCCTGGCAGGAGCTCGAGGCGCTGCTGGGATGACATGGCGCGACCTCATGTGCGGCGAGGTGCGCCCCGAGCACGCCGGGAAGCGGTTGGTGCTCGCCGGGTGGGTCGACACCCGGCGCGACCACGGAGGCCTCGTCTTCGTCGATCTGCGTGACCGCACCGGCATCTGCCAGCTCGTCATCAATCCCGAGCGCGCGCCCGAGGCGGCGGAGGCCGCGCACGCGGTTCGCAACGAGTTTCTCCTCCGCGCCGAGGGCGACGTGGCTCCACGCGTGCCCGAGGCGGTGAACCCGAGCCTGCCCACGGGCGAGGTCGAGCTTCAAGTGGACCGGCTCGAGATCGTCTCGCGCTGCCCGCCGCTTCCGTTCCAGCTCGACGAGGAGGGGGTGGACGAGACGCTGCGCCTTCGCTACCGCTGGCTCGACCTCCGCCGGCCGAAGATGCAGCGCAACATCGAGCTGCGGGCGCGGCTCGTCTCGACCATCCGCCGGGTGATGGAGGGTGACGGCTTCCTCGACATCCAGACGCCGCTCCTCTTCAAGCCGACGCCCGAGGGCGCGCGGGACTTCATCGTGCCGAGCCGTCTTCAGCAGGGCCGCTTCTTCGCGCTGCCGCAGTCGCCCCAGATCCTCAAGCAGCTGCTCGTGGTCGGGGGCTTCGATCGCTACTACCAGATCGCGATCTGCTTCCGCGACGAGGACCTGCGCGCCGACCGAGTCCAGGAGATCACGCAGCTCGACGTCGAGATGGCCTTCCCCGATCAGGAGTTCCTCTTCGGCCTGATGGAGCGGATGTGCGCCGAGGTCTGGCGGGACTGCAGCGGCGAGGAGGTCGAGACGCCGTTCCAGCGCATGACTCACGCGGAGGCCCAGGCGCGGTACGGGAGCGACAAGCCCGATCTCCGCTTCGACCTCCCGATCGAGGATGCGACCGCGGCGACCCGCGGCTCGCAGTTCGGGGTCTTCGCGAACGCGGCCTGCGTCCGTTTCCTGCGCGCCCCGAAGGCCTTCTCTCGGGCCGAGCTCGAGCGGCTGGAGGCGTTCGCGAAGGAGTGGGGCGCGAAGGGTCTCGCGTACCTCGTCTTCGCCGAGGACGGCGAGGTGCGCTCGCCGATCGCGAAGTTCCTCTCCGGGGAGGAGCTCGCGCTCTTCCGCTCCGAGCCGGGGTCGACCGCGCTCTTCGGCGCCGACGAGCCGGCCATGGTCGCCCGCGTCCTGGGCGCGCTTCGCCTCCTTCTCGGCCGCGAGCTCCAGCTCGTGGACGAGAGCGCCTGGCGCTTCGTCTGGGTCACCGACTTCCCAATGTTCGAGTGGGACGAGGAGGGTGGCCGCTGGAAGGCGGTGCACCATCCGTTCACGCGCCCGGCTCCCGGCTCCGAGGCCTTCATCGGCACCGATCCGGGCGCCGCGACCGCGCTCGCGTACGACCTCGTCGTCAACGGCATCGAGATCGGCGGCGGCTCGTTTCGGATCCACGAGCCGGGGCTCCAGGCCCAGGTCTTCGCGGCGCTGGAGCTCACCGAGGGGGAGCAGCGGCGGAAGTTCGGCTTCCTGCTCGAGGCGCTCTCGATGGGCGCGCCGCCCCACGGCGGCATCGCGTTCGGCATCGAGCGGATGCTGATGGCCCTCTGCCGTGAGCCGAACCTCCGCGACATGATTGCCTTTCCGAAGAACCAGGCCGGCGTCGATCCGATGAGCGGTGCGCCCTCGGAGGTGGAGGAGGAACTGCTCGAGGAGCTTGGAATTCAGCTCCGTACGCAGCCGGAATGAGAGCCCTCTAAAGGAACCCTGGCGATCCAGCCGATGAGGAAGGGCATACTTCTGTCGAGCCCGCGGTCAGAACGCGGAGGGGAGGCGTAGCGAACATGTCCACGCAAGAACCGGGTCGGGCCCAGCCGGGCCTCACCCCCCTACCCAGGCTCGAGGACCTGCCGAGCGCGATGGAGGGCTACGACCGCGCCAAGGTCCAGGAGGCCTTCGACTCCTTCCGGCGCCACGTCACGTCCCTACAGGCCAACCTGCGCGTGCTCCAGGCCGCGCCGAAGAGCGCGATCACCGAGCCTTCCGGCCACGCTGTCCGCATGGACGCTCTCCACATCGTGCGCGCCGCAGCCGAGTTCGCCGACACGATCGAGCGCGATGCCCAGGACGCGGCCGCGAAGCAGGTCGGGCGCGCCGAGCAGGAGATTCGCGAGAAGCAGATGGAGCTCCAGCAGCACGAGGCCGAGATCGCCCGGATCCGCCAGGAGACCGAGCGTCAGCGCACGGAGATCCTCAGCGCCTCGCGCAAGGAGTCTCGGGAGATCCTCACGAAGGCGAACCGCGACGCGACAGCCGAGCTTCGCGAGGCCGAGGGCCGCGGCAACCGTCTGACCGAGCAGTCCCGCCACCAGGCGACCGAGCTCACGAACTCTGCGCGTGCCGAGGTCGAGCAGACGCTCGACTGGGCGCGTGCGCAGGCCGAGTTGATCGTCCAGCGCGCCCGCATGGGCGCCGAGCAGCTCCTCTCTGCCGCCGGCCACGGCGACGCCGCCATCCACGAGGCGGTCGACGCCATCGTCCGGGCCGCCGAGGCCACCGTGGGCCCGCGGCGCGGATCGCGGCCTCCGAGCGAGCCCAAGCCGCCCGTGCTGGAACCGCACGATGAGCCTCCGCCCGGGCCGGACGCGGGTGAGGAAGCCCGCGAGGAGGAGGAGAGCGGAGCTCGGGGGACGAGCGAGGACGAGGGATCGGCGCCCGCGTAGGCTGGGCGCCGGCGCCGGAGCGTGCCTGACAGGCGCTCGATCTTCCGGCTCCTCGCGCTGGCGGGCTTCCTCCTGACGGTCGCCCTTGCCCTTTGGCTGGCCGAGCTCCGGCCGCTCCTCGTCATCATCGTGATGGCCCTCGCCTTGGGCGTGGCGTGGGTCGTGGAGTGGCTCTCCTGGCGTCAGGACCTGCTTCGTCTCGCCGCGGTCGGGGCGGCTGAAGTCGACGAGGGGACCGAGCTAGCTGCGGCAGCCCCCGCGCTGGCTCCGCCCCCAGCCTCGGAGGCTCCTGCGCCCTTCGAGCCGCCGGCGCCGGTCGCACCACCGGAGCCGGCCGCTCCTCCCCTCGTGCCGGAACCGGTTCCCGAGCCGGAGCCGGTGCCCGTCATGGAGCCGGTCGCGGGCGCGCCCGCGGTCGCGCCCCCGCCCCAGCCCGAGCCTCCGCAGGCTGCGCCGCCTCCTCCGGCGCCGGAACGTCCGCCGCTCCGCCCGG
>JAIBJN010000035.1 GCA_020029595.1 Actinomycetota bacterium | reverse complement strand
GGGTGGGTGGGTTCCCTATCAGTGGACGAGTTCGCGGAGCGAACTCGTCCTTGCCTCGGAACGACCATCGCACCCCGGCGACGAGCGACGTTCCGCCAACCCCTCCTAGGACCGTCGCGGTCTAGCCGCTCCCGGGCATCCTGTCCTTGATCTCGTCGACCGCCTCGCCGCCGGCGTCCGCCGCCTGGCTGCCGATGTCCTGGGCCTTGTCGGCCGCGTCACCCGCGACGTCCGTGGCCTTGTCGACGGCGTCACCGCCGGCGTCCGCGGCCTTCCCGGCCGCGTCCTTGCCACGTCCGAGCAACTTGTCGAGCCAACCCATGGCAATCCTCCTTCGCTGGAGTGGGCAGCATAACCCGGGCCGTCAGCGAGCGTCCGCGGCAAGGAAGTCGAGGACGGCTCGGTTGAACTCCTCCGGCCGCTCGAGCGCGGGGAGGTGCGCCGTGTCCATGACCGTGCTCTCGGCGCCCGGGATCTCGGCTGCCAGGCGGGCGGCGATGGCACGGAAGTCCGCGAGGTCGTGCGCCCCGCCGATGACGAGCGTGGGCGCGGCCACCCCGGGGAGGCGCCCCGCCGCAGGCGGCTCGACCCAGGCCACGGGCCCGGGCGGCGGCGAGCTCTCGCAGGCGCGCAGGAGGGTCTCGAAGGCACGCCGCTGCATCTCCGCGACGCTCCTCCGAAGCTCGGCCGGGACCGGTGCGGCCTCGCGCTCCGGCCCATCGAGCCAGGTGCGCAGGTTGAGCTCGACGGCCTCGTCGAGCTTGTCGGCCTCGAGCAGCGCGTCCTCCTCCTCGTCGAAGGCGTTCAGCTCGGCCGAGCCTTCGTGGCCGCCGAGCGCGGAGGCGACGAGGACGAGCGCGGCCGTGCGCTGGGGATGAGCGAGGGCGAAGTCGAGCGCGACCCGGCCGCCGAGCGAGTTGCCGACGAGGGCCATGCGCGGGACTTCGAGGTGGTCGAGGAGAGCGCGAACGTCCTCGACGTGGGAGAACGGCCCGCCCGGAAGCGGGGAGTCGCCGAAGCCGCGCAGGTCGAGGCGGACGACGAGGTGGCGCTCGGCGAACGCGTCGAGCTGGCCGTCCCAGAGCCGCCGGTCGCCGACGCCGGCGTGGAGGAGGACGACGGGCGGCCCGTCTCCGGCCACGTCAAACGCGATCTCAGAGCCGTTGAGCGATGCAGAGGTCAGGGCTAGCGCTCGTGCGCCTGCGACTCGCGGGCGCGGCGCGCGAGCGTTTGCAGAAGCGCCCAAGCGACCTGCGGATGCTCCTCCACGAAGGGCCGGAACTCCCAGGGCGTGAGGCCGTAGCAGAGGAGGTCGGTCGCCGCGACGATCGAGGCCGAGCGGACGCCGTCGTCGATGAGGGCGATCTCGCCGAAGGAGTCGCCCGGCCCGAGCGCGGCCCGGTGCTCGCCCCCGACGGTCACCTCCGCGTTGCCTTCGGTGATGACGAAGAAGCCCGCGCCCGTGGCGCCCTCGGTCGTCACCTCGGAGCCTTCCGGGAAGCGCCGTTCGTGCAGCTGGCGCGCGAGGTGCTCGAGATCTCGCTCCTCGAGGCCGGAGAGGAGGGGGACGTTCCTGAGGGCTTCGATGGGAGCGCTCATGGCCGACGATCATAGACGCAAGGCAGGGCAGCGGCGACGCGCGGAGAACTGAGAACGACGTGCGCACCCAGGCCGCTCTCTACGAGGAGATCGACCTCGAGCTCTCGTGGTCCGAGGCCGAGCTGCCAGAGCGCGAGCGGACGAAGCACGTCCACCGCCTCCATCCGTATCTCGGGAAGTTCGTGCCCCAGCTCGTGGAGGCGTTCCTCCGGCGCTACGCGCGGCCAGGCCGGCTCGTCTGGGACCCCTTCGCGGGCTCCGGGACAACGCTCGTCGAGGCGAACGCCTTCGGCGCGCGGGCGGCCGGCTGCGACGTGTCCGCCTTCAACTGCCTCCTCGGGCGGGTGAAGACCGCCGAGTACGAGCCGGGGACGCTCCTCGCCGACCTCGTGGCGATCTCGCCGGGGGAGGAGGTCCCCCAGCGGGAGGCGCCCTCGCCCTACCTCGGCAGCTGGTTCGCGCCGCGGGCCCTCGCCGAGCTGCTCGACTTCCGCGACCGCATCGAGGGCACCGCGTACCCCGACCTCTGGCGCGTCGTTCTCTCCCGTGCGGCCCGCTCGGCCCGACTCGCGCGGCATTTCGACCTCGACTTCCCCGCGGAACCGGTGCGCGGCGAGTACGTCTGCCACAAGCACCGGCGGGTCTGCCGGCCGGTCGAGGAGGCGAACAAGTTCCTGCGGCGGTACGTGCGCGACGCGGTTCGGCGCGTGCTCGAGTTCGCCGACGTCCGCCGGTGCGCGGAGGCCTCGGTGCTCCATGGAGACGCACGTGTCCTCGACCCGCCCTGGCCGGTCGACCTCGTCATGACCTCGCCGCCGTACCCGGGCCTGATCGACTACCACGAGCAGCACGTCTACGCCTTCGAGCTCCTCGGCCTCGAGCGCCGCGACGAGGAGGAGATCGGCCGCGGCGTCGCTGGCTACTGCGAGGGCGTCTCCGAGGTGCTCGACCGCGCGCGCGGGGCGCTCGCGCCCGGGGGCAGGGTGATCGTCGTGGTCAACGACCGCCGCGGGCTCTACGACGGGATCCTGGCGGCCGCCGGGCTGCGTCTCGAAGAGCGCGTCGTCCGTCACGTCAACCGCCGCACCGGCCGGCGGCAGGGCGAGTACTTCGAGGAGGTGCTCGTCGCGGCGCCGGCGCGCCGCCGAGTCAAGGCTCGGGCTTGACCGCGTCCGCGCGGCGCCCGAGCTCCTCGATCGTTCCCTGCGCTGCGTCGAGCTTCCCGACGCAGTGGCGGTAGAGCTCCTCGCCTCGCTCCCAGAGGCGGACCGCCTCCTCGAGGTCGGCCCTGCCGCTCTCGAGGTCCGAGACGATCCGCTCGAGCTCGGCGCGGGCTTCCTCGAAGGAAAGCTCGGCAGTCACGGGCGCGTCTCCTCGACGCGGGCGCCGAGGCCGCCCTCGCCGAGCTCGACGTCGACGTGCGCGCCCGGGGAGACCGTCCGGACCGAGCGGAGGATTCCGTCCTCCGTCCGGACGATCGCGTATCCGCGGTCGAGCGTGGCCCGGGGAGAGAGCGCGCGCAGTCTCCCGGCGAGCCCGTCGAGGCTGGCCCGCTTCCGCTCGAGGAGCAGGGCTGGAGCGCGGTTGAGGCGCTGGGCGTCCGCGGCGAGCGACTGACGGCCGCGCTCGAGGATGCGGCGGGCATCGCGCCCCAGCGTTCCGCGCAGGCGATCGAGGCCGGCGCGGAGCTCCCCCTCGTCGGGGACGACGAGGCGAGCGGCCGCAGTCGGCGTCGACGCCCGCGCGTCCGCGGCAAGGTCGCAGAGGGGCGTGTCCTGCTCGTGGCCCACCGCGGAGACGACCGGCACCGGGCAGGCGGCGACAGCCCGCACGACGCGCTCGTCGCTGAAGGGTAGGAGGTCCTGGAAGCTGCCGCCGCCGCGGGCGACCACGACGACGTCGATCTCCGGCTCGCCGGAGAGCTTCGAGAGCGTCGTGGCGATCGCTGCCGGCGCCTGCGGGCCCTGGACGTAGGTCTCCGCCACGAGGACGCGCGCCGCCGGGAAGCGCGCGGCGACGGCCGTGAGGAAGTCGCGCTTCGCCGCGGCTTCGTTCCCGGTCAGGAGGCCGATGCGCCGCGGGAGCAGCGGCAGCCGTCGCTTTCGCTCGGCGGCGAAGAGGCCCTCCGCGGCCAGCGCCCGCTTCAGGCGCTCGATCCGGGCGAGGGCCGCTCCGAGGCCGAGCGGCTCGAGCGAGAGCCCGCGGAGCTGGAAGACGCCCCGGGCCTCGTAGAGCTCGGGCCGGCCGAACACGTGCACCCGGTCGCCGTCCGCGAGGTCGACGCGGAGGGAGTCGAAGGTCGTCCGCGGCATGGTCACTGGCAGGCACGACCCGTCCTCCAGGTCCTTCAGCGTGAAGAAGACGCTCTGCCAGCCGGCCTGCCGACGAAGCTCAGTCACCTCGCCTTCGACCCAGAGGGAGGGCAGCCGCGCGAGCCAGGAGCCGACGCCGCGGTTGAAGGCGGAGACGGAGTAGACCTTGCGATCGCCGTAGAGGGTGGCCTCGACCTTCACGGTCCGACTGTAGCTCAGAGTCGCGTCGGTCTTGCGCGCCGCTCAGAGCAGGATCTCGGCGGCGATCTCGGGCGCGCAGCCGCGGTGATCGACGAGGTCGACGGCGAGGTGGAGGTCCGCGCCGCTCGAGGCGAGACGCTCGGCGAGCGGGAGCGGGTAGCCGGCCTCCATCAAGACGTGGAGCCGCCAGCTCTCCACCTTTCCGCGCTCGTCCTGGTCCCGTTCGTCGAGGAGTGTCAACTGATCCACGCCGCGTCCGTTCTCTCTCGTGGAGACGATTCCTGCCGCCATCGGTTTGTTGCGAACGGAACCTACTCCCGCTCCGCCGCCTTCACCGCGCGCTCGACGTTGCCGAGCTTCGCGCCGAGCCGTAGGTCGACCTCCTCCTCGTACGCGGAGATGCGCTCCTCCGCGGCCGCGAGCGCGGCATCGAGACGCTCGGAGACGTGGCGCAGACGCTCGCCGGCGACCTCGCCCTGCGCCTCGGCCGCCCGGGCGACGTCGCGGAGGCGCCGTTCCATGCGGTCGGCGGTCGTCCGGGCGAGCTCCACGATGCGGTCGGAGACCTCGCTCTCGGCCTGGCGCACGAACTCCTCGATCGACTTCTCGAGCTCGCGCGACAGGCGCTCGGCGGCCTTCTCGCGCGACTCCTTGATCTGCCCGTCGAAGCGGCGCTCGGCCTCCTCGGAGAGGCGGTTCGCCGCCCGGTCGAGCGCCTTCTCGAGCTGGGCGAGCTGGCGCCGCTCTGCCTCGGAGAGGCCGGCGGCGAGGCGGGAGCGGGCCTCGGCCTCCTCGCGGTCGATCTGCTCGCGGAGGCCGCGCTCGCGTCCCCGAAGCCGCTCGCTGACCTCATGGAGCGACCGACGGCGTTCGACGGCGTGCGCCTCGACCTCCGCGCGGCCCTCCTCGACGAACTGCGTGATCAGGCGCTCGAACTCGGCGCGGAGCTGTGCGAGCGCCTTCCGCTGCTCCTCGCTGGCCGCGGCGAGCCGCTCGGCGTCCGCCCGCAGGCGCGCGTCGTACTCCGCGAGCGCCTCCTTCTGCCGCTGGCTGAGTCGTCCGAGCTGGGTCTCCAGCTCCTGCTGTCCGCGGTCGAGGTCGGCGGCCCACGCCATGAGCCTGCTCTCGAGACGCCCCTGGGCGCTCGCCACCGCCTCTGACAGCTCGACGCGGGCGTGCTCGGTCTGGCGTGCGATCGAGTCGCGGCGCTCCTCGGCGAGCTGCCGCTCCTGCTCGCCGAGGGCGTAGCTCGTATTCGCGCGCTCGCGGGCCAGCACCCGGTCGAGCTCTACCTTGCGCTCCTCTGCGTGCTGGGCGAGGAACGCGTCCAACCGCGCGCGCGCCTCCTCCTCGACCTGCTCGAGGTCGCGAATCCGGCGCAGGCCCCGCGAGAGCAGGAGGAGCCCTGCCTCGGCGACCGCAACGAGGACGAGGCCGCCGACCGCCACGAGCAGGAGCTCCGACTCGTCCGTGTCCCCCGCGATCTCGATCCCGGCGACGATCGCAGCGGCTAGGGCGAGGACGGCCAGCGTGACGGTGGCTCCGAGGAGCAGGCGCTCGGGGACGCGCGCGAAGGCGACGGCCGCAAGCGAGGCGGCGACGACGACCAGTCCCGCGGCGAACGCGATCTCGAGCGCCAGAGTCATCCTGGAATCCTAAGCGACTCCAGCGGGAGTCACGTCACGCGCATGATCACCAGCGCGACCGCGAGGGCGACGGTCGCGGCCGCGAGCGTGCGGAGCGCGCGTTCGTTCCCGCGCACGAGGAGCTCCGCCGTGATCGGCTCCGAGGTGCCGTCGGAGCGTTCGATCCGGCCCTCCACGCGGGAGACGCGGCGGCGGACGTCGCGAACCGGCGTCGAGAGGTGACGCTGCGCGCGGCTGAGCAGGAAGGCGAAGACGGCGCCGGCGCCGGCGACCAGGTCGAGCTTCCCCGCGGCCGCGAAGTACGCCGTCGCGAGCGGGAAGGCGCCCCACGCGAGCGCGAACCAGGCGTCGCCGTGGAAGCGTCCGCCGAGGAGCTCGAGGTTGTAGGCGACGACGATGAACCCGCCGGCCGCGACGAAGAGGCCGATCCACGGGTCGACCGTGACCGCTCCCACGACCCCGATCGCCACGGCGCCCGCGACCGAGACGGCTCCGAGGCCGACCAGGATGCCGCTCGGGATCCTCGTCCGGAGCGGGCGCCCGTTCAGCTCGTCGAGGGCGTGTGCGCCGATTCCGACGGCGAGGAAGAAAGCCGCGAGCGTCGGGAGAAAACGGTCCCAGGCGAAGGCGGAGGTCAGCGCCGCTCCGATCGCGACGTAGCTCAGGTGCCACGCGGTGTAGGGCAGGTGGAGGAGCGTCACGTAGTCGCGCCAGCCGCCGGGCGCGAGCGCGTAGAAGGCCGGGCGGCTCGCCTCAGCCTCCACGCGTTCCCCACATGACGATCCCTCCGCCGAGGCTGAGGAGGCGGCCCCGCACGTCGTCGACCCCGGCCTCCTCCCAGAGCGCCTGCAGCCGCCCGGGCGGCGTGCGCTCACAGAACGCCCGAACGCTGGGGCCGAGGAAGCGCCCGACCTCCCCCCAGCCCGGCGAGACGACGCGCCCGGCCAGCGGCAGCCCGAGGCGCACCCATGCCTCCCAGGCGGCGCGAGGAACCGCCCTTCGGGGCACGCAGAACTCGAGCATGGCGATGCGGCCGCCCGGCCTGACCACGCGCGCGAGCTCTCGCATGGTCGCGCCGGGATCGTCGACGTAGCGGAGGAGGTAGGTGAACGTGAGGCCGTCGAAGCTCGCGTCCTCGAAGGGGAGCTCCTCCGCGCGTTCCTCACGGAGCTCGATGCTCGCCCCCAGGCCGGCCGTCTCTGCGCGCCGCCGACCCTCCGCCAGCATCTCCGGGCTCTGGTCGACGCCGACGACGCGGCAGCCGTAGCGACGCGCCAGCGCCAGCGCGACCGCGGCGGTTCCCGTAGCGACGTCGAGAATGACATGGACGGGCCGCGCCTCGATGCGCGAAACGAGGAATGCGCGCCAGCGCGGATCCTGGCCGAAGCTCAGGAGGCGCGCGTAGCGGTCGTACGTCCCCGCGAGAGGCGCGAACAGCTCTCGCGCGGCGAGGTTCCGTTCCGAGGATCCGGCAACCACGGGGCTATTGTTGCGCCCCGTGACCTTCGAGGAGGAGCTGGCCGCGGCGGGCGAGGCCGCGAGCGAGCACGCAGCCGACGGCGAGGAGCTCGTCGCGGTCATACCGACCGAGCCCGGTACCGGAGCTCGCGTCTTCCTCTGCGCCTACGAGCGCGGGGAGGAGCGCTCCTGGCTCGCCTTCGACGGCGCGCGCCGGCCGGTCGCCGACCGCGTGCTCGTGCGGGACGCGGTCGCCATCGCCGCCATGTGCGAGCTGGCGGAGGAGAGTGCGGGCGGGGGCGATCTCGGGGAGCTGCGCGCGCGGCTCGTCGAGCTTCGGCTCACCGAGAATCCGGACGGGATCGAGGACGCGGAGGTCGCCGCGGCCGAGCTCCAGGCCGCGATCCAGCCGCCGCCGCGCCTGGCGAGCGTCCCGTACCTCGACGAGCTCGGCCGGGCGGCCGCGAAGCTCGAGCAGGCTCTCGGGGAGGTCGGCAGCTCGCCCTTCGCGGACGCGATGAAGACGGGCATCGCCGCCGCCGACGAGCTCGCGGACGACGTCGAGCGCCGCTACAAGGGACCGCTCGGCTGACCGACCTAGAGCGCGCCGCCGGCGGCGGGGGGCGCCGACGGGTCGGCGCCCTGGTCGCCGATCTGCGTCCGCGACAACGAATCCTCGGCCAGCAGGAGGTTCGATTCGGAGGCGCGGGTGACGATCGCGAGCAGGTCGGACATGCTCGCCACCTCCTCCCGCTGCTCCTTCAGGAACCAGTCGAGGAACTGGGCGCCGACGAGATCCTCCTCCTCGCGGGCGAGGGCGGCGAGGCGGCTGATCTGCGCGGTGACCTGCCTCTCCTGCTCGAGCGCGTGGGCGACCGGCGAGACCGCGTCTGCGAACTCCGTCTTCGGCCCGGTGACCGCGGGGATCGTCACGGCGAGGTCGGCGTCGAGGAGGTACTGGACGAGCATCATCGCGTGGTTCCGCTCCTCGACGGCCTGCCGGTAGAAGTGCCCGGCGAGCTGCGGCAAGGTCTCGGAGTCGTAGTAGACGGCGATGGCGACGTACTGCTGGGAGGCCGCGAACTCGTTCGCGACCTGCTCGTTCAGCGCCTCGGCGAAGCGACCGGCTGCCATCGGTGCATACATTACGTGGAGAGAGCGGACGAAAGGACGTCAATGGAAGGTGGATTCGGCTTCCCGTTCGGAGGAGACCCGGAGGAGCTCATGAGGGGTCTGCGCGAGTTCGCGGAGAAGCAGACGGAGGCAATGCAGGAGTCGCAGCGCGAGCAGTTCGCCACGCTCACGCTGAACACGGCCGTCGAGCTGACGGGAGCGGCGCTCAGGCAGCTGCGTGTGGAGGGGTCGGCCGACGAGCAGGCGATCGCGCTCAGGGACGGGATGCGGGTTCTCTTTCCCGAGGCGGTCGCGCTCGTCTCGGCGGCCCGTCAGGGCTTCATGCGGGAGGGCTAGGGGCCGGCGGTGCCGCTCCCCGATCCCGGCACGCTGGCGCTCTTCGCCGGCGCGGCGGTCGCGCTCCTCGTCATCCCCGGCCCGGCGGTTCTCTACATCGTCGCCCAGTCGATCGAGCACGGCCGCGGAGCCGGCCTCGTCTCCATGCTCGGCGTCCAGTTCGGCGGGCTCGTCCACGTGACCGCGGCGGCGCTCGGCCTCTCGGCGCTCCTCGTCTCCTCGGCGGTCGCCTTCAACGTTGTCAAGTACGCGGGCGCCGCCTACCTCATCTTCCTCGGCCTTCGAAAGCTCCTCAGGCGTGAGCGGTTCGAGACGACGGGCGAGCGGCCGCCGCGACGGCTCGACCGCCTCTTCGCCCAGGGCATCGTCGTCAACGTGCTCAACCCGAAGACCGCGCTCTTCTTCTTTGCCTTCCTGCCGCAGTTCGTGGACGTCAGCGCCGGCTCCGTCGGCCTCCAAATCGCGATCCTCGGCGTCCTCTTCATCCTCATCGCGATGGTGAGCGACGGGGCGTACGCGCTGGCCGCGGGGACGGCGTCGGGCTGGCTGCGCGAGAACCCGCGCTTCCTGCGGGCAGAGCGGTGGATCTCTGGGACGGTGCTCGTCGGACTGGGCGTGACCGCCGCGCTCTCCGGGTCGCACCGAAAATAAGCCCGATCCTCTGGGGCACCCCGGCCCACCACCCGCTTTCCAGCGTAGCGCCGACGGGCGCACGCATGGTACGCGGGGCGCGCCGAAAGAGTGACACCTAGCCGATCCCCACGCGGCGCGCGAGGCGGTAGAAGGTCTCCCGGAAGCCGCGGCGTGGCCAGAAGCGCGACGACTCCAGGTTCGCGACGCGCCAGTCCGTGTGGACGGTGCGGTAGCCGGCCTCGCGCGCCCAGCCGAGCGCGTGGTCGGTGAGCGCGACGCCGACGCCGCGCCCGCGCACCTGCGGGAGCGAGGCCGCCACGGCCAGGTAGACGGAGCCTGGCGGCCTCGCGAGGTCCGGCTCTTCGGGGTTGAGGAGGACGTGGCCCACGATCGCCCCCCCGAGCTCGGCGACGAAGTAGATGTTGGCCTCCTCCTCGAGCGTCTCCTCCCAGTCGGCGAGGTACTCATCCGCTGGGGGAAGCCGGATCCCGGTGAACGTCGGCGGCTCCCGGTGGTGCTGCCAGATGAGCGGCAGGAGCGGCCGGGCGGCCTCGAGGTCGTCTCTCGTGCCCGCCCGGATCGCGAGGCCAGCGGGAAGCGGGCGCGCCGTCTCGCCGCTCTCCCGGATCGCATGGGCCTGCATGTGCGCGAAGGCGAGCCGGAACCAGGGCTCCAGGAGCTCCGGGAGCGCCGGCACGAGAGCGACGTGGAGCGCGGCGCCCTCCTCGACCCAGCGCTCCGCGGCGAGGCGATAGAGGTCGCGGACGAGCTCGGGCTCGCGCGCGGCGTGCCCGGCCAGCTCGACCCAGACGTGCTTGTGCCAGTACTCGTTCTCGCGCACGCTCCCGAGCAGGTAGCCGACGACCTCGCCGCCGTCGAGCGCGACCGCTCCGCTCGCGCCCACGGCCCGCCATGTCCGCTCCACCTCCGCCTGGGCGTCCTCGAGCGGTGCCAGCAGCGGCTCGCCCGCGCGATGCCGCGCGTGGCGCTCGGCCAGGAGCGCGGCCGCACCTCCGACGTTCTCGCCCTGGAAAGCGCGTAGCCTCATCTGGGCGGCGTTTCCGCCTAGGCTTCCTGTGAAGCCTCGGTCACCGCCCGGTCCTTGATCTCCTCGACCACCGTCGGATCGGCGAGCGTGGTCGTGTCGCCCAGGGCGCGATTCTCCGAGACGTCCTTCAGGAGCCGGCGCATGATCTTCCCCGAGCGCGTCTTCGGGAGCTCCGGCGTGAAGACGATGTTCGCCGGGCGCGCGATCTTCCCGATCTTCGTGGCCACGTGCTCCCGCAGCTCGGTCATCATCTCCGGCGAGCCTTCCTCGCCGTCCTTGAGGCTGACGAAGGCGACGATGGCCTGGCCCGTGGTCTCGTCCTTCCGCCCGCAGACGGCCGCCTCGGCCACCTGTGGGTGGTCGACGAGCGCGCTCTCCACCTCGATCGTGGAGATGCGGTGCCCGGAGACGTTCATGACGTCGTCGACCCGGCCCATGAGCCAGAAGTCGCCGTCCTCGTCCACGCGCGCGCCGTCGCCCGCGAGGTACATGCCCGGGAAGCGGCTCCAGTACGTCTCGACGAAACGGTCATGATCCTTGTAGATGCCGCGGAGCATCGCCGGCCAGGGTCGCCGGAGCACGAGGTAGCCGCCTCCGCCCGGCGGCACCTCCTCGCCCCGGTCGTTGACGACGGCCGCATCCACGCCCGGGAACGGAAGGGTGGCCGAGCCGGGCTTCGTCGTCGTGATTCCGGGAAGCGGCGTGATCAGGATCATCCCCGTCTCGGTCTGCCACCAGGTGTCGACGATCGGGCAGCGGCCGCCGCCGATGTGCTCCCGGTACCACACCCACGCCTCGGGGTTGATCGGCTCGCCGACCGAGCCGAGCAGCCGGAGCGAGGAGAGGTCGTGCCGCTCTGCGTGCTCGGGACCCCACTTCATGTGGGCGCGGATCGCCGTCGGGGCCGTGTAGAGGATGTCCACCTTGTAGCGCTCGACGATCGCCCACCAGCGATCCCGGTCCGGGTAGTCGGGCACGCCCTCGTAGAGGACGCCCGTCGTCGCGTTGGCGAGCGGCCCGTAGACGATGTAGCTGTGCCCGGTGACCCAGCCGATGTCGGCCGCGCACCAATACACCGAGTCCGGCTTCACGTCGAAGATGTAGTGGTGCGTCGTCGAGACGCCGACGAGATAGCCGCCGGTCGTGTGGACGATGCCCTTCGGCTTCGCGGTCGTGCCGCTCGTGTAGAGGAGGTAGAGGAGATCCTCTGAGTCCATCGGCTCGCACGGGCAGGAGTCGGGGTCGTCGCTCTGGCCCTCCACGACCTCGTGGGCCCAGACGTCGCGTCCCTCCTTCATGCCCACGTCGCTCCCGGCCCGGCGCCAGACCACGCTCGTCCTCACTCCGGGAGCCCGGTCGAGCGCCTCGTCCGAGTTCCGCTTCAGCGGCACCTCCGTGCCCTTCCGCCAGCCGGCGTCCTGCGTGATCAGGACCTCGCACTCCATGTCGTTCAGCCGGTCGGAGAGCGAGTCCGCGCTGAAGCCGCCGAAGACGACGGTGTGCGGCGCGCCGAGGCGCGCGCAGGCGAGCATCGAGACCGGCAGCTCCGGGATCATCCCCATGTAGATCCCCACGGGCGTGCCCTTGCCGACGCCGAGCTCCTTGAGCGCGTTGGCGAAGCGGACGACCTCGCGCTGGAGGTCGGCGAAGGTGATCGTCCGGCGCTCGCCCTCGGGCTCGCCCTCCCAGTGGTACGCGATCTTGTCGCCGATCCCCGCCTCGACGTGGCGGTCGACGCAGTTGAAGCAGACGTTGAGCTTGCCGCCGAGGTACCACCTGGCGTACGGGAGCTCCCACTCGTAGAGCTTGGTGAACGGGTCGAACCAGGTGATGCGCTCGCGCGCCTCGGCCTCCCAGAACTCGTCGAAGTCACGCTCGTAGATCGACGGTTGGGCGTTCGACTGCCCGGCGAAGTCGGCCGGCGGCGGATACCGCCGCTCCTCGAGCAGAAGTGCGTCGATCGCGTAGGCGCCTTCCGTCACAGCTCTCCCTCCCCGGACGAGTAGTCCGCGAAGGATAGTGCGACTAGGCCACGTCGAAGAAGGGCCAGAGGAGAACGGCCGCGAGCCCGCCCACGATCAGGCCGATCGCCGCCGCCTTGAGCGCTGGGTCCTCGACCCGTCGGACGGCGAGGGAGCCGCCGCCGATCGCCGCCACGACGACGACCACCGGGCCGGCTGGGTTCGCGTCGAAGGAGAGAATCGCCGCTACGACGGTGGCCGCGGCGAAAAGGACCGCCACGATCGTTCCGAGAACGAGGTCTCGGAGAGTGGACCGGGGCCGTTCCTCCGGCCGCTCCTCGTGCTCGACGTGATTCTCCATCCAGGTCATTGTCGGCGGAGGAGCGGCTGCCCGCAACCACTACAATCGCGGCGCCTTGGCCCTCCTCGACCGTGCGATCGTGCGCGTGCTGCCGGCCGTTCCGAGGCCGGTCGTCAGGCGCCTCTCGGACCGGTACATCGCAGGCTCCGAGATCTCCGATGCCGTCGGCGCCGTCCGCCGCCTGAACGAGGCCGGGAAGAAGGCGACGCTCGACGTCCTCGGCGAGGAGATCGAGACCCGGGAGGAGGCGCTGGCGATTCGCGCCGAGTACGAGCAGGCGATGGCGACGATCGAGGCCGAGGGGCTCGACGCGAACGTGAGCGTGAAGCTGACCGGCCTCGGGCTCGGCGTCGACCCGGCGCTCTGCGCGGCCAACGTGCGCTCGCTCGCCCGCGACGCGGCCGAGCGGGGCAGGTTCGTCCGTATCGACATGGAGGACTCGAGCACGACGGCCGCGACGCTCGACCTCTATCGGGAGCTCCGGAGCGAGGGCCACGAGAATCTCGGAATCGTGCTCCAGGCGATGCTCCGGCGGACGATGGACGACGTCGAGCAGCTCGTCGAGCTCAGGCCGAACGTGCGCGTCTGCAAGGGGATCTACGTCGAGCCGGGGGAGGCGGCCTACCAGGGCGTCGAGGCGATCCGCTTCAACTTCGTCGAGGTGATGGCTGCGCTCTGGGAGGCGGGCGCCAAGGTCGCGGTCGCCACGCACGACGACTGGCTCGTCGCCACGGCGCTCGCGCTGATCGACGAGCGTGAGCTCGGACGCGAGCGCTACGAGTTCCAGCTGCTCCTCGGCGTTCGCGAGGACCTCGCCGACGAGCTCGTCCGCGGCGGCCACACGGTGCGGATCTACGTTCCCTACGGCCGGAAGTGGTACGAGTACTCGCTTCGGCGACTCCAGGAGAACCCCAAGCTCGCCGGCTACGTCGCGCGGGACACCCTCCGACGCCTCAAGCCGTGACCACGTTCTCCTGGCGCTTCGTCACGCTCGCCGGGCTCTTCGTGACGGCGCTCGTCGTCTCGAACATCATCGCCGTCAAGCTCGCGGAGGTCGGAGGCCGGGTCTTCGACGCGGGGAACATCCTCTTCCCCCTCGCCTACGTGCTCGGCGACGTGATCACGGAGGTCTACGGCTTCCGCGTCGCGCGGCGCGTGATCCTCCTGGGCTTCGTCTGCAACCTGCTCGCCGTCGGGGCGATCCAGCTCGCCCTCCGGCTTCCGGCGGCGGGCTTCTGGCTCGAGAACGAGGAAGCCTACGAGACGATCCTCGGGACGACGTGGCGGATCTTCGTCGCCTCGCTCTGCGCCTACCTCGTCGGTGAGCTCACCAACTCCTTCGTCCTCTCCCGCATGAAGGTGGCGACCCGCGGGCGGTTCCTCTGGAGCCGGACGATCGGCTCCTCGATCGTGGGCCAGGCCCTCGACAGCACGCTCTTCGTGACGATCGCCTTCGCCGGCACGGTGCCCCGGGCCGACCTCCTGGACACGATCGTGACCACGTGGGCGATCAAGGTCGTGTGGGAGGCGCTGGCGACGCCGATCACGTACGTCGTCGCGAACGGGCTGAAGCGGAGGGAGGGGATCGACGTCTTCGACCTCCCGCGGCCGGCGCCGGCGCGGACGTGAAGGCGCTCGTCACCGGCGCGACCGGCTTCGTCGGCGGATGCCTGGCCGCGCGGCTGCGCGACCGTGGAGACGACGTCGTCGCGCTCGTTCGCTCGCCCGCGAACGCCGGGCGCCTGCGCGAGCTCGGCTGCGAGCTCGCCGAAGGCGACCTCTCCTCGCGCGCTGCCCTCGTCACGGCCATGAGGGGCTGCGACGCGGTCTTCCACGTCGCGGCGATCTACCGGAACGGCGTGCCGGAGTCGCAGCGCGCCGAGCTCTTCGAGGTCAACGTCCGCGGCACCGAGAACGTCCTCGACGCGACGGTGGACTCCGGGGTCGGGCGGATCGTCCACGTCTCCTCGAACGTCGTCTTCGGGAACACGCACGGGCGGGTTGTGGACGAGACCTACGTGCCGCCCGAGGGTGAGTACGTCTCGCTCTACCACGAGACGAAGGCGCTGGCGCACCGCGCGGCGACGGAGCGAATCGCGCGTGGCGCGCCGCTCGTGATCGTCCAGCCCGGCGGCATCTACGGGCCGGGCGACCACACGGCGGTGCGCGGCATGCTGGAGCGCGCCGTGGGTGGGAAGGTGCTGTTGCTCCCGTTCGGCTCGGTCGGGCTCAACTGGACGTACGTCGACGACGCCGTCGCGGGAATCCTCCTCGTGCACGACCGCGGGCGGGTGGGGGAGGCCTACGTCGTCGGCGGCGAGATCGGGACGCTCCGGCAGGCCGTCGAGAAGGCATATGTCGTCGGGGGTCATCGACCTCGGATCGTCCCGGTGCCGACGTGGCTCGTTCGCCTCGCGACGCCCCTCGGACCGCTGCTCGGAATGAGCGTCGGGGACTATGTCTCCGCCTCCGACGGGGTCACGTACTGGGGGAAGGACGACAAGGCCCGGCGGGAGCTCGGCTACAGCCCGCGCGACCTCGGGGAGGGGCTCCGGGAGATGTTCGCGCTCCCGCCGCACGATGCCTGACCGCCTGCGCTGGCTGGGTCACGCGACCGTCCTCGCGGAGCTCGACGGGACCCGCCTCCTCACCGACCCGCTCCTGCGCCCGCGCGTCCTCCACCTGCGGCGGGCGGCGGCCCTCGACCTCGAGGAGCTCGAGAACCTCGACGCCGTCCTCGTCTCCCACGTCCACTACGACCACCTCGACCTGCCCTCGCTGCGCCGGGTGAGCAGGGAGACGACCGTCGTCGTGCCGCGCGGGGCCGCCGCGCTCGTGCGGCGCAGCGGCTTCGGCACCGTGGTCGAGCTCGGAGCCGGCGAGGACGTCGAGATCGGGACCCTCCGGGTCCGGGCCGTCCCCGCCGAGCACGACTCGAGCCGGATCCTCGGGCTGCGCTCCGAGGCACTCGGCTACGTCCTCGCGGGCTCCCGGCGGGTCTACTTCGCCGGCGACACGGACCTCTTTCCAGGGATGGCCGAGCTGGGGCCGGACCTCGACGTCGCGCTCCTCCCCATCTGGGGCTGGGGGCCCTCCCTCGGCCCGGGGCATCTCGACCCGCGGCGCGCGGCCGAGGCGCTCGCGCTCCTGCGGCCGCGGGTCGCCGTCCCCATCCACTGGGGCACCTACTACCCGCTGCAGTCGACGCGCCTCTCCTTACCGGCCTTCCTGACCGCGCCCGTCGGGGAGTTCGAGCGCGCCGCCGCCGAGCTCGCGCCCCAGGTCGACGTGCGCGTGCTCCCGGTCGGTGGAAGCCTCCTGCTTGATCAGGGATAGCGCCGCCGGAAGAGCGCATAGGCGACCCCCCCGGCCGGAATCGGCAGCCAGAAGGAGACGAGGCGGTACGCGAGGGTCGCCACGGCCGCGGAGACTCCGCCGACACCGGCCAGGGCGAGCATGCCGGTGAGCCCCGCCTCGACGAAGCCGAGCCCGCCGGGCGTGAGCGGGATCATCCCCAGGAACGACGCGGCCACGTACGCGAGGAGCACGAGCGAGGGGTTCGGCTCGGCGCCGACCGCACGCAGGCAGGCGATGAGCGCGAGGTAGTCGAGGATGCACTTGCCGGCGGCCGCGAGGACGGCTGCCTGCCAGCGGGTCCCGAACGTCCTGCGCAGGGAGTCGCGCTCAGCGAGCAGGCGCTCCGCCAGGCCCGTTAGGTGCCGCTTCCGCCGCACCGTCCGGTTGAGGACGCGCTCGGTCGTCCTTCCCGCGAACGCGAGCGGGCGATCCCAGACGAAGACGGCCGCGCCCCCCGCGAGCATGAGCACGAACACGCCGGCGCCGAGGTACGCCGCCTGGGCGAGCCCGCGCGCGACGGGCGTCCCGCCGAGGATCGCCGGCAGGCTCAGGACCGGGAGCGCAAGGATCGCGCCGAAGAGGAGGACGGACACGGCCGTGAGCCCCGACGCGATCCGGGCCCCGGGCAGCCCGGCGCGCACGAGCATCCGGTACTGGAGCGCGCCCGCCGCGGCGACTCCGCCCGGGATGATGCGCCCGAAGGCGTTGCCCGCGAGCTGTGAGGCCGCGACGGGCAGCCAGCTCTTCGTTTGGAGCGCGATGCGCTGGAGCTCCCAGACCGCGACGAAGGAGAGCGCCTCGACGCCGAGCGCGACCGCGACCCACTCCGGCCGCAGGTCGGCGAGCGAGCGCCATTGGGTGAAGACCTCGGAGAGGCTCGGCCAGAGGAAGTAGAGCGAGACGAAGGTGACGAGCAGGAAGAGGATCCGGCCGCTGATCCGGCGGGCGCGGCGCGATCTCGTTCTCTCGGCGCCGGTCTCGCTCACCGGGGCAGCCTACGGCCGGCCGGCGCCGGCGCGGAATGAAGCGCCTGGACCTCGCTTTCTAGGCCGTCGCCGGCCGGTACGCCTTCTGGAGCCTCCTCAGCCTGAACGCCATCACGATCTCCGTGATCCCGCGGAGGAGCGTGAGAGCCGCGACCCAGGCGACGAGCAGGATCGCGCTGCCGCGAAAGTACCCGGCCGCCCAGAAGGCGAGCAGGACCTCGACGATGCCCACAATCAGCCCGACCCACCAGAGGTGCGCGCCGTGCGAGACGAGCGAGACGACGATGTCGAAGATTCCCTTGAAGAGCAGGACCCACGCGACGAGCGAGGCCAGGGCGACGAACGTGCCTTTCGGCTGGAAGAACGCGACGATGCCGGCCACGACGAAGATCACGCCGAGGATGCCGTGGACGAACTTCCAGCCGGTCGTCGAGGCGCCCATGGCGAGGAACTCGTTGATGCCGGCGCCGATGGCGACGAAGCCGAACAGGATCGCGATCGCGTAGACCGAATCCGTGTTGAGCCGCAGGATGATGAGCGTGACCCAGAGCCAGAGGATCCCGGTGACGAGGAAGAGCCACCAGAGACGGGACGCGTTCTCGGCAAGCTCGTTCTCCTCCAAGCGCAAACGTGCCACGACGACCTCCTTCGTGTGCCGGTGGTTGAGCGGATGAGGGGTTCTACGACATCCGCCTCCGTGTCCCTGCTTCGTGGCGAGGTCGGTATCCGGGTGTCTGTCCTCGTAGGATTCGACGCGTCAGCGAATCGTCCCGCACCCCGCTCCGCCAGCGTCTGACCTCCACCGCCGAGCGTCTCCCCGAGCACGTCGTCCGCGCCCGGGAGCGGGTTCCCGGCGCGGACGTCTGCTTTGTGGCCTTCGAGCGGGAGCTCCGGTCGGGGGGCGTCCTGATCGCCGGCGGACTGGCGTACCGCCTCTTCCTCTGGCTCCTCCCGCTCGGGCTCGTCGGGGCGCAGGTCCTTGGCTTCTGGTCCGAGATCGGCCAGGAAAGCGTCCAGGGCGCCGCCAGGGAGTTCGGGATCGGCGCCGCGGCGGTCGCCAGCGCGACGGGCGCTGTCGAGGCCAGCAACGCGAACCAGCTGCTGCTCCTGCTCGTCGGCCTCGGGCTGCTCGCCTGGTTCTCCTTCGGCTTCGTGCGAGCCCTCCAGCTCGCGTATGCACTGGCCTGGGGCGTGGAGCGCCCGCGCCTCGGGCGGCCCGTGGTCGCCGTGGGTCTCTTCAACGGCCTCTTCCTCCTGTCGGCTGTCGGCGCCGCCGCGCTCGCGTGGCTCCGCGAAGCCCTGGGGTGGGGCGGGGTGCTCGCGATCGCCGGCGCGCTCGCCCTGCAGCTGGCGCTGGCGCTCGCGGCCATGTGGCTCCTCCCGCGGCGGGCCGAGCGCTGGGAGGAGCTTCTGCCCGGGGCGGCGCTCCTCGCCGTGGGGTCGCAGCTCATGCAGATCGCCGTCGTCCTCTACTTCGCTCCCAGGCTCGGGCGCTCGTCGGAGCTCTACGGCGTCCTGGGAACGGCGGCCGTGCTCCTCGTCTGGCTCTACGTCCTCGCCCGCCTGGCGACCGGCGCCGCGTTCCTGAACGCCACGCTCTGGGAGCGGCGTCAGGCGAGGAGCGAGTAGCCGCCGTCGACGACGACCGTCTGCCCGCGGATCATTCCGGCGGCCGGCGAGGCGAGGAAGCAGACCACCTCGGCGACGTCCCGCGGCTCGACCAGGCGCCCGGCCGGCGTGCGCTTCGTGTACCAGTCGAGCATCTCCTCGCGATTGGGGAAGAAGGCGAGCGCTCCGGTCTCCACCAGCCCGGCGGAGACGGCGTTGACGCGGATGTCCTGCGGGGAGAGCTCCACGGCCAGGTAGCGCACGAGCGCCTCGAGCGCCGCCTTCGAGGTGCCGACGAGGACGTAGTTCTCGAGCACGCGGACCGAGCCGAGGCTCGTGATCGCCACGATCGCGCTTCCCGGCTGCATCTGCGGGGCGGCGTGGCGCGTGAGTGTGAGAAGTGCTCGTGCGTTCGCGTTCATCGTCCAGTCCCAGTGGCGCTCCTCGAGCTCGAGCGCGGGGCGGATGACGCCGGTGGCGGCGTTCGAGACGAGCACGTCGAGCGGGCCGGCCTGCTCCACGAGCCCGGCGGCCTTCTCCGGCTCGCCGACGTTGCCGCGCAGGAGGAGGGCCTGGGCGCCGCGCCCGCGGATCTCCTCGCCGGCCTCCTCGGCGGCCGAGTCGTTTCGCAGGTAGCTGATCGCCACCTTCGCCGCGCCGAGCTCCGCGAAGCGAAGCGCGATCTCCCTGCCGATGCCGCGCGAGCCGCCCGTCACGAGGACGGACTTGCCGGCGAAGACCGCCATCAGTCCGTTCTCGGCTGCTGCGGATCAGAGGCCGGGGCGTGGCTGGGGAGCTCCTCCCACCCGAGGCGGGTCGCCGGCTCGAGCGGCCCCTCCTCCGCCTTCGACGTGGCGAATGCGAGGCGTTCGAGGAGCTCGATCTTCTCCTCGGCGTAGCGACGCACCGGGTGCTCCTCGGGAAGGTCGCGGACGAGCGCCCGGACGCGGGCCCGGAGCTGCATGGCGAAGTGCGGGGTCGCCGGCCCGACGAGCTCGTCGACGTCGTCGATCGTCGGCTCGACGCGGACCTCCGGTGGCGGCTCTGAGGCCCGGGTCGGCTCGTGCCCGGCGGGCTCCGTCATCGCCGCGACTCTACCTCGTCGCCCCTGGCGGTCGCCCCGGGGCGGGGGCGGGTGCCCGGGATAGCCTTCGCGCCCGTGCGCCACCGCCTCCCGGCCGACGTCCTCCTCCTTCTCACGGTCCTCTTCTGGAGCTTCAACTTCACGGTCGTCAAGTACGCGCTCACGCACGGGTGGGAGCCGCTTGCGTACTCCTCCGTGCGCTTCGCGATCGGCGCCGTCCTGTTCTCAGCATTCACGTTCGGACGCGAGGGGACGCTCCGCGTGGAGCGCGCCGACCTGCGGCTCATGGTCGTCGCGGCCGCGCTCGGAATCTGGTTGAACCAGCTGACGTTCGTCTACAGCGTCCGCCTGACCACGGCCGCGACGGTCGCGCTCATGTTCGGGACACTGCCGATCTTCGTGGCCCTCGTCGCCCAGGCCTTCGGCCTGGAGCGCCTCCACCTCCGCCACTGGCTCGCGACCGTCGTCTCGTTCTCCGGCGTCGCTCTCGTCGCGGCCGGCTCCACGGGAGGATTGGGCGGCGACCTCGGCGGGATCCTCCTGGCCCTCGGCGCCTCGGTGACGTGGGCGGCGTACTCGGTCGCCATGGGCCCGCTCATGCAGCGCTACTCGCCGTACCGGATCAGTGCGTTCATGCTCCTCGTCGGCTCCGTCCCGTTGCTCCTCTCCGCCGTGCGGCAGCTCGCCGAGCAGGACTGGGCGGCCCTGAGCGGGCTCGCTTGGGCGTGCTTCCTCTACAGCCTCTTCTTCTCGCTCGTCTTCACGAACGTCATGTGGTTCACCGCCATCGACCGCGTCGGCGCCGCGCGCGCGTCGCTGTACGCCAATCTCCAGCCCTTCCTCGGCGCCTTCTTCGCGCTCGTCGTCCTCTCGGAGGAGATGACCGCGCTTCAGTTCCTCGGCGGGCTCGTGATCGGCGCGGGGATCCTCCTGGCCCGGCAGGCTCGGCCGCCTGCCCCGTCTCCGGACTAGGACCTCCCCTAGAATCGCCGGCGTGACCGAGGACTTCGAGCGCGCCCAGGCGCTCCGCAGGAATCTGTAGTGCCTCCGGCTACGCTCGGGGGGCGCGGGCAAGTACCGGGGCGTCCAAGGCGCCTCCCTTACCCGTTCGAGCACGTGGGAAGGGAGGTGTTCACATGGCAACCGGAACCGTGAAGTGGTTCAACGACGCGAAGGGTTACGGCTTCATCGCGCCCGACGACGGCACGAAGGATCTCTTCGTCCACTTCTCCAACATCGCCGGCGACGGGTTCAAGACGCTCGTCGAGGGCGCCCGGGTCGAGTACGAGGCCCGCGAGGGCACCAAGGGCCCCGAGGCGACGAACGTCATCCCGATCGAAGGCTAGGCCCTGAGGCTCTGCACGTTCGCAGCGGGGGGCCGTGAGGCCCCAGGGCGGGTCGAGGGAGATCGGGTCGTCGAGCTCGACGCCCCCTCGCTCGCAGCCTGGCTCGAGGCCGGAGGCGGGGACATCGGGGAGCACGCGCTCGGGGACGTCCGTCTCGTGGCGCCGATCCCCCGGCCGCCGTCGGTGCGCGACTTCTACGCCTTCGAGCGGCACGTGCAGACGGCGCGCGCCCAGCGGGGCCTGGAGATGGCGCCGGAGTGGTACCGGATCCCGGTCTTCTACTTCTCCAACCCGGCCGCAGTCTCCGGGCCCGACGACGAGATCGTGTTCCCGCCGGAAAGCTCGGCCTGGGACTACGAGCTGGAGGCGGCTGCGGTGATCGGGCGCGGCGGGCGGATCGCCGGCTTCACGGTCATGAACGACTGGTCCGCGCGCGACCTCCAGAAGATGGAGATGGTGGTCGGACTCGGGCCCGCCAAGGGGAAGGACTTCGCCACGAGCCTCGGGCCGGTCGTCGCGACCCCGGACGAGCTCGGCGACCTCGGGCTGACCATGGTCGCACGAGTGAACGGGGAGGAGCGCTCGCGCGGGAACCTGGGAGACATCCACTGGCCCTGGGAGGAGCTTGCCGCCCACGCCGCCCGGAACACGCGGCTCGTGGCGGGCGACATCCTCGGCTCGGGCACAGTGGGGACAGGGTGCATCCTGGAGCACGCCGACGGGCGCTGGCTTCGGCCGGGGGACGTCGTCGAGCTCGAGATCGAGGGGATCGGCGTGCTGCGGAACCGAGTCGGCGGCGCGGACGAAGCCGGCACGCAGTCGTGACGCTCTCGGCGCATCGTGCGCGCCACACGCGCGCTCTTCAGCGATAGGCTGGAAGCGGAGGGAGGCCCGCGGCGGACCCCGGGCCTGCGGGGTGTCAGGACTCGAGCGTCAGCGGGCGCTCGAAGAGCGTCGAGAGCACGATCTGGGTCTGCGTTCGCAGGACGCCATTGTGCTCGCGCAGCCTCTCGAGCAGGCGCTCGAGGTGCTGGGTGTCGGAGGCGCGGACGAGCAGGACGGCGCTCGCCTCGCCGGCGACCGTGTACGCGGCACCGACCTCGGGGTGACCTTCGAAGGCAGCTCGCACCTCGTCCGCGTCCATCGTGCCCTCGCAGATGAGCGAGACGATCGCCTGCATCGGCCAGCCGAGGTGGACGGGGTCGAGGACTGCCGTGTAGCCGGCGATGACGCCGGATGCCTCGAGGCGGTCGACGCGCCGCTTGACGGCCGGGGCAGACAGGCCGACGGCCTCGCCGATCTCCCGGAATGATCGGCGCGCGCCTTCTCGGAGCAGCGCAACGATTCGCTGATCGATTTGGTCGAGCGTGGCAGTTCGAGGACTCAAAACGCAACGAATATACCTTGTTACCGTGCGAGTAGCAGGACATCATTTCAACGCCCCCCACGAGGAGTTGAGGATGCCGACTGAGCTTCACGCCCGGACGCCGGGCCCCACCACCGATCCGATGCCGCTGCTCGGGCTCGACCACATCGAGATGTGGGTCGGGAACGCGACTCAGGCGGCTCACTACTTCGTCACCGCCTACGGCTTCCGCGAGGTCGCCGCGTCCGGGCTCGAGACCGGCGTCCGCGACCGCGCCTCCCGCGTCGTCGCGCACGGGGACGTCCGCCTCATGCTGACGGGGCCCCTGACGGGCGCAAGCCCCGTCGCCGCTCACGTCGCCGCGCACGGAGACGGCGTCCACTCGCTGGCGCTCGCGGTGCCGGACGCCAGAGCCGCCTACCGGACGGCGCTCGAGCGCGGCGCCCGCGGCGTGGACGAGCCGTACGAGCTCGAGGACGAGCACGGGACCGTTCGCATCGCTTCCATCGCCACGTACGGCGAGACTGTGCACACGTTCGTCGAGCGCGGGTCCTACGCCGGGCCCTTCCTGCCCGGCTACGCCGCGGTTGACGGCGGAGCGGACCTCGGGCTCCTGACGGAGTTCGACCACGCGGTCGGGAACGTCGAGCTGGGCCGTATGAACGAGTGGGTGGACTTCTACGAGCGCGTTCTCGGGTTCACCGAGATGCTCCACTTCTCCGACGAGGAGATCTCGACCGAGTACTCCGCGCTCATGTCGAAGGTCGTCGTCGACGGCGAGGGGCGCATCAAGTTCCCGATCAACGAGCCGGCCGAGGGACGCCGCAAGTCCC